>JABEVF010000133.1 GCA_013043965.1 Gallionella sp. | reverse complement strand
CTGACCGCACCGAACCAGCGCGCCGGCAGGTGTTGCGCGAAGGCCAGCACGATGAGGCTGCACAGCGCGCCGGATAAGCCCAGGAAAAATCCCGGTGTGAGGAAACTGCCGAACAACAGGCTGCCGGCAACCACGCGCAGCAACGATACCCAGGCCGCGACACGCCAGCCGTAGCGGGCCAGCACGATGAGCGTGACGATGTTGGCCAGGCCGGGTTTTACGCCGGGCAGCGGCGAGGGGATGGCATTCTCCAATACCGTCAAGCCAAGAGCCACCGCCGCCATGCGCGCGATGTGGTGGTCTTGGGCATCAGGATGGAGGATCGCGGATCGGGGACCGGGGATCGGGGATTGCGTGAGGATTGAGGATTGAGGATTGAGGATTGAGGGGCGCGCTTTATTCGGAGTGGTGGTGTCCACTCGCTCCTTGCTCCCCGATTCTGAATTTCGATCCTCGATCCTCAATCCTCGCTCCTAGTAATTGAGGCTGTCATATTTTTTTCGTTTGCCGGTCAGTTCCACGCTCACTTGGTTGGGCAGGCACAGGGCGACCTCTCCGGCTTGTTGCAGCCAGCCTTGGCGCACGCAGTATTGTCTCGGGCCGGGGTCGGAGCTGATGCGTGCGCGGTGTTTTTCTATCGTGATGACGCTGGTCCCCAGGGGGCCGGGAACGGCGATCTGTTGGTCGGTGGACAGCGGCACGACGCGGAATATTTTCCCGCCACTGCGGATGACGGCATGGTCGGCCAGGTCGCCGCTCCATAATCTCATCGTGAGCAAACCCACCGCGATGCCGCCCAGTAACAGGAATAGCCAGTCGCCGGGTTTGAGATATGGCAGCATTAGTGTTTGAGTTCGCGGTGACGTACCAGGACTTGCTGTTCCGACTCGAAATGATGCGCGAGTTTTTCGGCCAGGTACACCGAGCGGTGCTGCCCGCCGGTGCAGCCGATGGCGACGGTGAAATAGCTGCGATTGTCCGCGATGAAGCTGGGTAGCCAGCGCGCGATGAAGTCGCGTATGTCGGAATACATGGCTTGCGCTTCGGGCGTGCGCTCCAGGAACTCGATGACAGGCTGGTCGCGTCCGCTCAGGGATTGCAGGGCCGGGTTGTAATGCGGGTTGGGCAGGCAGCGCACGTCGAATACGAAATCGGCATCGAGCGGTAGGCCGTGCTTGAAACCGAACGATTCGAACAGCAGGGTCAGCTGGGCGCGATCGACGCGGATGAATTTTTTGATCCAGGCACGCAGCGCGTTCGCATGCACTTCGCTGGTGTCGATACGGTGGCCGATGTCGCTGATGCCGACGAGCAGTTCGCGCTCGCGTTGTACGCATTCGGGCAGGGTGCGGACACCGTCGCTGAGAGGATGCAAACGGCGGGTCTCGGAAAAACGTTTGACCAGTGTGTCGCTTTGCGCGTCGAGAAAGATCACGTGCACATCCACACCTTGCTGCTTGAGCTGGGCCAGCAGCGGCGGCAGATGTTGCACGCTGTTGGCACTGCGCACATCTATGCTGACGGCGATCTTGCGGTAGCCGGCGGTCTGCAAATGTTCCACCAACGTCGCAAGCAGATCGGCGGGCAGGTTGTCTACGCAGTAATAGCCGCTGTCCTCAAGCACTTTGAGGGCCACGCTCTTGCCGGAACCGGAGAGTCCGCTAATTAAAAAAAGCTGCATGTCACCTCAACATCATCTGATCATGCCGCGAGACGAACTCGTCCATGGTGTTGATGCCGCGCTGTTGCAGCACGAAATTGCGTGCCGCGGCTTCGACCAGTACGGCGAGGTTGCGTCCCGCCACCACGGGGATGTTGACCGTGCTGATGTTCACGCCGAGGATCTCCTGATGCGAGGCGTTCAAGGGCAAGCGTTCCACTTGCGACAGATCGCCCCCGGGCGGGCGGTGCAGATGCACGATAAGCTTGAGACTCTTTTTGCGGCGCACGGCAGTTTCGCCAAACATGGTGCGTATGTTCAAGACTCCTAAGCCGCGTACTTCGAGGAAATCGCGCAGCAATTCCGGGCAGCGGCCTTCGAGTGTGTCGGGGGCGATGCGATGCAGTTCGACGATGTCGTCGGCCACCAGACCGTTGCCGCGCGTGATGAGTTCCAGACCCAATTCGCTTTTACCCACCGCGCTTTCACCGGTGACCATCACGCCCACGCCCAGCACATCCAAAAACACGCCGTGGCGGGTGGTCGATTCGGCCAGTTCTTTGGCCAGATAGTGGCGTATCAGCCACATCAGGTGCACGCTGGGCTGGGGCGAGGCGAACAGCGGAATGTGCGATTGGTTGGCGAAGGCGATGAGTTCCGCCGGGATGTCGGTGGTGCCCGCCACGATCAAACACGTGGTGCCCTGTTTGACGATCTTGGCAAACGCCGCCTCGCGTTGGCTTGCATTCAGTTCGCGGAAATAGTCCAGCTCCACTTCGCTCAGGATTTGCACCCAGTTAGGGTGAATCAGATTGAGATGGCCGATCAGGCCCTTGTTCGAGGCATTGACCTGGTCGCTGTCGATGATGTGATCCACGCCGTCGGTCCCGGCGATGCGGGTGAGTCCGAGCCGCTCTTGTTTGTCTTCAAACAGTTGCCGGATGTTGACCTGGCTCATGTCGTCGTGTTCCAGTGGTAAAACAGTTGATGAATAGCGACGGGGTCATGACACGCGTTCAGCTGGTCGCGGAACTGCGGGTCGCTGAACATTTGCGCCAACTCGCCCAGAATTTGCAGGTGCAAATCGGTCGCACGTTCGGGCACGAGCAGCACAAAGATCATATTGACAGGCTGTCCATCCGGGGCGTCGAACGGGATGGGATGGCTGGTTTTGACGAAAGCCGCTGTGGCTTCGCGCAATTTTGCGATGCGTCCATGCGGGATCGCAACGCCTTGGCCCAGGCCCGTAGATCCGAGTTTTTCGCGGGCGAACAGGCTGTCGAAAACCGTGCTGCGTGCGATCTGCTGGTTGTTCTCAAATAACAGACCGACGCGTTCAAACACCCGTTTTTTGCTGCTAGAATCATTATCTGACAGGATGTTGCCGGGTAGCAATATTTTGCTGATTAGATTCATGATGAGCGATCAGGTAAGGCAAAAAAACGGGCGACATCGCTGCCGCCCGGGAATTTATTCCGCTACTGCGGTGTGCTTGCCCGATTCATCGTGGCGGCGCCCAGAGAGTTTTTCCTTGTGCTTGATCACCTGACGATCAAGCTTGTCCACCAGGATGTCGATTGCCGCGTAGAGATTGTCGTCATCGCATTCCACGAAAACGTCTTTGCCGCTGATATGTACGGTAGCCTCGGCTTTTTGCTTGAGCTTCTCGACGGATAAAATGATCTGCACATCGATCACATGGTCGAAATGACGTTTGATCTTGCCGAATTTTCCGGTCGTGTATTCGCGGATCGCGGGAGTGATTTCCAAATGGTGTCCGGTGATATTCAGGTTCATGATGTGCTCCTTTTAGAGTGATTTACGGAGATTCACCGGGAGTATATGCAACGCTTCCCGGTACTTTGCTATGGTACGCCGGGCGACCACTATGCCCTGCTGTGCCAAGATTTCTGACATGCGGCTGTCGGTGAGGGGTTTGCGGGTGTCTTCCGTGCCGACCAATTGTTTGATCAGTTCGCGTATTGCGGTGGAAGAACAGCTACCGCCACTTTCCGTTGCTAGTCCGCTGCCAAAAAAATACTTGAATTCATAAATGCCGCGCGGGGTCAGCATGAACTTTTGTGTGGTGCTGCGCGATACGGTGGATTCGTGCAATTCCAATTCATCGGCGATTTCCCTCAGTACCAACGGCCGCATACCTATCGCGCCGTGTTCTAGGAATTTTTCTTGGCGTTGCACGATGGCCTGAGCAACCCGCAAGATGGTGTCGAAACGTTGCTGCAAATTCTTGATCAGCCATTTGGCTTCCTGCAAATGTACCGAGAGTTGCGAACCGTTCTTGTCGTCGCGTTGCTGCAAGATGTTGGCATAGATCTGATTGACACGTAGTTTGGGCATCGCCTCGGTGTTCAGACGCGCGCGCCATTTCCCCTTGTATTTATCGACGACGATGTCGGGTATGACGTAGTCCGCGACCGCATGGTCGAACTCCGCGCCGGGCTTGGGATTGAGCGCGGCGATCAATAATTGCGCGGCGCGCAACTGGTCGTCGCTGCAACGCAGCAGTTTTTTGATCTTCGCGAAATCGTGGGCGGCGATAAGCTCGATGTGCTGGCTCACCAGACTGATAGCCAGATCGCGCTGCGGCGTGCCTTCCGGCAAGGCTTTGAGTTGCAGCGCCAGGCACTCGCCCAGATTGCGCGCGGCCAAGCCGGGCATGTCCAGATGTTGCAGTTGTACCAGAGCGGTTTCCAGATCGTCCAGCGTGATGTCCAGTTCGGCGGGCAGCAGTTCTATGAGCTCGTTCAAATCCTGCGTCAGGTAGCCGTTGTCGTCCAGCGCGTCTATCAACAGTCCGATGATCTTGCGGTCATGCTCATCCAGTTGTGTGGTAGATAACTGGCTATGCAGATGGTCGCGCAAACTGGCTTGCAGTGCGGCTTGTTCGGGGAATCCGTCGTCGTCCTCGTCGTCGTGGCTGCGGGTAGCATGGATAGTCCCCCATTCTAAGGAATCGCCTGCGATACTGTCGTCTTCGCGCTCATCGTTATGTGCGGTTTCGGCGGGGGGGGCGGTTTCTGTATCGGTATGGCTGCGCGTGTCGCCGGAGAAGGGGATGGTTTGGCTATCTTCCGCCAGTTCCAGCATGGGATTTTCTTCCAGCATGCGCGAGACTTCCTGCTGCATGTCTTGCGTGGAAAGTTGCAGCAAGCGTATGGCTTGTTGCAACTGGGGTGTCAGCGTCAATTGCTGAGATAAGCGTAGTTGGAGTGATGCTTTCATTTACTGATTTTTGTTCCGGGTTTCCTTCGCGTTATAGCTTGAAGTGCTCGCCCAGATATACTTTCCTCACGCCCTCATTATAGATGATTTCATCGGGCTTGCCTTCCGCCATCACAGCACCCGCATTGATGATGTAAGCGCGGTCACAAATGCCCAATGTTTCGCGCACGTTATGATCGGTGATCAATACGCCGATGTCGCGCTGCTTGAGAAAACGAATGATTTTCTGGATGTCGATGACCGCGATCGGATCGACACCGGCAAAAGGCTCGTCGAGCAAAATAAACCGCGGATTGGTCGCCAGGGCTCGGGCGATTTCCACACGCCTGCGTTCGCCGCCGGACAAACTGATCGCCGGATTGTCGCGGATATGGGTGATGTGCAGGTCTTCCAGCAAACCTTCCAGCCGGGCTTGTAATTCGCCGTTGCTCAAACCCTGTAATTCGAGCACTGCCTGGAGATTTTGTGTCACGGTCAAACGCCTGAAGATCGAGGCTTCCTGCGGTAAATAACCCAGACCCAAACGCGCGCGTCTATGGATGGGTAGATGGGTGACATTGTGTTCGTCGATGAATATCTCGCCGCCGTCGGCTGAGACCAGTCCGACAATCATGTAAAACGAGGTGGTTTTGCCCGCACCATTGGGTCCGAGCAGGCCGACCACCTCGCCACTCTTGACGTTGAGCGACGCATCATGCACCACGCTGCGCGAGCCATATTTTTTTTGCAGGCCTACCGCACGCAATTCGCTCATTTTTTCTCCGTGGGGGATGCCGGCGCGGGCTGGTCTTTGGTCTGGGGTTGGATGACGGCTCGCACGCGTTGGCGCGGCACGCCGTTGACCGGAGTGCCGTTATCGACCAGGAATGTTTCGCTCTGCGCGTTGTAGTTGATATGCTCGCCGCGGATGAAATCCAGATCGCGCTTGAGGCTGGCTTGACCGTATATGTCCACAGTTTGTTTGAGCGTGTCATATTTTATATGCTCACCATAACCCTCGACGTATTCGTCCAAGCCCTCGCGTTTTTGCCGGAAGCTGGCTGTTGAGCCATAGATGTCGCCTATTTTGTTGCCCAGCTTGTCCTGGCTGACGATGATCTTGTCGCCGCGTATCTGCAGTGTGCCCTGGTTGATTTGCACATTGCCAGTAAAGGTGCTGATTTGCTCGGTTTGGTTCATAACGACCTGGTCCGCTTCGATTTGCATCGGTTGGTTGCGGTCGTTCTGTTCAGCCCAACTTGCAGGGATGAACAGCCATGCGGCCAGCACCAAACTAATTTTGCGCAACGGCATTAGAGGCTTTCACTTGCGATAATAATTTTATGGTTTGAGCGCGGTTGTCCATTTCCATGCCGACCGCACTCAAGTGGTCGTTCGCATCCGTTACCACGACAGGTCGGTCGGTCTGGGCGGTTTCCAGGTCGGGCATGACTTTCACATAGTCGGTGAGCATCACCAGTTCGTTCTGTGTCTTGCTGGCCGCACGAACGATTCTCACGTCATCGTTGAGTTCGACGACATCTCCTTTGCTGGACAGCGCGCCGTGTTTGGAGGTCATGTGTACATCTGGGCGCATAGGTGTGATCGCCGTGATGTCCGGCGCATCCAGGGTGGTGCTGTCGTCATCCGAGTAATGCACCAGCTGTTTGGCGGCCATGATGAAACGGGGCGTCCCCTGCTGATTCAACGTGACCGCATGGAGATTGTCGACGATGGCGTCGGCTGTGTGCTGTTTGCGGTTGTCTGTTTTCTCGGCTTCGGGTTGTGCTTGCTGATCCAGCCAATAGGTCGCCGCCAAGATGCCCAGCAAGGGCAAGAGCGGCAACCAGGAACGCGCGCGCGACGCGACCGTCATACTAGATACTGGGCCAATTGCGTGTCCAGCGTGCCTTGAGCATGCATGACCAATTCGCAGGCCT
Organism: Gallionella sp.; assembly: GCA_013043965.1. Lineage (GTDB taxonomy): Bacteria > Pseudomonadota > Gammaproteobacteria > Burkholderiales > Gallionellaceae > Gallionella. Next base: position 17,931 of record JABEVF010000133.1, on the reverse strand, counting down.
CGCGTACCGCACCGTGGCCGCCGCGTCGTTGCGTGATGTAATTGGCGTGTTCGCGCACCAGCTGCGGCGCATCCGGGACGCTGATCGCCAAACCGACGTGGCGCATCACCGTCAGATCGACCACGTCATCGCCCATGTACGCGGCCGCATCGCGGGTGAGCTTGAGTTTGTTGAGCAGATCGTTCATGGCATTGAGCTTGTGTTCCACGCCCTGATAGACGTGTTCTATGCCCAGATTCTGCGCGCGCAGGGTCACGCATTTCGAGGTGCGGCCGGTGATGATCGCCACTTGTACGCCGGTGGCTTTGAGCAGCTTGACGCCCAGTCCGTCCAGCGTGTTGAAGCGCTTGAACTCGTTTCCGGAGTCCGATAGATACAGCCCGCCATCGGTCATGACCCCATCCACATCGAAGGCAACCAGTTTGATTAGTTTTGCGCGACTGAGCAGCATAGGGTTCTCCGGTAAAATTATATGACTTTGGCGTGCAGCAGGTCATGCATGTTGAGTGCGCCGACCAAGCGATTGTCCGCATCGACGACCAACATTTGGTTGATGTTGAATGTTTCCATAGTCTGCACCGCTTCGACGGCAAGCGCGTCGGGGCTGATGCAGCGTGGATGCGCGGACATCACACTGCGCACCGGTGTGGTGTTGAAATCGAGACGTTTTTCCAGCGTGCGGCGCAAATCGCCGTCGGTATAGATTCCCAGCACATGCAGTTCGGCGTCCACGATTGCGGTCATGCCCACGCCTTTTTTGGATATCTCCAGCAGCGCGTGGCTCAACATGGCATCTTCTCTGACGGCTGGCAGACGCTCGCCGCTACGCATGATGTCGCGCACATGGGTCAAGAGTTTTCGCCCCAGGCTGCCACCGGGGTGCGAGCGGGCAAAATCTTCCGCGTCGAACCCTTTCGCATCGAGCAGGGCAACCGCCAACGCGTCGCCCAGCGCGAGAGCCGCAGTGGTGCTGGCGGTGGGGGCCAGCCCCATCGGGCAGGCTTCTTTGTCCACCGCCGCGTTGAGATGCACGTTCGCCGCCATCCCCAGACTCGACGCCGGGAAGCCCGTCATGCTGATGAGCTTCGCACCCTGGCGTTTGATCACCGGCACGATGGTCATCAGCTCCTGACTTTCGCCGGAATACGACAGCGCGATGATGACATCTTCCGAGGTGATCATGCCCAGATCGCCATGGCTGGCTTCGCCCGGATGCACAAAATAGGCAGGTGTTCCGGTGCTCGACATGGTCGCCGCGATCTTGCGCGCGATGTGGCCGGACTTGCCCATGCCGCTGACGATCACGCGACCTTTGCAGGACAGGATCAGATCCAGCGCGTGCAAAAAATTGTCGTCCAGACGAGCGGCGAGCGCGCTGACAGCGGCTGCTTCTATGTTTAAGACCTCGCGCGCAAGGTCGAGCGCACGGGGCGTTGCGGAGAATGGTTTATTCATGCGCCGCATTATAGCAAGGTAGATGCCGGAGGTGAGCGCGAGTAACGAGTAGCGGGTAGCGAGTAGCGAGTAGCGGGTAGCGGGTAGCGGGTAGCGGAATCGCAGCCCGCCGTTCCCCACCAGCTATTCGCTACCACCTACCAGCGACTAAAACTTTGCAAATGCACGGTCAGTGCGGCATCATCGGAGCGTTCTAAAAACAACGCAACCGACACGATGGACAATTCACTTTCTCTGGTCTTGATTTTGCTCGCCACGGCGGTCGGGGTCGTGGTGCTGTGCCGTATCTTGCGCTTGCCGGTGATGCTGGGCTATCTGACCGTGGGCATCCTGATCGGGCCGCATGCCTTGGCATGGATACCGGAATCGAGGGGGACACAACATCTTGCCGAATTCGGGGTGGTGTTTCTAATGTTCAGCATCGGCCTGGAATTCAGCCTGACGCGCCTGATGGCGATGAAACGCACCGTGTTCGGACTGGGCGGTGCACAGGTGTCAGTCACCTTGCTGCTGGTCATCGCGGCCGCCATGCTGTTCGGTCTGGATTGGCGCGCCGGCCTGGCCTTGGGCGGAGTGCTGGCGATGTCTTCGACCGCTATCGTGAGCAAGATGTTGGTCGAACGCGCCGAATTGAATCTGCCCTACGGGAGGCAGATGATGGGTGTGTTGCTGTTCCAGGACCTGGCGGTCGTGCCGCTGCTGATCATCATTCCTGCGCTCGCAGCGAATTCGGAACACCTTCCCTCTACCTTGCTGTATGCGACCCTGAAGGCCGCGCTGGTGCTGGTGGTGCTGCTGGTGTTCGGCCAGCACGTGATGCGATCATGGTTTCATGTCGTTGCGCGGCAAAAATCCTCGGAATTATTCATGCTCAACGTGCTGTTGATCACACTGGGGCTGGCCTATCTCACCGAGCTGGCCGGGCTGTCGTTGGCCTTGGGGGCTTTCGTCGCGGGCATGTTGATCTCTGAAACCGAATACCGTTACCAGGTGGAAGAAGACATCAAGCCTTTCCGCGATGTGTTGCTGGGGCTGTTCTTTGTCACGATAGGGATGAAGTTGAACTTGGGCGAAGTAGTCAGCGACCTGGGTTGGGTGATGCTGGCCGTGATTTGTCTGATCGGGTGTAAAGCGCTGGTGGTGGCGGTGTTGGCGCGCGTGTTTGAAGGTGACTGGGGCGTAGCATTGCGCAGCGGCATCGGTTTGGCGCAGGCCGGGGAGTTTGGCTTTGTGCTGTTGACGCTGACCGACAGCGCGCATTTGTTGCATGCCGAGCTGTTGCAGATATGCCTCGCCGCGATGCTCCTTTCCATGCTGGCCGCGCCTTTTCTGATACAACATGGCGAAACCATCGCACGGCGTTTTTCGGCGGCGGAATGGACCAATCGCGCCATGCAGATGCATCAGATCGCCATTCAAAGCATGGGAAGCACGGGGCATGTGATCATATGCGGTTACGGGCGTAGCGGTCACGCGCTGGCAGATTTTCTGGGGCAAGAGAACCTGCGTTTCATCGCGTTGGATCTCGATTCTCGCCGGGTACGCGAAGCCCTGGCTGCCAAGAAAAGTGTGGTCTATGGCGATGCGGCAAAGCGCGAAGTGCTGATGGCGGCAGGTCTGATGCGTGCCAGCGCGCTGGTTATCTCATACAAGGATAAGCACTCCGCGCTGGCGATCTTGCGCCACGTCAAAGAATTACGCCCCGACCTGCCCGTGGTGGTGCGCGCCAATGACGAGACTGACGTGGAAGCCTTGAAGCAGGCCGGCGCAGCCGAAGTGGTCGCCGAAGTGGTGGAAGGCAGCGTGATGCTGGCCTCGCAAGCCCTGCTCATGGCGGGTGTCCCGCTGAACCGGGTGATACGCCGGATTCAAGAGAGTCGCGCGCGGCGTTATGCGGTGTTCAGCGGTTATTTTCGCACCGCCCCCGATGTCGGCGAGACCACCGAGCGGCTGCAGCCGAGATTCTTGCGGGTATACCTCAAACAAGAGCATGTTGCGGTCGGTAAACGGTTGCGCGAGATGGAGCTGGATAAATTGAACGTCGAGGTCAATGCGGTTCGGAGACACGGTGCACGCGATGCGCAACCCGGCGAAGAGGTCGTTCTGCAAGTCGGGGATGTATTGGTATTGCTGGGGCTGCCCGAGGCACTATTGCAAGCCGAGTCGAGGTTGCACAAAGGCACGTAGCATTTGCGCAGCCCTATTCGGCCCGTCTCCGATACAGCCGATACCGTTCGTTTTTGTCGTCCATGCGACTGCCTTCCCAGATTTTTTCCCAGTGCGCCGTATCCGGCAGAGGCTGGGATATTTTTTTGCCTTGGATCAGGCGCAAATCACAATCTTTCCTGGCATCCTTCAGTGTGGTTATATTGCCGAAATAATGCAGCATGGCGCGCTGTCCATCGCCCAGATTTTCACGCCGTATGCAGTTGTACTGGTGGGGCATCGCGTGTTTCAGGTTAACCACCATGTTGCGATAGCTTTTCCCGCTATCCAGCCAGGGCAGCCACAAGGTCATCGACAATATCCAGATCAGCGTGATGCCGCCTGCCCAATTCACCACCGCCCGGCGCATCGAGCGGCCTACGCGCCACACCAGTATCAACCACAGTACTGTGGCCACGATGGCGAGGGTGAAGGCTGTGCTGTGCAGGGCGGGCTCAAAACTCGGCTGATAGTCTTTTAACCAGTGGGTGATCTTGGCTTGGTTGTTCAGCAGCAACCCTGCCCAGCCCCACCACATCAGGATGGCGAGCAACGCGAACACCATTAAACCGAACCAGTCCAGCGCGTTGGCCGCACCGCGCTTGAGCATGGAAAGGGACGCGGCGGCCAGCAACGCGATGGGTAGCAGCATGGGTAGGGCATACGCTTCTTGAATGTCCGGCACCAGGCTCAGTGTCACCAGCATCACCGCGAAGCTTACCAGCGGCAATTGCAAATCATCGCGTTGTGCAAGTCGGTGGCGGGATTTCCATATCACCCAAGCCGCCAGGGGCAGAGCCGGCCAAGCCAGCCAGGGCAGGTTCTGCAAATAATAAAAAGACTCTTTGCTCGGCCCGCCTTTCGCGTAATTTATCCAGCGGCCGATGTTATGTACCCATGCCCATTCGGTGAACAGTTGCGGTGAGTGTTGATACAACAGCCAGGGCCAAATTATCAGCCAGGGCAAAGACACTAGCGCCGCGATGCACAGACTCAAAAAATATTGACGTTTGCGCCAGGCCTTAAACAGCACCGGCAAAAACGCGGCGATCAGGGCGAATAGTATCGTCGCGATAAAACCCTTGGACATGAAGCCTATGCCGATACCGAGACCTATCCAGATGCCCGCGCGCAAGGATCGTTCCTGGCTATGTGAGAAACCGTACAACATCATCGCGCAGCCGCTTAGCAAGGCCAGGTCAGTCAGTATCTGGTGGGCATGCACCAACATCCCCAGGCATCCGATCAGAATGATGGCCGTCGCCCAGCCGCGATTTTCTCCATACAGCTTGCGCCCGGCCAGGCCGGTGAAGAACAGGGTCAGTGCGCTGTAAAAACCGCTGGCGAGACGTGCGCCATCATGTAATGGCAGCAGGGGCGCGAACAGCTTGGCGAACAGCGCCGCTGTCCAATAGAACAACGGCGGCTTGTCCATAAAAGGCTCGCCCGCCAGAGTGGGCACCAACCAATCGCCGTTTTGCAGCATCGAATAGATCAAGCCGAAGCTATACGCTTCATCCGGCTTCCACGGGTCGTGACCAACCAGACCCGTACCCAGCCAGACCAGACACAGCAAACCCAGCATCACGGCTTTGCCTGTGGTGATGGGATAAGGATCGGCGGGTTTGATGAAATACATAAGCTCGTTTGATCGACTATCTTAAACAGTTCTCTGGGATGGAGTTTGCCAGTCGGATAATACATGCTGGCGAGCTGCGGGGCTTGCCCAATGTTCTGCCCACACGGATCATTGTGCTGGCTGGGTAATGCGGTTTCTCAGGCTACAGCAAATAAAAAAGGCAGCACAAGCTGCCTTTTTTACACTGTTGACCTTCGCAGTGGCTACGCACTCACGCAGTTAGCAAGCGGGTTTGACGATTACGCGCTAGCCTTGGTACCGTATTTCTGACGGAACTTGTCGATACGGCCAGCGGTGTCCATAATCTTCTGAGTGCCGGTGTAGAACGGGTGGCATTCAGCACAAACCTCGACGCTCAATGTGGGTTTGCCAATCACAGACTTGGTCTTGAAATTATTGCCACAGCTGCAGGTGACGGTGATTTCTTGATAATTCGGGTGGGTATCGGGTTTCATTTTATTTCCTAGCCAGTAGTTTTGTGCGGCTGGTGTACGCACTCAGGGGTTTCACGAAGGCGCGCATTATCCATAAAAGCAGGCTGTTGCGCAAGTTTATGTGCGTGGATGAATGAAAAAGCCGACCTACGTCGGCTTTTTTGCAGCACAGGAGGCTTGTTTTACTTGGTAGCCAAGCTTTGTTCAAACTTAACCAATTCAGTGATATCAGCCTTTTTGGCTCCGGTTGGATCGTTCGCCGGCATAGGCATAGAACCCCAGTTACCCGAACCGCCTTGGGACACTTTCATCACCAAGCCTTCGATCAGCGGATATTCCTTACCTTTGTAGGTGTACTTGGTCACGCCACTACCAGTGTATTTCTTGGCCACATCTCTCCAAGCCGGACCCACCACCTTTTTGTCTATGGCGTGACAAGCCGTGCAGTTGAGCTTCTTGGCCAGTGCAGGCATGTCTTCCGCCATTGCGCTCCCTGCAACCATCACACCAGCTGCAATCATCATACTCGCGATAATAGATTTCATATTCTCTCCGTTGTTAGTTTTAATATCCGGGCAGCTGAGTGAAAACCCCGCTGCGGATTTGCACAATGCCGCTGAAACAACTCATCCTACCACTCGGCAATCGAATAACGCAGCGGGGCACTACCGCGTTGACAGCTTAACTTTGGATTTGCTCGGTGCGGTATTCGACGATCAGCGTGTGCCGGGTTCCGGAAGCCACCGTCACGACGTTGTCGACAGCATTGGCGGACTCCACGCACACCATTTCGCGCCAGCCATCTGGTTGCCCCATGTCGCCCATCTTGTCGGCTTTCTCACTCCAGGGTGTCCACACCACGGTGGCCAGGCTACCTGATTTTTTGATATGGATGCGGCGTTTGAATTTATCGTCCTCGATCACACACTCGGCGGCCGTGTTGATGTACACGCGATCGGTCTCACCCGTAAAAGTAATCGCGCCGTCCTGCTTCCTGAGATGTGACCCGCCGACTTTGTCCCAGTATTCGCAACCGTTCAAACCGGTTACGCGCACCGCGCCGATGTCGCTGATTCGCAGATAAGTATGCAGCGCTTCGCCTATGACGAAATCAACCGTGCCGGTATTTTCGGTGGACAGTTCCATGCGCAAGGTGTCGCCGACAATTACGGTCAGATCGACATGGCAAACGTGTTCCCATTGTGCGCGAGTCTTGGCGTTTTCCACGAGGCGCAACGTCAAACGCGTCGCCCCGTTGGGCTCGGTGCCGGATTCGACGACTTGCCACGGAACGGTGCGGGCATAACCGTGCCCGGGGAAGCCTGCCTCGGACACATGGGCACCGAACCAGGGCCAGCACACCGGTGCGCCGCCGCGTATGGACTTGCCTGACGCCAACTTGGCCGCGCGCGAAAGCCATACCACTGGCTGGTCCTGGTTCCTGGGTTGCCAGCTCATCAAGTGCGCGCCCTGCAAGCACAGCGACGCGGTCGCCTGCGCATTATCGATCTCGGCGACCACCAGGCCGCTCGCATCGGTACGAAAACTGAGTTGCCCGGCGATGCCGAATTGTTTGTTCAGGTGTTGCGCTGTAGTCATGCCGGTCTCCTAGTCGCAGTAACGATTTTCAATTTGCGTGACATCACGCACCGCGCCTTTATCGGCACTCGTGGTCATCGCGGCGTAGGCGCGCAAGGCGACCGAGACGTGACGTTCGCGTGTCAGCGGGTGCCAGGCCTTTTTGCCGCGTGCCAACATCGCGCTGCGGCGGTGGGCCATCACTTCATCCGGTACCGCCAAAGTGATCGTGCGTAGCGGGATGTCGATCTCTATCGTGTCGCCTTCTTCAATCAGTGCGATGGCGCCACCTTGTGCTGCTTCGGGAGAAACGTGGCCTATGCTCAAGCCCGATGTGCCGCCGGAAAAACGCCCGTCGGTGAGTAACGCACACACCTTGCCCATGCCTTTCGATTTCAGATACGAAGTCGGGTACAGCATCTCTTGCATCCCCGGCCCGCCTTTGGGGCCTTCATAGCGTATCACCACCACATCACCCGCCACGATCTGATCGGCCAGAATCGAAGCGACCGCATCGTCCTGGCTTTCAAACACGCGGGCACGACCGGTAAATTTCAGGATGTTTTCATCCACACCAGCGGTCTTGACGATGCAGCCATCCACCGCGATGTTGCCATGCAGAACGGCCAATCCGCCGTCTTTGCTGTAAGCGTGAGCCAGGTCGCGGATACAGCCCGTGCTGCGGTCGTCGTCCAGCGTGGGGTAGAGCATGGACTGCGAAAATGCGATCGTGGTGGGGATACCCCCGGGCGCGGCGCGGAAGAATTTCTTCACGGCTTCATCGTTGGTTTGCGTGATGTCCCAATGTTGCAAGCCTTCCGCCATGGTCCTGCTGTGCACGGTATGCGCTTCGCCATGCAACAAATTGGCTCTCAGCAATTCGCCCAAAATTGCGGTTGTGCCTCCCGCCCTGTGCACGTCTTCCATGTGGTAATCGGAAGAGGGTGCGACCTTGCATAAAGTCGGGACGTGGCGCGACAGCCTGTCCATATCCTTCATCGTGAAATCCACTTCCGCCTCGCGTGCGATGGCCAGCAGATGCAGCACGGTGTTGGTCGACCCGCCCATCGCGATGTCCAGCGTCATCGCGTTCTCAAAAGCTTCAAAGCTCGCGATGCTGCGCGGCAATGCCGACAAGTCATCCTGTTCGTAATAGCGCTTGCACAGCTCGACGATCACGCGACCCGCACGCAAAAATAACTGCTTGCGCTCGGCATGCGTTGCCACCAGCGAACCGTTGCCTGGCAGAGACAAGCCCAGCGCCTCGGTCAGGCAATTCATCGAGTTCGCCGTGAACATGCCGGAGCACGAGCCGCAGGTCGGGCAGGCGGAACGTTCGATGGCTTCCACTTCTTCATCGCTGCAATTGCTGTCGGCGGCGGACACCATGGCATCGACCAGATCCAAGCCTTTGGTTTTGCCCTGCCAGTTCACCTTGCCCGCTTCCATCGGCCCGCCGGAGACAAAGACCACCGGGATGTTCAGACGCATCGCCGCCATCAACATGCCCGGCGTGATCTTGTCGCAATTTGAAATGCACACCAGCGCGTCGGCGCAATGCGCGTTCACCATATATTCCACGGCATCGGCGATCAGCTCGCGAGACGGCAAGGAATACAACATCCCAGCATGCCCCATGGCGATGCCGTCATCCACCGCGATGGTGTTGAATTCTTTTGCGATGCCGCCGGCTTTTTCGATTTCTCTCGCCACCAGCTGTCCCATGTCTTTCAGGTGGACGTGTCCGGGCACGAATTGGGTGAACGAGTTGGCGATGGCGATGATGGGTTTGCCGAAGTCGCCATCGGTCATCCCGGTGGCGCGCCACAAGGCGCGTGCGCCGGCCATGTTGCGGCCATGTGTGGAAGTTTTGGAACGGTATGCAGGCATGATGTTTTCTCGAAAGTGAAGCGTGGCGAGCGCGAATACTGGATAATTGAACACTCGATTCTAACCGATTCCACTATGCTTGTTTATCCTCAATTCGACCCTATCGCTATCCATCTTGGTTCTTACGGTATTCACTGGTACGGGCTGATGTATTTGGCGGGCTTTGTTACGTTTATCTGGTTGGGGCGCAAACGCATCGTCATGCTGAACCATTCGCAGCTTACGCCCAAGCTGCTTGATGACCTGCTGTTCTATGGGGTGTTGGGTGTGGTCATCGGCGGGCGTTTGGGCGAGGTGCTGTTTTACAACCCCGGCTATTATTTTTCGCATCCGTTGAAGATCCTCGCCGTGTGGGAAGGCGGGATGTCGTTCCACGGCGGATTTTTGGGCGTGATGGTCGCGATGGCCTTGTTCGCCCGGCAGCAGAAATTGCGCTGGCTGGCATTGATGGACTTCATCGCCCCGCTGGTGCCGCCGGGGCTTGCCTTCGGGCGGATCGGCAATTTCATCAATGGCGAATTGTGGGGACGGCCTACCGATGTACCCTGGGGGATGGTGTTTCCCCGGGTGGACAATTTGCCGCGCCATCCTTCGCAGCTCTACGAATTCGCGCTAGAAGGCGTGTTGCTTTTTGTCATACTCTGGATTTATGCAAGAAAACCACGCCCCGTCGGCGCGGTTTCCGGGCTGTTCCTAGTCGGCTATGGCAGTTTCCGTTTTATCGCCGAGTTCACCCGCAACCCCGATGACGGCATCTTCGGCTTGATGACCTTCGGCATCAGCATGGGACAGTGGTTGAGTGTGCCGATGGTGCTTGCGGGCATCGCGCTTTATTTGCACAGCACGCGGCGTTCGGCTTGACACGCGGCAGCGGGTCGCACACCATTCAAACCCTCCGACTTTGAGCTGCTGAACACATTTGGACGATCTCTCAGTAAACGCGTTGCTGCTCATTTTGCTTTTGCTCTTGGTGTTGGGCGCGTGGTTCTCCGCAGCCGAGACCGGTATGATGGCGCTCAACCGCCATCGCTTGAACCACCTGATACGCAAAGGCAATCGCAGCGCGAAACTCACCGGACGTTTGCTCGCAAAAGTTGATCGCCTGCTGGGCTCTATCCTGTTCGGCAATACGCTGCTCAATGTCGCGGCGGCAGCCGTCACCAACATCATCATCCTGCGCCTGTTTGGCGCGAACGAACTGGCGTTGCTGCTAGGCACTTTGCTTATCACCTTCGTGCTCCTGGTGTTCAGCGAGATCATGCCGAAGATTGTTGCGGCGAGCTACCCGGAGCGCGTCGCGCTCCCCTCCAGTTTTTTTCTCGCGCCTCTCATCACCTTGTTTCACCCTATCGTTTCGGTTGCCACCGCGATGGTAAAAGGCTGCTTGTGGCTGCTGCGTATCAAGATTGTCACCGATCAGAGCAAGGCAAAAATGACATTGGAAGAATTGCGCGGCTTGGTTCTGGATGCCGAGCATTTTTTGCCGCGCAAACACCAGAAAATGCTGCTCAATCTGGTGGATCTGGAACGCGTCACGGTGAATGATGTGATGGTTCCGCGCAATCAGATCGAAGCGCTGGATTTGAGTGCCGATCTGGATCATTTGCGCCAGCAAATCATCACTTGTTACCACACATTGCTTCCGGTTTATGAGGATATGCCGGGCAATATCATCGGGATTCTTCACGTCAAGCGCGCGCTGTCTTTATTGCAGGGCAGTACTTTTGATTTGCAGGAACTGAAAAATGCGCTTAATGAGCCGTATTTCATTCCTTCGGATACCCCGTTGCTGAAGCAGCTGCAGCAATTTCAGGAACGCCATACCCGGCTGGGTTTGGTCGTGGATGAATACGGCGAGTTGTTGGGTTTGGTGACGCTGGAAAATATACTGGAAGAAATTGTGGGTGAGTTTACGACCCAGTCACCCACTCAGACCGGAAAGTATTTGCGCCATGACGATGGCAGTTTTTTGCTGGAGGGCAGCAGTAGCCTGCGCGAATTGAATCGCAAGCTGGGTTTGCATTTTCCCTTGGCGGGCGCAAAAACCTTGAACGGTTTGATCCTCGATCACCTGCAGGATATCCCCGAAGCGGGTACCAGTCTCAAGATTGCGGATTACCCGATGGAGATCATTCAAACCCAGGATCGGGTGGTAAAAGTGGTGCGAATATTTCCGGCGCAGATCCGCAAACCACGTTAAAAACAAGGGAAGCTCGGCGGGGCGACACTGAAACTTTATTGCACCGGAGCGATGCGCATTGTGGTTGCTTTACATTGGGCATAAAGCTCGGCATGATGCGCCAAGAATCAACAGTGAACCGAACGGAGACGCTATGGCTGTCGCACCAAGAATTCAGAAACCCAAGGAATATTCTTACCTGTGGGAAGGCAAAGACAAATCCGGAAAAGCACTCAAGGGCGAGATGCGGGCGGCCGGCGAAGCCAGTGTTTCAGCGCACCTGCGTCGTCAGGGCGTCAATGTCAGCAAGGTCAAGCGGCTGCGTTCCAGCGGCAAAACGGTTTCCGAAAAAGACATCTCGTTGTTTACCCGGCAGTTGGCCACCATGATGAAAGCCGGTGTGCCATTGCTGCAATCATTTGACATTGTCGGTAAAGGACACAGCAATCCTGCGGTGGCGAAGCTGTTGTTCGATATCAAAACCGATGTGGAAACCGGTAGCAGCTTGCAGCAGGCGTTCAAGAAGTACCCGCTGTATTTCGATGACCTTTATTGCAACTTGATCGGTGCTGGCGAGGCCGCAGGTATCTTGGATAGTTTGCTGGAACGTTTGGCGACTTACAAAGAAAAGATCCAGGCTATCAAAGGCAAGATCAAGTCGGCGCTGTTTTATCCTATATCCATTATCGTCGTTGCCGTCATTATCACCGCCGTGATCATGATTTTTGTGATCCCGGCGTTCAAGGAGCTGTTCTCCAGCTTCGGCGCGGATTTGCCCGGCCCGACGCTGGTCATCATGGCGATCTCCGATTTTGTGGTGGCTTACTGGTGGGCGATTTTCGGCATCAGCGGTGGCGGTTTATATGGCTTCTTTTATTTCTGGAAACGCAGCAAGAAAATGCAGGGCATCATGGACCGGCTATTGCTCAAGTTGCCGATCTTTGGCGAATTGATACGCAAGGCGAGTATCGCGCGCTGGAGCCGCACGCTGGCCACGATGTTCGCTGCCGGTGTGCCGCTCGTCGAAGCCCTCGACTCGGTGGCGGGTGCGGCGGGCAATGTGGTGTATTTTGATGCGACCAAAGCGATCCAGCGCGAGGTGACGACGGGTAATAGCCTGACCGTCGCGATGCAGGACACCCAGGTGTTCCCCAGCATGGTTCTGCAAATGGTGGCCATCGGTGAGGAAGCGGGATCGTTGGATGCGATGCTGTCCAAGGTCGCCGATTTCTACGAAGAAGAAGTGGACAATGCGGTTGAGGCTTTGTCCAGTTTGATGGAGCCTATCATCATGGTGGTTCTCGGTGTATTGATCGGGGGGATGGTCGTTGCGATGTACCTGCCTATCTTCAAAATGGGTCAAGTGATTTAATGGGCAGCGGACGTTTCTCACCGTTGGGCAGACAGAGTCGATTTGCGGGATCCTGCGCCACGGGCCGCTCACTGCTTGTTCCCTTATATCCGCCGCTCAGGACTGTACCGGTACTATGAGTCTATTCCAGGTGCTGCAAGCGGTCCCTGCCGCATTTGTGCTGGCGTGCCTGCTCCTCGGTTTGATGGTGGGCAGCTTTTTGAATGTGGTGATCTATCGTTTGCCCAAGATGTTGGAGCGGGGTTGGCAACAGCAATGCGCCGAATTGCGCGGCGAGGACGCGCCTCCTTCCGCCCCTTACAATCTGCTTGTTCCGCGCTCGGCCTGCCCACATTGCAACCACGCGATCAAGGCCTGGGAAAACATCCCCGTGTTGAGTTATCTGTATTTGCGGGGTAAATGCAAAGGGTGCCGCGCGCCTATTTCGTCGCGCTATCCGGCCATCGAGACGCTTACCGGGCTGCTGTGCGCCTACGCCGCATGGCATTTCGGGTTCGGTGCGGCTGCGGCCGGCGCACTCTTGTTGATATGGGCACTCGTCGCTCTGACAGCGATAGATTTCGATACCCAGCTGTTGCCGGATGACATCACCCTGCCTTTGCTTTGGACCGGCTTGCTGTTCAATGTGTTTGGCGTATTTACCACCTTGTCCGGTGCCGTTCTGGGCGCGGTGTGCGGCTATCTGGTGCTGTGGGGTGTCTACTGGGCGTTCAAACTGGTGACAGGAAAAGAAGGCATGGGCTACGGCGATTTTAAGTTGCTCGCGGCCTTGGGCGCATGGCTGGGTTGGCAAATGCTGCCGCTGATCATCTTGCTGTCTTCGTTGGTCGGAGCCGTGGTCGGCATCACCTTGATCGTCACTTTGAAACGCGGTCGCAACATCCCCATTCCGTTCGGCCCCTATTTGGCGGGTGGTGGGTTGATTGCCTTGTTCTGGGGCGCTACGCTGACGCAAAGCTATTTGCAATTACTCGCCGCCCCATGAATCTGTGCGTTGGGTTGACCGGTGGGATAGGCTGCGGCAAATCGACGGCTGCAAAACTCTTTCAGGAGCTGGGCGCGTTCATCATCGATACCGATGAGATCGCGCATCGGCTAACCCGGGCTGACGGCCGCGCGATAGACGCGATACGTGCCGCCTTCGGTGATCGTTATATCGCCGAGGACGGTTCGATGGACCGGGCCGGGATGCGCGAATTGATCTTTTCGGATGGACTCGCCAAGCGGCGGCTGGAAAGCCTGTTGCATCCCATGATACTCGATAGCGCGCAGGCTCAACTCCGGCAAGCAGAAGGATCCCCGTACGTCGTGATGGTCGTGCCGCTCTTGTTGGGCAGCCCGGGTTTCCTGCGCTTGGTACAGCGCATCCTGGTGGTGGATTGTGATGAGAGTCGCCAGGTAGAGCGGGTGAGGCAGCGCAGTCAATTGAGCGAACACGAGGTGCGCGCCATCATGGCCCAGCAAGTCGGGCGCATGGAGGGATTGCGCGGCGCACACGATGTGATACACAACAATGGCGATTTGGCCGGTCTGGCCAAACAAGTCGCAGAGTTGCACAACATTTATTCGGCACTGTGCAGGAACAACGGTGATTGACGGGATGAGTATATTCAATATATCTTTCGCCGCTAACATTTCCCCGACCAACCCCATGGCGATAATCGAGTGATCAGCTACGAGTTCCCTCTTAATGAAAAAGTGCGCACGATGTTGCGTCTGGAGGATTTGTTCGAGCGCATCGCCCATTTCATCGCGGCGGAATTGAGCGTGGATCACCACGCCGCGCTGACCACGCTGTTTGAGATTCTTGAGGTGGCCTGCAGGGCCGATCTGAAGTCCGAGCTGTTGCAAGAGCTCGAGCGCCAAAAACGCGTCTTATCCAACTTGCATAATAATCCCGCGATTTCTGAACAGGCCTTGGACGAGATTTTGACGGAGATCGAAAAGGCCTCGATCGATGTGCTGGCGATGTCTGGAAAGATCGGTCAGCATTTGCGCGAGAACGAATGGCTGATGGCCATTAAACAGCGTGCCGGTATGCCCGGTGGCACTTGTGAATTCGATTTGCCTTCCTATCATTATTGGCAGGAGCAACCGGCCGACTTTCGCCGCGATAACCTGCGCCAGTGGCTGGAACCGCTGCTCCCGTTGAGTGCGGCGATCGGTATTGTGTTGCGCCTGTTGCGCGAGAGCGGCAAGGTGTTGAGTTTTGTCGCACACCGGGGGGCGTTCCAGCAAATGCAGGGTGGGCGGGCCGCGCAAATGCTGCGCGTGAGTTTGAGTCGTCACCTGGTTTGTCTGCCCGAGATCAGCGCGAATAAATACGCGATCAACATCCGCTTCATCGATGCCAATTATGCGGCCAAGTCCAGCGTGTTTGAATTCGATGTCCCCTTTGAATTGACTTTTTGCACCCTTTCACTATGAAGCCAACTAGAGCCCCGCTGGTCGCCTGCCCGCATTGCAAGAAAGCCTCGCTGTGGGATAGCCAAAATCCATTCCGGCCATTTTGCTGCGAACGCTGCAAGATGATAGACCTCGGGAAATGGGCGAATGAAGATTATCGCGTCGAGCAATCCCTGGAGCCGCAAGACTTTTTAGAAGAGACGATTATTCCGGTTTCATTTCGAAACTGAGGCAGGGCGGCGACGCGCGGACGACGAAGGCAGTGCAACAAGCACGACTAGGAGTACGCAAGGAAGCCAACGCTGCATCAGTGATGAAATGGAAGCGGGATCCAGGCCTGGCGCAGTAGCGCGATGCCATGCGCACCGTGCCGTTGCGCGATGGCCTGATCATCCGGTGTCAATCCGCCCAATGCGTACACCGGCAATGTCGTGCCGGCAATCATTTCCGCAAATCTTTCCCAACCCAGATGCGCCGCGCCGGGATGGCTGAGCGTGGGCAGCACCGGGCTTAACAACGCAAAGTCGAACCCCAGTTCTCCGGCGCGCTTTAGTTCCGCCATGTTGTGGCAGGATGCGGAGCACCATTCGAAATCTGGTCGTGCGCCGCAATCTTGCAATTGCTTTCCGGTGTAATGCACGCCGTCCGCGCCCGTCTGTCCGGCTAATTCCGCATCGCCATTCACCATCACTCGCGCGCCGTGGCGATGCGCTAACGTCACGACCTGCCGGGTGAAATCCCGCATTGCTTTTGCGGGCAGGTGCGACTCGCGAACTTGCAATAAACGCAGGCCGTTTTGCAAAGCAACGTCCAGGCGACGCAAGAATTCTTCGTTGCCGAGTTCGGCGGCATTGCTGATCGCGTAGAGCGGTGGCAGGGACAACGCCCGCAATATCGATGCGTTCGCGGGAAGCATCGGCGTCACGGAAAGTTGCGCCAGCTGTTGCCAGCTGAGCTGCTGGTTCTCCAATCCTTGCGGCTCGCCTGCCCAGGCAAACACCCGAAAGAAATGCAGCCTGACGGTGGCGGTCGGGTAGCTGAAAACGCGGGTGAACCAGGGTAGGGCAAGGGTTGCGGTGATGCCCAGTTCCTCGTGCAATTCGCGGCACAAAGCCTGATGCGGGGATTCGCCCGCCTCGATCTTGCCGCCCGGGAACTCCCAGTAGCCCGGGTAGGGCTTGCCTTCAGGTCGCTGCGCCAGCAGGAACGAGCCGTCGGCGCGGATCAAAACGGCAGCGGCGACTTCAATGATTTTTGAAGGGGACATGGTGGTTTTGATTTAACCGAAATAGTTCATTGGGGATACTTGCATGATGATCGCAATGTTTGAAAAACAGGGGGCATCAATGTAGGAGCGCAATTTATTGCGCGATTCTGTTGCAAAGTTATCGCGCAATAAATTGCGCTCCTACGCAGACGCTGATTCATAAATGATTATTTGGGTGTAAACAGATGCTGCCCGCACCAGTCTCTCGCGAACTGCCCCGCCACCCGACCGCTGCGCGAACCGCGCGACAGCGACCATTGCAACGCGGCCCGGCGCACGTCTTCGGTCATGCCCGCCGTCCATCCGTGATGCTGCAACCAGTGCGCGGCGATGTCCAGATACTCGTCCTGGCTGAAAGGGTAGAACGAAATCCACAAGCCAAAACGTTCGGAGAGCGAGACTTTTTCTTCCACACTTTCCGCCGGATGAATCTCATCGCCGACATGCTTGGTCGCGAGGTTCTCCGCCATGTAGTCGGGCATCAAGTGGCGGCGGTTCGAAGTCGCGTAGATCAGCAGATTGTCGGAGAACGCCACCAGATCGCCATCCAGTGCGGCCTTGAGGGTTTGGTAGCCATCCTCGTCGGCATTGAACGACAAGTCATCGCAATACAGGATGAAGCGTTCCGCGCGACCCTGCACCATGCCGATAATCAGCGGCAGATCCACCAGGCCCTGCTTGTCTATCTGGATCACGCGCAGACCCAGTGCCGCATATTCGTTGAGCAGGGCCTTGACCAGAGACGATTTTCCCGTGCCGCGCGCGCCGCTCAACAGCACGTTGTTGGCCGTGCCGCCCTGCACGAACTGGCGGGTATTCTGCTGGATGCGCTGCTTCTGGTCGGCTATGCCCAGCAGGTCGGCGAGCTGGATGCGCTGAAAATTGGCAACCGGATTCAGCACGCGCTGGGCATGATCCCAGCGAAACGCGCAAGCCGCATCCCAGACCGGTTTCGGCGGGGTCGCGGAGGGGAGGAGTTTTTCCAGGCGGGTGAGCAGCTCGTGCGCATGGCTGATCAAGCCGGAGAGTTTTGAGGTAGTCATAGGGATGGGATTCTAGTCAGTCGAAGCCAAAAAAACAAAGCCCGCCGAAGCGGGCTTTGAGTGTCACGCCGGAGTTGTAGCTTAAACGCCCATGCAGACGGTGACAATGTCAGCGTCATTGATGGATGTCGTAAGGGTGGCTTGTACACCTTGGGTGTAAGGCGTACCCAAACTCGTGTCAAACGCCATCATTGATCCCGTTTGGGTATTGCCATCATCCAGTTGGATGTCCAGTTGTTTGGCAAACTTGCCGAGGATGTTAGGCGAGCAGATGATGTATGTGCCACGGATAGCAATATTGCTGGCATCTTTCATCGGGGTCGCAGTTAGCGATGACGTGCCGCTCTGTATGCCGATGTTACCGCCTGCCGCATTGACGGGCAGATAAACAGCCGCAGGTGTAGCGGTAGTGGTGTCGGTAGAACCGGTTGTCAAACCCGCCAAACGCACATGTTGCCAGAAT
>JABEVF010000132.1 GCA_013043965.1 Gallionella sp. | reverse complement strand
TGTTGACAGCACAAAAAAATAAGGAGCTACGCATAACGTAACTCCTTGTTTATTGGTGGGTCCGGTCGGACTTGAACCGACGACCAAAGGATTATGAGTCCTCTGCTCTAACCAACTGAGCTACAGACCCGAAACTTTTTAACTTGTTTATTTTTCACCATCCAAAAAGCTCTTCAGCTTCTCTGAACGTGAAGGGTGACGCAGTTTGCGCAATGCCTTGGCTTCGATCTGGCGGATGCGTTCCCGCGTCACATCAAACTGCTTGCCGACTTCTTCCAGCGTGTGGTCGGTATTCATCTCAATACCGAAACGCATACGCAACACTTTCGCCTCGCGCTGCGTGAGACTATCCAGAATATCCGCCGTCGCACCGCGCAGACTTTCGTACACCGCCGCATCGATAGGCACGGTGGTATTGGAGTCTTCGATGAAATCGCCGAGGTGCGAATCATCATCATCGCCCACTGGGGTTTCCATGGAAATCGGTTCTTTGGCGATCTTCAAGATTTTGTGGATCTTGTCTTCGGTCATTTCCATCTTGATCGCCAGGGTTGCCGCATCTGGCTCCAAGCCGGTTTCTTGCAATATCTGGCGGGAGATGCGGTTCATCTTGTTGATGGTCTCGATCATGTGCACCGGGATGCGGATGGTGCGCGCCTGATCAGCGATGGAGCGTGTGATCGCCTGGCGTATCCACCAGGTCGCATAGGTCGAGAACTTGTAACCACGACGGTATTCAAACTTATCCACGGCTTTCATCAGGCCGATGTTTCCTTCCTGGATCAGATCCAAGAATTGCAGGCCGCGATTGGTGTATTTTTTCGCAATGGAAATCACCAGACGCAAGTTGGCCTCGATCATGTCGCGCTTGGCGCGGCGCGCTTTGGCTTCGCCGTTGGTCATCTGCTTATTGATTTCTTTCAGATCTTTGATGGGGATACCCACACGGCGCTGCAAGTCGATCAGGTGTTGTTGCTGTTCGACGATTGCGTATTCAAAACGCGCCAACGTATCACTGTAGGGTTTCTTCGCTTGCAATTCCAATTTTACCCAGGCCAGATTATCTTCATTTCCCGGGAACACTTTGATGAAATGCGGACGCGGCATTTTGGCTTTGTTCACGCACAACTCTTGAATGGCGCGCTCCGAGCGACGAACTTCTTCAACCAAGCCGCGCATGGTATCGCACAAGGCATCCACTTGTTTTGCTGAGAAGCGGAAGTTCATCAGCATTTCGGAAATACCGGACTGATATTTGTCGTATTGCTTGCTGCGGTAGCCGTATTTTTCATACGACTTGCCCATCTTGGTAAACAGATCGGCGATTACCGCAAAGCGTTCCAAAGCATCGGCCTTGAGTTGCGCAAGATTCGCGGCAACCGCAGCAGCCGAGGCAGCCTCGTCTTCTTCCTCTTCTTCTTCGGCTTCGCCGGTTTCTACTTCCGCCGCTTCTTGCTCGCTGGCGGCCGCCATTGCTGCAGCAGCGGCCTCGGCCTCAAGATCGACAAATCCGTCGATCAGATCATCGACCTTAAACTCGTCTTTCTCGATCTTGCTGGCAAGAGCCAAAATCTCTGCGATAGTAGCAGGGCACGCGGAAATGGCCTGGATCATGTGCTTCAGGCCTTCTTCGATACGCTTGGCGATCTCGATTTCTTTCTCGCGCGTGAGCAGGTCCACCGTGCCCATTTCGCGCATGTACATACGCACCGGATCGGTGGTGCGACCGAATTCTGAATCGACCGTGGTGAGCGCGGCCTCGGCTTCTTCAGCCGCGTCCTCGTCAGCCACAGCCGGAGCGGCATCGGTCATGATCATGGCTTCCGCATCAGGGGCGACATCGCACACCTTGATCCCCATGTCATTGATCATGCTGGCGACACCTTCAATCTGCTCTACTTCGAGCATATCTGGAAGATGGTCGTTTATTTCCGCGTAAGTCAAATAGCCGCGTTCCTTACCCAGGACGATCAGCGCCTTGAGTCGGGTGCGGCGCGCCTCGAGATCCAGCTGCGGATCGACCATTTCCGCGATCGCGATGAGCGGCTTCTTGTCTAGTTTCTTCTTGTCTTTAGGCGTTGCCATATTTGATTCCTGTGGTTGCCGTACTTGATCCCGGCGCGTGTTGGCGCGGAAAAGCGGCGGATTATACTCGAAAATAGTCTCGTTTTCCTAGCCTTCCGTGTCTTTCCCTAATCCTGTTAGGCGCTTAGCCTAGGCAGTTGACGGGCTGTTGCCGCGATCCAGTAAAACCCTATATTGCTTTTGCTCCTCTTCACTCAAATTGGCCCAGCCGACTTTCGTCAATCTGGCTTGCAAATCTGTGAATTTTTGGCGGCGTGATGTCTCGGCGAACTTGCCCAGCAACCCTGCGAATTCACCATCCACATCGAACGAATCGCCCCATTGCAGCATCTCGGTTTGCGCCAAGGTCAAAACTTTTTCGTGCGGCGTGCCTTGGAATAATTGTGTCAGCACCGCACTGCTGGCCACAAAATCCGCCTCGCGCAATACCACCAGCAAGGCGGCCACGGCCTCCGCTTCCTTTCCCTCGGTTTGCCAATCATCGGGCACATCCCTAGCCAGCTCGGGTTTGGCCAACAGGCATTGCAGCATGCGCTGTTGCGCCGAAGCAGCCGGTGCGCGACCGGTTTTCTGTATGGACGGGCGCGGGGCACGTGCAACCGGGCTCACTTGATACAAGGCCTCCAGTTCGGCTTGACTCACACCGGACAATGCCGCGACTTCTTTGCGCAGCAACAGGGCAGTCGCGGGCGCGGTGATCGCGGTCAGCAGCGGCTTGGCGTGCTGCAACAACTGGTTGCGCCCTTCTTGCGTGTGCAGATTCAGGTCCGCGCTGATCTCGCGCAACAAATAAGTCGAAAGTGGCATCGCTTCCTGCACCCGTTGCTCAAACGTGTCGTGTCCGAACTCGCGTATAAAACTGTCGGGATCATGTTCGACTGGCAAAAATAAAAAGCTGATGCGCTTGCCATCCTGCAAAAATGGCAGCGCGTTTTCCAGAGCGCGCCAGGCGGCTTTTTGCCCGGCTTTGTCGCCATCAAAACTGAAGATAATGTGCTCGGAGAGCCTCAATAGTTTTTGTATATGGTGTGGGGTTGTCGCCGTGCCCAGCGTCGCCACGGCATAGTCCACGCCATGTTGCGCCAGCGCCACCACATCCATATAACCTTCGACAACCAACACGCGTTGCAGGTTGCGTATGGATTTCTGCGCTTGGAATAGCCCGTATAACTCATGACCTTTTTCAAACAAAGTGGTCTCGGGCGAATTCAGATATTTAGGCTCGCCTTTATCCAACACACGGCCACCGAAGCCTATGCATTGCCCGCGCACATTGATGATGGGGAACATGATGCGATCACGGAAGCGGTCATAGCGTTTCTCGTCATCGTTGCTGATGACCAGCCCGGTCTGCGTCAATGTCGCATTCTGATAATCGGGAAACGCCGCCGCGAGATTTTGCCAGCCATCCGGCGCGTAGCCGATGCCGAATTTCGCGGCGATCTCCCCGCTCAACCCACGCAGTTTTAGATAGTCGATGGCGCGCGTCGAGAGCTTGAGTTGCTCGCGATAATAACGGGTGGCAACTTGCATCACCTCATAAAGGTCGGGAGCGACTTTATGCGGCACTTCACCGCTTGCACTCCGTTCGTGCGGCACGTCCAAACCGATGTTGCGCGCCAACTCTTCTATCGCGTCAACATAACCCAAACCGGCATATTCCATGACGAAACCGATGGCCGTGCCATGCGCGCCGCAGCCGAAGCAATGGTAGAACTGTTTGCTTTGACTGACCGTAAAGGAAGGAGATTTTTCGTTATGGAAGGGACAGCAGGCGGCGTAGTTGGCACCCGCTTTTTTGAGTGGCACGTAACGCTCCACCACATCGACGATATCGAGGCGATTGAGCAGATCTTGAATGAAACTTTTTGGAATCAAACCAGGCCGCCCTCTCGATCACGCTGGCAGCAAGTGCCGTGGGTACGGTTATGAAACGACTATTTGGTAAGTTGCGCTTTGATCAGGGCAGAGACCTTACCCATATCAGCTTGGCCGGCCAGCTTGGGCTTGACGAAGCCCATCACTTTGCCCATGTCTTGCGGACCGGCCGCTCCCGTGGCGGTAATTGCGGCTTGCACCACCGCGGCGACCTCTGCTTCGGAAAGCTGCTTGGGCATATACATAGCCAGCACAGCCATCTCGGCTTTTTCTATGTCCGCGAGGTCCTGACGACCCGCGGCTTCATATTGGCTGATGGAATCACGGCGCTGTTTGTTCATCTTTTCGATGATGGCGACCACATCCGCATCGGACAGTTCGATACGTTCATCCACCTCGCGCTGCTTGATCGCCGCGAGGAGCAGACGAATAGCCCCCAGACGCGCCGCATCCTTGGCGCGCATGGCGGCTTTCATATCATCTGTTATCTGTTGCTTGAGCGTCATAGCTGCATCGCCACACACAGTGGCGATGGGTAGTGGAACGATCTTAGTACAGCTTAGGAGGCAGAGTTTGGCCCATGATGCGCTTGTAGTGGCGCTTCACGGCTGCAGCCAGCTTGCGCTTGCGCTCAGCAGTTGGCTTCTCGTAAAACTCACGTGCGCGCAAGTCGGTCAGCAGACCGGTCTTTTCCACAGAACGCTTGAAACGACGCATTGCGACTTCAAACGGCTCATTCTCTTTTACACGTACTGTTGTCATGAACAAACTACCTTCTACCAAAAAATTGAGGGCGCGATTCTAGCAAAAGCGCCGCCGCGCCACAACCGATATTTAATTCACCTTGATTCTGGCGAATTTCCGCTTACCCACCTGGGCCACAACCACCCGTCCAGCTTTGACCACATCGCTCTTGTCGTTGACGCGCTCGCCGTCTAACTTGACCGCGCCGGCGAGAATCATGCGCATCGCCTCCGACGTGCTGTCCACCAGCCCGGCTTGTTTCAGCAATTGCGGCACCACGATACTACCGTCCATAGTCGCGACGGTGCACTCCGGCATATCTTCAGGCAACACACCTTTCTGGAAGCGCGCTTCGAATTCTGTCAGCGCAGCGACGGCGGCTGACTGTGAATGGAATCGCGCGACGATCTCTTGCGCCAGCGCGACTTTGATGTCGCGGGGATTGCGCCCTCCTGCAACCTCTGCGCGCCAGCCTGTGATTTCGCGCAGACTGCGAAAAGACAGCAGTTCCAAGTAACGCCACATCAAAGTATCGGATATAGACATCAGCTTGCCGAACATATCTTGCGGGGTATCGGTGATGCCGACATAGTTGCCCAGGGACTTGGACATTTTGTTCACACCATCCAAACCCTCTAGCAAGGGCATGGTCAGCACGCATTGAGGTGCCTGGCCGAAATGTTTTTGCAACTCACGCCCCATCAGCAAGTTGAATTTTTGATCCGTACCGCCCAGCTCGATGTCGGCCTTCAGCGCGACCGAATCGTAACCTTGTACCAGTGGGTAGATGAACTCATGGATCGCAATCGGCTGGTTGCCTTTATAGCGTTTGGAAAAATCGTCGCGTTCCAGCATCTGCGCGACCGTATGCGTGGCCGCCAGCTTGATCAAATCGACCGCGCTGAACTTATCCATCCAAGTCGAGTTGAACACGACTTCGGTCTTGTCCGGATCCAGCACTTTGAACACTTGCTCCCGGTAGCTCTGCGCATTAGCCAGCACCTGCTCGCGCGACAAGGGCGGGCGGGTGGTGTTTTTGCCCGTAGGGTCGCCTATCATGCCGGTAAAATCGCCGACCAAGAACAGCGCGTGATGACCGAGGTCCTGCAACTGACGCATCTTATTCAGCAACACCGTATGGCCCAGATGCAAATCGGGCGCGGTCGGGTCGAAACCCGCCTTGATGCGCAAAGGGCGGGCTTGCGCCAGCTTTTTTAGCAGCTCGGCTTCTATGAGCAACTCATCGGCTCCGCGTTTGATGGTAGCCAAGGCTGCTTGTTGAGATATTTCAGTCATATTTCTAATTTCAGTTTTAAGGACGGACAACCATTGCCGCTGGTCTGAGAAGTCATACCGCTCATCGGTGTTGGACGCCATTCAAAAGCTAGCTCTGCCGCACATCTGCCCGGTTTTGAAGGCTAGCGACTTTCTGTTAAAGTGCGCGCCTAATTCAAAACGTAGGGCATGTTGCCAAAACAATATACGGCAACTCATGGAGGCGCGAATGTTAACCCAAAACTTACTGAGCCAAGAACGCAAAATGAAATTGCGCTGGTTTGTCACCCTATCCACCATGCCTTTGCTGGGTGTTGTGACCGCATTCGGCCTCGTGCCGCAAAGTGAAATCGGCTTGGATACCACCCAAGTTTCCGTGCAAGAGATCCCCCTCGCAATCGCCCCAAGCGCGGCCGAAACAACCAGCTTTTGGCGCAATGAACGCGTGCAGCGCGGCGATACCGTTGCCGAGCTGTTACGTCGTATGAACATCGATGATGCTGCCGCAAGCAGCTATTTGCGCAGTGCGGCCGAAGCAGAATCGTTCCGTAAACTCGCTGTCGGCAAAGAAATACAAGCCGAAACAACCGGAACAAACAACCTGATTTCTTTGCGCTATCTGAATGACAGCGGCGCGCAGATCATTATCGAAAGGCAGGATGCGGGATTCACATTGCGGGCTTTGCCCGCCCAGTTCGAAAAACGTTTGTTCGTGCGCACTGGCGAAATCAAAACCAGTTTGTATGCCGCAACAGATGCTGCTGGCATGCCCGAAGCGGCGGCCAACCAATTGACCGAGCTATTCAGTGGCGATATCGACTTCCACCATGATTTAAGGCGCGGCGACAAATTCACCGTGGTCTATGAAATGAGCTATAGCAACGGCGCGCTAGTTCGTGCGGGCCGCATCCAGGCTGCCGAATTTGTCAATCAAGGTCATGCCTACCGCGCCGTGTATTTCCAAAGCGATGCGGATCATGGCGATTACTACACCCCAGAAGGAAAGAGCGTGCGCAAAGCCTTTTTGCGCTCCCCTATCGAGTTTTCACGCGTGAGCTCGGGTTTCAGTTCGTCACGCTTTCACCCGGTGCTGAACAAATGGCGCGCCCACAAAGGTGTGGATTTTGCCGCGCCCACCGGGACTAGAGTCAAAGTCACTGCAGATGGAGTGGTGTCTGTCGTCGGCAAACAGAACGGTTATGGCAACGTGATTATGGTCAACCACCAGGGTCGTTACACGACCGTTTATGGTCACTTGTCGCGTTATGCCCAAGGCCTGCATAAGGGTCAACACGTTGCACAAGGAGACGTGATCGGTTACGTAGGCATGACAGGCTTAGCCACCGGCCCACATTTGCATTACGAATTCAGAGTGGGTGGTCAGCAACACGACCCGTTGCGTGTCGCACTGCCTGATGCCAAACCCATCAGCCCGGCCCAAGCCGCCGCATTCAAACCTGTGGCAGAAAATTTCTTGGCCCGTTTGGATCTGTTGCGCAACACCAATCTTGCCAAGCTGGACTAAGCGCGTTCGTGCAACAGCTTTACATAGGGCTGATGTCCGGAACGAGCTTGGACGGCGTTGATGCCGTCCTTGTTGCTTTTGGCAACGACGAACCCGCACTGCTGGCACGGCATTACCACTCCTTCAATACCCCACTCCGATCCGAACTGCTGGCATTGCACCACCCATCCAACAACGAATTACACCGTACGCAAATTGTCGGCAACCAGCTGGCGCACCTGTACGCACAGAGCATTGTTCCTTTGTTGCAGCAAACCGGCATCCAGGCCCATCAAATCTGCGCAATAGGCTGTCATGGACAAACGATCCGCCATTGTCCGGAGCACGGTTACACTTTGCAAATCGGTAATGCCGCCCTGCTCGCCGAGCTCACGAACATTGAGGTAGTTAATGATTTCCGCAGTCGCGACATCGCGGCGGGCGGACAAGGAGCGCCTTTGGTTCCGGCGTTTCACGACCGCGTATTGCGTCACCCAGCAATCCATCGCGTGATTATCAACATTGGCGGCATCAGCAATGTGACCAATCTCTCGCCTCATGTTCCCACCTCGGGTTTCGATTGCGGCCCGGGCAACTTGCTGATGGACGCATGGTGCGACCGACATTTGGGAAGTGCCTACGACAAGAACGGTGCGTGGGCAGCGACAGGCAAAGTGTTACCCGATCTGCTGAGTCGTATGCTGACCGAACCGTTCTTCACGGCAGCACCGCCCAAAAGCAGCGGCCGGGACTTGTTCAACATGAATTGGTTGACCACAAAGCTGCACGGCGATGAACGAGCGGAAGACGTGCAAGCGACCTTGCTGGAACTGAGTTGCATCAGCATCGCGCAAAGCATCGAACAATACTGCGCTGGGGTGCAAGAAATCTATGTCTGCGGGGGCGGGGCGCATAACCAAACGTTGCGCAATCGCTTGACTCAGCTGTTGCCCGGTAGCACGCTACAAACCACTAACGCTCTCGGTGTAGATGGCGACTATCTCGAAGCCATCGCCTTCGCGTGGCTGGCTCAACAGACTATAGAAGGCAATCCTGGCAATCTGCCGCTAGTCACGGGCGCGAAACACCCGTGCGTCTTGGGCGCAATTCATCCGGCATGAAAAAGGCGCGACGAATCGCGCCCTTACACCGAGCCTCAAGAATGCTTAGGTCAAACCGAGAACGATGAACCGCAACCGCAAGTGGTCGTTGCATTGGGATTCTTGATAACGAATTGTGAGCCTTCCAGTCCTTCCTGATAATCGATTTCCGCGCCCACCAGATATTGGAAGCTCATAGGATCAATCAGCAACTGCACACCGTTCTTATCCAACACGGTGTCATCTTCATTGGTCACTTCGTCAAAAGTGAAGCCGTATTGAAATCCCGAGCAGCCTCCGCCGCTCACAAACACGCGCAATTTAAGATCGCTATTGCCTTCCTCGGAGATCAGCTCTTTCACTTTATTAGCCGCGTTGTCAGTAAACACCAACGGGTCTTGCACTTCAGTCATTGCATTCATGTTTTGCTCCTTAAAATAAATTATTCCGCTTTACCCGCTTTTAACGCGACCACTTTACTCTGGTCAACCACGGCAGCGTGCAACAATCGTCCATCGACTACCGCCCCTAGCTGGATCTCTATCGCATGGTAACTCACGTCACCAGTCACCTTGGACTTGCTTTGCAGCTCCAGATATTCACTTGCCGACACCGAACCATTGATTACGCCATTTACCACCAAGTGAGTGACGTTCACATTGCCGTTGATTTGCGCTAGCTCACTCAACACCAATGTGCTGGGCTTGCCGGGAGTCGCTACCACGTTGCCGCTCACTTGCCCGTCAATGCGCATCCCGCCGCTAAAATTCAGATCACCTTCGATGATGGTACCCGCACCGATCAGCGAATCGATACGATTTTGCGGCTTACTGTGTTTTTTACTAAACATCAGTGACTCCTTTAACGGTTCAGACAGGTGAGACATTTTGTCTCACTTTTGGTTCGCGCGCCTCCGACTCAAATACCCGAACCTGCACACTTTCCAACTGAGCGGCCGCGGGCAAATGAAGCGCTTGCTCGACGCGTTGATAATACTTGAAATTCAACTTGAATTGGGCATCACCCTCCCCAGGGGATGGGAATACCAGATTCGTTTTCTGCCCATTTTCTACCAGCGTAGCGACTAATTGGTAAGAGCCCACGAACTGTTTGGCGCGCTGCCCACTTTGCACCAACAACATGCGCACACGATACTCTCCGGGCATCGAATCATGCTCCAGCTTTAAGCGATGTATGCCTAGCTCGCCCTCTTTGCCACGGGTTTCAGTGAGATTCTGAAAAAAAGCGAGATCTTCCTGTAAATGCGCATTCTCGTCATTCAGGGTTTTCAGCTGCTTGCTTGTTTCCTGATTACTCGCCTGATCGATCTGTATCTGTTGCTCATACTGCGCGATCTTGCTATTGAGCGCGGCATTTTCCTGACTCAACGAGGTCACTTGCACTTGCAGTTTTTCTAACTCTTGCTGGGTCTGCCCACGGTGAAATCCGGCGAATTCCAAGCCGCTATCGTAAGCCCACCAAGCCAAACCCGCCGCCGCCAATACGAAGGGAACATAGATGCTCCAACGCACATACCAAGCCACATACGGGCGCACCGACAACTGCGTCGCATCGATACTGAATTTGCGTTTGAGCTTGCGGAAACTCATGGCAGTAACGGGACAATATTCAACGCCGTCTCCTCCGGCAGTCCGAACATGATATTCATGTTCTGCACCGCCTGGCCCGCTGCACCCTTGACCAAATTATCAATCACCGACAACACCACCACGGTATCGCCGCCTTGCGGGCGGTGTACCGCGATGCGGCATTGATTCGAGCCTCGCACCGAACGCGTTTCCGGATGACTACCCGCAGGCATCACATCGACAAAAGCTTCATGCTGATAGCGATGTTCGAACAATGCCTGCAGATCCACATCGCGTGTCAGCTTGCCGTATAGCGTGGCATGGATACCCCGTATCAACGGGGTCAGATGTGGCACAAATGTCAGCCCCACCTCGCGCCCTTGGACGCGTGCCAAACCCTGCATGATCTCGGGCAAGTGGCGATGCCCCGCCACTCTGTACGCCGTAAAATTATCGGCCGCCTCGGCAAATAGGGAACCGATCTCAGCCTTGCGTCCCGCGCCCGAGACACCGGATTTCGCATCCGCGATCAAGCTGTCGGCAGCAATCACCCCAGCCTCCAACAAAGGAATGAAACCCAGTTGCACAGCAGTCGGATAACAACCCGGATTGGCGACCAAACGCGCGGTTTTGATTTGCGCGCGATTCAGTTCGGGCAAGCCGTACACGGCCTCGGCGACCAGATCGGGGCAGGCATGTGTCATGCCATACCACTTTTCCCAACTGGCGATATCTTGCAAACGAAAATCGGCGGCGAGATCGATCACCTTCACACCCACATTGAGCAGCTCACGAACCTGCTGCATCGCAATGCCGTTAGGGGTCGCAAAAAAAACCAGATCGCATTGCTCCAAATGTGCCAGATCAGGATGAGTAAAAGGCATATCCACAAAGCCGCGCAAGCTGGGGAACATCTGACTCACCGGCATTCCGGCGTCGGCACGTGAAGTGATCACTTGCAAAGAAACTTGCGGATGCGCGGCCAACAAGCGCAGCAACTCCACGCCGGTGTAACCAGTACCGCCTACGATGCCCACTTTAATCATCAAATTTCCCCATCCGGATGTGTGCCGATATCTTGTACCCAGACTCAATCGATCCAGCGTTTAAAAACGTTGTATATGATACAACAAATCACCAAAGCAAAAGCCGCCCGAAGGCGGCTTTTGCTTGCGTCCAAAGCGATTAACGCTTGGAGAACTGTTTCCTGCGGCGAGCCTTACGCAGACCGACTTTCTTCCGTTCAACTTCACGCGCATCACGAGTCACCAGACCCGCGCTCTTCAACACCGGCTTGAAATCGGCGTTGTAGTCGATCAGTGCGCGAGTGATACCGTGTCGTACCGCGCCGGCCTGACCCGACTCGCCGCCACCTTCGACGTTAACCATGATGTCGAATTTGCCTATCATCTCGGTCAAGACCAAAGGCTGACGCACGATCATGCGGCCAGTTTCACGCGAAAAGAACACATCAATCGGTTTGTCGTTCACGACAATATCGCCTTTACCCGCTTTAATAAACACACGAGCTACCGCACTTTTGCGACGACCCGTTCCGTAGTTATAAGTCACGCTCATGATTACGCCTTCAACAAATTAATGAGTTTAGGTTGCTGCGCTTCGTGTGGATGCGCTGCACCAGCATACACCTTCATCTTGCGCAACATCGCGTAGCCCAACGGGCCCTTAGGCAACATACCTTTGACGGCTTTTTCCAAAACGCGACTGGGATGGCGGCCTTGCATCTTGGTGAAGTTAGTCGTGTACAGGCCGCCCGGATAACCCGTGTGGCGATGGTACAGCTTGGCTTCAGCCTTATTACCCGTCACGCGCAGCTTGTCGGCATTAACCACGACGACAAAATCGCCGGTATCCACGTGCGGCGTGTAGATCGCTTTATGCTTGCCGCGCAAACGGGAAGCGATTTGTGCAGCCAAGCGGCCTAGCACTTGGTCAGCTGCGTCAACCAGAAGCCAGTCGTGCTGGACTTCTTGGGCTTTAGCGGAAAATGTTTTCATAGCCACAATTCCTAAAAATTCTATAAGTAAACCTCGAAGGGCGCGCATTCTATTGCAGCCACCCATGGCCTGTCAAACGCTTTTTGGCTTTAGCTCATCCACACCCGCCAACATCCCGTTCTAATGCTCGCCAAATCCGCTACCATGCGCACCTACTTACCCATCACCCAACTCGCTGCTTGCCCCAAAACCCATGTCCTGGCTCGCCACCCATTTTATTGCCGCCTTTTTGTTGCCTCCATTGTGTTTTTTGCTGCTGCTCGGTCTGGGCATCTGGTATTTTTTTCGCCGCCCTAAAATCGCTCGACTTATCCTAATCGCACTATTTGGCCTGTTTTACCTGAGCTCCACGCCTTATTTCGCTGAAGCCGCGTTGCATACCATAGAAGCCCGCAGCAGCGCATTACACGAGCCCTACACCAACGCCAATGCTATCGTCATACTCGGCGGCGGCAGTTATTTTCATGCGCCGGAATATGCGGATAACGACACGGTCAGTTATCTGACCTTACAGCGGATACGTTACGGGGCCAAATTGCAACGCGCAACCGGCAAACCCATCTTGATCAGCGGCGGCAAGCCTGTCGGGGGACAAACCAGCGAGGCCGGACAAATGCGCGCGGTGTTGGAACAAGAGTTCCAAGTAGCCGTACGCTGGACGGAAGACGACTCCAACAACACCGCCGAAAACGCCCGCAATTCTTATCGGATATTGCATCCGCTGGGCATCCAAAAAATCTATCTGGTCACCCACGCATGGCACATGCCGCGTGCCGCCCGCTCGTTTCGCCAGGCCGGCTTCACCGTCGTCGAGGCTCCCACGGCGTTCGTCACCTTCAGCCGTCCCGGCCTCATGGCATTCGTTCCGCGCGCCGAATCGTTGCACGACAGCAGCATTTTTATGCACGAGTTGGTCGGCCTGCTCTGGTATCGAATAAAATCCGCGACGGACTAATCGACTAAAGGAAAGTTTATGAAAGCACGCGTCAAATGGGTGGAACAAGTCGCCTTCCTGGGTGAAACAGAAAGCAACCACGCGGTATTGATGGACGGCGCACCGGCAGGAGGCGGGCGCAACCTGGGTCCGCGCCCGATGGAAATGTTATTAATAGGCGCGGGCGGTTGCACCAGCTACGACGTGATCACCATCCTGAAAAAGAGCCGTCAGGCAGTGACTAATTGCTATGTGGAGCTGACCGCCGAACGTGCCGAAACCGACCCTAAAGTATTCACCACCATACACATGCACTTCGTCGTCACAGGCCGTGACATTCAGCCTGAAGTCGTCGCGAAAGCCATCAAACTTTCGGCGGAAAAATACTGCTCCGCCTCCATCATGCTGGGCGCAACCGCCGCGGTGACGCATGATTTCGAGGTGAGACAGGAATAGTTAAAGACCGGGAAGCGCAAAACTCTATGTGGCACAACCTTCTCTGCACATTGAAACCGCGCAGACTAGGCAAGCGCGGTTTCGTACTGAAAATCGCACGGCGATTCCTTGCTGCTTAAAAGTGATAACCCACCGCCAAACTGGTGGAGATCGGATTCAATTGAATATCCATGGTTTGCCCGGTGGAGTAATGGGCAGTGGTTTTCAAGAACGTTTTCGTCACATTGAAATCCGTGAACCACTTCTCGTTGATCGCGTACATCAGCCCGATCTGCGGCGATACCCCCCAGGCGGAATCAACGCTAAAAGTCGTGGGCGTGGCACTGCCGGTGTTAGTCAATGCGGTCAACGCACCCGAGCCGGTTTCGTTTTGAAAGTAAGCATAGGTCAAACCCAATCCCAAATCACTAGTGTCCGGTTAAATTGAGACGCGCCGGCGGCAACGTCAACATTGATAAGGGTTTCAAGAGATTCATGGGTGTCCACGATTTGAATTCTAGA
>JABEVF010000131.1 GCA_013043965.1 Gallionella sp. | reverse complement strand
TTGCAATTTCGACTGGCCGGTCAAAAAGCGCGGATGCTACCGCATCCCGCCCACCTGACCTGCGTTACTCAAAATTGCACTTCATCCTTGAATTCGCCTGACATTAAATTGATGGTTGAGAGATAAATATGAATTTGTCGGCTAGATTGTCCCTTACTCCCAAAGGCGTGGAAGAAGTCATGAACCGAGCTTTCAAGCTTAGTGTCCGGCACAGAAGCGTACTTATTGTTTTGGGAAAACCACAAACCATGGAACACATCCTTCAAACGCAACAAATCTATCACCACGATGAAATCATCGAAACCATTAATGATCTGGTGAATGAGGGATTTGTTGCTGTAAATGGCACAGCTATACCGCGTGCAACCACCTCTGCTCCCAGCGGAAATATCCAGCTGGTTGATGGCATCACCATCTCCGAAGCCAAGTTTTTGCTGATTGATTTTTGCGTGGATAGCTTTGGCACACAGTCACAGAAATATGTTGATGAACTCGGCGGGTGCAAGAACGAAAAGTGCCTGCAGCTCTGCCTGGCGGAGATCTACGCGGCAACTGAGATGCGTAGTCCCGACCGTCTGCCTGCGTTGCTGGAAATCATTGCGGAGATAAACGCAACTTAATGCTTGTAAATACTAAAGGCATAAGCCACCGGTATAAGCTGGCTGAGTCGTCGCATGGCAGATCAAACATAGGATGCAAGCATAAAACCTGAACCAGACTCGATGGTGAAGAATACGCACGCCCAAGGATGCCGTCCCGAGCCGTTTACTGGACGAGTGGAAGCATATCCCATCTCTTTGAGCAAGCGTATCGCGAACCTCCTATCACTTCAACTCGCCAAAGAAATTCTTGATTGCCGCCACACGTTGTTTTAGATCCTCGTGTTTCAAATCGATGCGCAGTTTGTCCTGCCCGCTCATCTTGATGTATCGGCGGCTTTGGATCAGCGTGATGATCTTCATCGGGTCGATGGGCGGGTTCGGGACGAACTGTATCTGTATCGCATCGCTTGATGCGTCCACTTTGCTGATGCCTAGCGGCTTCGCCATGATGCGCAGGCGGTGGCTGTCGAGCAGGGTCTGCGCGGGTTCGGGCAGCAGGCCGAAGCGGTCTATGAGTTCCTGCTGCATGTCGTCCAGGTCGGCTTGCGTGGCGCAGTTCGCAAAGCGTTTGTAGATGATCAGTCGCTGGTGGATGTCGCCGCAATAGTCGTTGGGCAGCAGCGCGGGCGTGTGCAGATTGATCTCGGTGGTCACACCCAGCGGATGCGCCATGTCCGGTTCGTGGCCTTGCTTGAGCGAGGCGATGGCAGCACCCAGCATGTCGTTGTAGAGACTGAAACCGATCTCCTGCATCTCGCCGCTTTGCGATTCGCCCAGCACTTCGCCCGCGCCGCGTATCTCCAGATCGTGTATCGCGAGGTAGAAACCGGAGCCCAGTTGTTCCATCGCCTGTATCGCTTCCAAGCGCTTCTTCGCCTGTGATGTGACGGACTCCATGCTATCCACCAGCAGATAGGCATAGGCCTGGTGGTGCGAGCGCCCGACGCGGCCGCGCAACTGGTGCAACTGCGCGAGGCCGAAGCGGTCGGCGCGGTTCATGATGATGGTGTTGGCGGTCGGCACGTCGATGCCGGTTTCGATGATGGTGGTGCACAGCAGCACGTTGAAGCGCTGGTGGTGGAAGTCGCGCATCACCGCTTCCAGATCGCGCTCGCCCATCTGGCCGTGCGCCGTGCGGATGCGCGCTTCCGGCAACAGGGCTTCCAGTTTTTCCGCCATATTGGCGATGGTGTCGACCTCGTTGTGCAGGAAATACACTTGCCCGCCGCGTTTGAGTTCGCGCAGCACGGCCTCGCGGATGATGCCCTGGCTGGTGTTGCTGACGAAGGTCTTGATCGACAAACGACGCTGCGGCGCGGTGGCGATCACCGAGAAGTCGCGCAGCCCTTCCAGCGACATCGCCAGCGTGCGCGGGATCGGTGTGGCGGTGAGCGTCAGCACATCGACCTCGGCGCGCAAGGCTTTAAGGCGTTCTTTTTGCTGCACACCGAAGCGGTGCTCCTCGTCCATGATGACCAGGCCGAGGTTGTGGAACTTCACATCTTTTTGGATCAGCTTGTGCGTGCCTATGATGATGTCCAGCTTGCCTTCGGCAAGTTCTTTCAATGCTTGCGTCGTTTCCTTGGCGGAGCGGAAGCGCGAGAGTTCGGCGAGTTTGATCGGCCAGTCGGCGAAGCGGTTGCTGAAGTTCTGGAAGTGCTGCTCGGCGAGCAAGGTGGTGGGCACCAGGACCGCGACCTGCTTGCCTTCCATCGCCGCGACGAAAGCGGCCCGCAGCGCGACCTCGGTCTTGCCAAAACCCACGTCGCCGCAGATCAGCCTGTCCATCGGTTTGCCCGATTGCATATCGAGCAGCACGGCTTCGATGGCGGCGGCTTGGTCGGGTGTCTCCTCGAAACCGAAGCCTTCGGCGAACGCTTCGTAGTCGTGATGCGAAAGTTTGAAAGCATGGCCTGTGCGCGTGGCGCGCTGGGCGTAGATATTCAACAGCTCGGCGGCGGTGTCGCGCACTTGCTGCATGGCGCGGCGTTTCGCCTTGTCCCACGCGCCGCTGCCCAGCTTGTGCAAGGGCGCGGTTTCCGGCGCGCCGCCGCTGTAGCGGCCGATGACATGCAGTTGCGAGACGGGCACATACAATTTATCGGAGCCCGCGTACTCCAGCAGCAGAAATTCGTTTTCGCCTTCGCCCAGATCGAGATTCACCAGGCCCAGATAGCGCGCGATGCCATGCTGCTCATGCACCACCGGGTCGCCGACTTTGAGCTCGGACAGGTCGCGCAACATGTGTTCGACGTTGCTCTTTTTCGCGGCACGCGCCGCACGGCTGCGCGGTTGCGAGGCGTACAACTCGGTCTCGGTGACGATGGCGAGCCGTTCTTCGGACAGGATGAAACCGTTCTGTACGGATGCGACGCCGAGCATGAATTTTTCCTGGCTGGCGAGGAAAGATGCGTAGTCTTCGCACACGGCAGGATTGATGCCGTATTCCTTCAGGTAGCCGGAAATGATCTCGCGCCGACCCAGGCTGTCGGCGAGCAACAGCACGCGCCCGGTGTAGCCTTGCAGGAAATTTTGGAACGCCTGCGTGGGGATGTCGGCGCGCCTGTCTACCGCGATATTCGGGATCGTGGCGGTGGGGCAGGGCGTGAGTGTCGCGCCTGTTTCATGGGTGACGATGTCCAACCGCGCAAACTCTTTCGCCCGGATAAAAAACTGTTCCGCATCCAGAAATAACTCTTTAGGCTCAAGCAACGGATGTTGCGGGTCGCCGCGCAGCAGCTTGTAGCGCGAGGCGGCATCCTTGGTGAACGTGGCGATGGCCTCATCGACGTCGTGATGTAGGCACAGCGTGGCGTGTTTGGGCAGGTAGTCGAACAGTGTCGCGGTTTTTGCAAAGAATAGCGGCAGGTAATACTCAATGCCGCTAGTCGCGATGCCCTTGCTCACGTCTTTGTAAATGCGCGATCTGGCGGGATCACCCTCGAAGCGGTCGCGGAAGTTCTGGCGGAAAGTCGCCTGGCCTTTTTCATCCAACGGGAATTCGCGTGCGGGCAGCAGACGTATCTCCGGCACCGGATACAGCGTGCGCTGCGTGTCCACGTCGAAGGTGGCGATGGTCTCGATCTCGTCGTCGAACAAGTCGATGCGGTAGGGCAGCACGCTGCCCATCGCGAACAGATCGATGATGCCGCCGCGCACGCAATATTCGCCGGGGGTGAGCACCTGCTGCACATGGTTATATCCGGCGACGGCCAGCTGTTCGCGCAGTTGCGCGATATTTAGCTTTTCCTTGCGTTTGAGAAAAAAAGTATAAGCGGCGAGATGTTCCACCGGCGGCAACGGATAGAGCGCGGTGGTGATCGGCACGATGGCCACATCGCAAGCGTTGCTGCGGATGTGGTGCAGTGTCGCCAGGCGTTCGGAGATCAGGTCCTGATGCGGCGAGAAATGGTCGTAAGGCAGCGTCTCCCAGTCAGGCAGCAGATGCACGCGCAGCAGGGGGGCGAAGAAGGGTATCTCCTCCACCAGTCGCTGCGCCTCCAGCGCGTTCGCGGCGATGATGACAATTGGTGTTTTGGCCAGCGGGGATTTTTGTGTCGCGAGTTGCGCCAGCGCCAGGGCGTCGGCCGATCCGCTTAATTGGCTATAACGGGGGCTGGGATGGGTAGAGGAAAACAGCATTGACGAGATACTATGAAGCAACAAAGGCGGGCATTATAAGTGAAATGAACGTTAAGTTTTTTCGAGTAATTCGGTGAGCAGCGCGGCCGATTGGGTTGGGCTGTCCAGTGTCGCGCCGCTGATCCAGAACACGTCTTCGGCGCGGCTGCCCAGCGTGTTGATCTTGGCGCGGTGCAGGCGCACCTGGTATTGGTCGAAGATCTGCGCGATGCGTGCCAGAAGACCGGGACGGTCGCCAGCGATGAACGACAGCACGAACAGCCCACGGTGGCCGGCCTCAAGATTGACTTTGTTGTCTATGGGGAAGTGCTTGAGTTGTCGGCTCACGCGGCCACCGGCGGCGAGGTGCAGCGGTTGGTCCGACTGTATCTCTTGGGATAATTCGAATTCGATGTAAGCCATGATGTCGCGATAAGAGGTGTTGCTGGCCGCAGCCTGCATGATTTGAAAGCTGTTCAGCGCATAGCCATGCTGGGTCGTGTGTATCTTGGCCTCGGCTATGGTGTAGTTCAGACGCGCGAAAAAGTCACAAATGCGCGCGAATAGACCGCGCTGATCGCGGCAATACACCAGCACCTGCAAGCCTTCACCGACGCGGCTCAAACGCGTTTTGACGATGGGCTTGCCAGTGTTGGCGTGAAAGGCCAGCAAGCGTGTGTGCCAGGCGATCTCTTGTGACTCGTGATCGAGAAAATAGCTGTCTTCGAGTTGCGCCCACAGCAGTTGGTAGGTTGCTGCTGGCAAGGCATACAAGTTGAGTGTGGCAGCGGCGGCTGTGCGTATCTCGCCCAGGCGGTCGGCTGCCTTGCCGTTGCTTAAATAACGGCGCGCGAGCCGGAACAGGTCTTCCATGAGTTTGGCTTTCCAGGCGTTCCATACTTTGGGGCTGGTGCCGCGCACATCGGCCACCGTCAACAGGTACAGCGCGACCAGATAGCGGTCGTTTTTGAGCTTCGCGGCGAAGTTGGCGATGACGTCGGGATCGGACAGGTCTTGTTTTTGTGCGGTCGCGGAAAGGTTCAGGTGTTGTTCAACCAGCCACACGACCAGCTCGGTATCGTCGCGGCTGAGCTGGTGGTGCTTGCAAAAGGTGCGCGCGTCTTTTTTGCCGAGCTGCGCATGATCGCCACCGCGACCTTTGGCGATGTCGTGGAACAGTCCCGCGACATATAGCACTTCTGGCCGCGCGAATTGGCCTATCAATTGGCTGCACAGCGGGTATTCATGCGCATACTGGGCAACGGCGAAACGGCGCAGATTGCGCACCACCATCAGAATGTGCTCGTCGACGGTATAGACATGGAACAGGTCGTGCTGCATTTGGCCAACGATGCGGCCGAACGCGGGCAGATAGCGGCCCAGGATGCCGTATTGGTTCATGCGCCTGAGCGCATGAACGAGCCCTTGGGGTTGACGCATGATTTCCATGAAACGGCTGCGATTAAGCGGGTCGCGCCGGAAGGCCGCATCGACCCTGCCTCGTGCCCGCCACACCGCGCGCAGTGTCTTGGCGGTCAAGTCGGTGAGTTCGGCGTGCTGTTGCAGCAATAAAAACAATTCGAAGATCGCTGTCGGGGTGTGCTCGAACAACTGTTCATCGCGGATGTCCAGCAGCGTGCCTATCACCCTGAAACGCTCGTTGAGCCCATGTTGTGGCAGGGTCTCACGGAACAGGTGGTCGCGCAGGTTTTGCAGCAGGATGGTATTGAACTGGCGCACCGCGCTGCGGGTTTTGTAATAGCGCTGCATCAGATGCTCGCTGGCGCGTCTATGGGCCGAAGCGGTGATACCCATCTGTTCGGCAAGCTGGGTCTGAAAGTCGAACAGCAGCCGGTCTTCGCGCCGCTTTGCCAAATAGTGCAAGCGCGTGCGCAAGGTCTTTAACAGGGTATCGTGGCGGGCGATCTGACGCGCCTCGGTACTACTGATAAGGCCGGCCTGGGCCAGGTCGCGCCAGGTGGCGCCCAAGCCCGCCGCACGGGCTATCCACGTGATGGTATGTAAATCGCGCAATCCGCCGGGGCTCTCTTTGAGATTGGGTTCGAGGTTGAAATCCGTCTCGATGAACCGCGCGTGACGCTGTTGCTGTTCCTTCAGTTTGGCGATAAAAAAATCGCGGGGGTCGAGATGGCCGACGATGGCCGCTTGCAATGCCAGATACAGGTTTTTGCTGCCGGCGATCTGGCGCGCTTCGAGCAGATTGGTCTGCACCGTGATGTCGCCCGACTCGTCCAGGCACTGCCCTATCGTGCGTATGCTGTGCCCGACTTCCAGGCCCATGTCCCAGAGCTGGGTGACCAGTTGCGAGAGTTTGATCTGCAGCGAGGCGTCGGGTTCGGCGGCTAGCAGTATCAGCAAATCAATGTCCGACCCGGGATATAGCTCGCCGCGCCCATAGCCGCCCACCGCGACCAGGGCGATATCTGCCGGCAGGGCAAGCGTGTCCCAAACACGGCGCAGGTATTGATCGATCAACCGGCTGTGCGCGACCAGCAGTCTGGCCACCTGGCCATGCCGCAAGTAGGCGTCTTTCAGCTCGGCCCGATCCTGACGCAACCCATCGCGCAGCAAGGCTATCGGGTTTTGGCCCATGGCTTGGATAGCGTTGTTTGCCCGCATAGCCGGACGGCCTGTCGTGCTGTCAGACGTTGGCGGGAGGAGGAGGGCAGCCATCGGAAACGGTCAGCACTTCAAATCCGGTGTCGGTGACCAGTATGGTGTGTTCATACTGCGCGGACAGGCTGTGGTCTTTGGTGACCACGGTCCAGCCATCGCCCAATTGTTTGATGTCTTTTTTACCCGCGTTGATCATCGGTTCTATCGTGAAGATCATACCGGATTCCAGCTTGAGTCCGGTCTTGGGGCGACCGTAATGCAGCACTTGCGGTTCTTCGTGGAAGCGAGCCCCGATGCCGTGGCCGCAAAATTCGCGCACCACGCTGTAGCCCATGGGTTCGACAAAGCTCTGGATCGCATGTCCCACATCGCCCAGATAGGCGCCGGCCTTGACGGCACGGATGCCGCGCCACATCGATTGATAGGTGACTTCGCACAAACGTCTGGCCTGTATCGACGGCTCACCCACATAGAACATGCGGCTGCTATCGCCGTGGTAGCCGTCTTTGATGACGGTAATGTCCAGGTTGACGATGTCGCCATTCTTCAATGCCTTGTCGCTGGGCACCCCATGACAGATCTGGTGGTTTATCGAGGTGCAAATCGATTTCGGGTAGGGTTTATGTCCCCCGGGCGCGTAATTCAGCGGCGCGGGTATGCCTTTTTGCACCTCCACGATCAGGTCGTGGCACAGTTTGTCCAGCTCGTTGGTAGTGACCCCCGCTTTGACAAAAGGACCGATATAGTCCAGTACTTCGCTGGTCAAGCGACCCGCCACGCGCATTTTTTCGATTTCGGTTTGGTTTTTGATAGAGACGGACATTTTTTTGCACGGTTTGAAAGGTGGACGAGAATATCACGCGATTTCCATGAATGACAAACTATGGAGGGCTTGTTCGGGCATCACGTTAGGAACTAAACTGTCACCTCGCTGACTAAGCGGTGCAGCGAACCTTAAATATCCTTTGGAGAGATCATGAAAAAATCGTTGGCAATCGTCTTGTTGTTGTCCGCCAGTGTGCCTGCGTATGCCGTCGACGCAGGCGCAGTATTGGGTGGGGCTTTGGGCGGTGGTGCGGGCGCGGCTATCGGGCAGAATATGGGCGGAAAGAATGGCGCCATCATGGGTGCGGCGATAGGGGGTGCCACCGGTGCGGCGATAGGCGGCCACAACAATGCGTCCGTCCAGCCGATACAACCTGTGCGCCAGCGTGACAGCGAGGAAGAGGATCGCGGCAGGCATGGCCGCGAACACGGGCGCGACTAAATTGGATGTTTGGTATTGGGTTGTTTGAATGGCGAGGAGATAGACAATGAAAAAATTAAGTTTAGTGGCGGTGTTGCTGTTGACTGCCTGTGTTAACGAGCCGCAAATGAATAGCGCGCTCGGCGGAGCTCTGGGCGGCGGTACCGGCGCCGCGGTTGGCTACGGTTTGGGCGGCGAGCAAGGCGCGATTATCGGCGGTGCCATCGGCGGAGCTGCCGGTGCCGCTGTCGGGAGTGATGGCGGCGGAGAATACCGGGGCGGATACCGTGGAGGATACCGGGGCGAAGGAAGAGGCGAAAGAGGCGGCGAAGACGATTAGAGTCCGCTGGCATCGAATTGCAAGAGGCACGGCGACGTGCCTTTTTTGTCTGTGGCATACGTCCGTTGGTTTGGGTTGAGCGGATGTGGGCATTAGTGATAGAATGCGCGCCGCATCGGAATAGGCCGGTGCAAATTTCCCGCTCGCACCAGTTGGGGTGCTCATCAGAGTCAAGCTAGCGAGTGGTAGTTATTAACCCTTAACAAAGTGGAGTAAGTCATGGCTGTAACTATGCGTCAAATGTTGGAAGCCGGTGTGCATTTTGGTCACCAAACCCGTTTCTGGAATCCCAAGATGGCTCCGTTCATCTTCGGTCATCGCAACAAGATCCACATTATCAACCTGGAAAAAACCGTCACGATGTTCGCTGAAGCGGAAAACTTCGTGCGTAAGCTGTCCGCGAAAAAAGGCTCGGTTCTGTTCGTTGCCACCAAGCGCCAGGCGCGCGACATCTTGCAAGAAGAAGCTGTGCGTGCGGATTCTCCATTCGTGAATCACCGTTGGTTGGGTGGTATGTTGACCAATTACAAAACCGTGCAGCTGTCCATCAAGCGTCTGCGTGAGCTGGAGCAAATGACTGCCGATGGCGCGAATGAAAAGGTTTCCAAGAAGGAAGCGTTGATGATGGCGCGCGAATTGGAAAAATTGGAGCGCAGTCTGGGTGGTATCAAAGACATGCAAGGCTTGCCGGCGGCATTGTTTGTGATCGACGTGGGCTACCAGAAGGGTGCCATCGTTGAGGCCCAAAAGCTGGGCATCCCGGTCATCGGTATCGTCGATACCAACAACTCCCCGTTGGGCGTGGATTATGTGATCCCGGGCAATGATGATTCGACCCAGGCGATTCGTTTGTACGCGCGTGCGATTGCGGATGCAATCCTGGAAGGTCGTGCCCAGGCGTTGAACGAGTTGGTCGAGCAGGTCGCGGAACAAGCAGCTTAAGTTTTAGTTAGGCGCGAAAAGGGGCGCGAGCCCCTTTTTTTATAGGTTTTTATCAGAGTCGATGGAGTAAAAAATGGCAGAGATTACTGCAAGCATGGTCAAAGAATTGCGTGAGTTAACCGGTCTGGGCATGATGGAATGCAAAAAAGCGCTGGTTGAGTCCAATGGTGATCTGAAGGTCGCGGAAGAGCAGATGCGCATCAAGAGCGGCGCGAAAGCCAGCAAGGCATCAAGCCGTGTGACGGCCGAGGGCGTGGTGGGCGCGTTCATCGCCTTGGATGGCAAGACCGGCGCGGTCGTTGAAGTGAATTGCGAAACCGACTTCGTGGCCAAGAATGACGATTTCGTCGCGTTCGCGAAGAATGTTGCGGAAACCGTTGCCAAAAACAATCCTGCCGATGTGGCGGCATTGGCTGCGGTGGTGATCGCGAACGGCTCTTTAAGTGTCGAAGAGGCCCGCAAGGCATTGCTGGTCAAGTTGGGCGAGAACATCACTATCCGCCGTTTCGAGCGTTATGCGACCAGCACCGGCAAATTGTCCAGTTATCTGCACGGCAGCAAGATCGGCGAGTTGGTGAGCTTCACCGGCGGAGATGAAAGCATGGGTCGCGACATCGCGATGCATATCGCGGCGAGCAAGCCCAAGGCGGTCGATGTCTCCGGTGTGAACCCGGTCGACATCGAGACCGAGCGTCGTATCGCGATCGAAAAAGCCAAGGAGTCCGGCAAGCCGGAAGCGATGCTGGACAAGATCGCTGAAGGCACGGTGCAAAAATTCCTGAAAGAGGTGACACTGCTGGGTCAGGTGTTCGTCAAGGCAGATGATGGCAAACAAACGGTCGAGCAGTTGCTGAAGAGCAAAGGCGCCTCGGTTGCCGCGTTCCAAATGTTCGTCGTCGGCGAAGGCATCGAGAAGAAGGTCGAAGACTACGCTGAAGAAGTCGCCAAAGCTGTTGCGGCTTTACAGGCTTAATCATCATGAGCACGCCAGTCTATAAACGCATTCTGCTCAAGCTCAGCGGTGAGGCCTTGATGGGTGACGACAGTTACGGCATCAACCGCGCGGTGGTCGAACGCATCGTCGCCGAGATCGCGGAAGTGGTCGGGATGGGCGTGCAAGTGGCGATGGTCGTCGGTGGCGGCAATATCTTTCGCGGCGTGGCTCCGGCTGCGGCGGGGATGGATAGGGCGACTGCCGATTACATGGGTATGCTGGCCACGGTGATGAATTCGATGGCGTTGCAAGACGCGATGAAGCGTGCGGGGCTGGATTGCCGCGTGCAATCCGCGCTGAGCCTGGAACAAGTCGCCGAGCCGTTCATTCGCGGCAAAGCCCTGCGTTATCTGGAGGACGGCAAGGTGGTGATCTTTGCGGCGGGCATCGGTAGCCCGTTTTTCACCACCGACACCGCTGCCGCCTTGCGCGGTGTGGAGATGTCCGCCGAAGTGGTGATCAAGGCCACTAAAGTGGACGGTATTTATACTGCGGACCCGAAGAAAGACCCGCATGCGATCCGCTATCAAAGCCTGAGTTTTGATGAGGCGATCAGCAAAAATTTGCAAGTGATGGATGCGACTGCGTTGACCCTGTGCCGCGATCAGAAGCTGCCCATCATCGTGTTTAGTATTTTCAAGCCCGGCGCGCTCAAGCGTGTGGTATTCGGCGAAGGCGAAGGCACGCTGGTGCGCTGTGATTAAATGTTCATGTGCGCTATAGGTCTGCTTTGCGGCAGATCTGGCGGGCGCTATCAGGAGATAAACCATGATTGCTGAGATCAAAAAAACGACAGAGCAAAAAATGAACAAGTCGCTGGACGCGTTGAAAGCGGACTTGGGCAAGGTGCGCACCGGACGTGCGCATACCGGCATCCTGGATCATGTGATGGTCGACTACTATGGCAACCCTACCTTGTTGACTCAAGTGGCGAACGTCACTTTGATCGATGCGCGCACCATCGGTGTGCAGCCTTGGGAAAAACACATGATAGGCCCGGTCGAACGCGCGATCCGTGATGCGGACCTGGGTTTGAACCCGGCCACCAATGGCGAGATTATTCGGGTGCCCACGCCTATGCTGACCGAAGAGCGCAGGCGTGATCTGATCAAAGTGGTCAAGGCTGAAGGTGAGAACGCCAAGATCGCGGTGCGCAACATCCGCCGTGATGCGAACAACACCCTGAAAGAGGCGCTCAAGAAGAAAGAGATCGCCGAAGACGAGGAACGTCGCATGCAGGACGATATACAAAAACTGACCGATCGTTTTGTCATTGAGATTGACAAGGCGTTGACCGCTAAAGAAGCCGATCTGATGGCTGTGTAACGGGAACGAGGAGCAAGGATTGAGTAAACCACAGTGCAGCGCTTTTAACTCAATCCTCGATCCTCTATCCTCGATCCTCATATGACCAATCTGCCGAGTTCGACTCGCACCATCCCCGAGGTCACTCCGGTCCCGCGCCATATCGCGGTGATCATGGACGGCAACGGGCGTTGGGCGAAGCAGCGTTTCATGCCTCGGGTCATGGGGCATCAGCGCGGCGTGGAAACGTTGCGCGAAGTGGTTAAGACCTGCCGCGATTTGGGTGTGGAATATCTCACGGTGTTCGCATTCAGCAGCGAGAACTGGCGGCGGCCCGCCGATGAGGTCTCGTTTTTGATGAGTCTGTTCATCAAAGTTCTCGAGCGTGAAGCGCGCCGCTTGCAGCGTGAAAATGTCCGTTTGAAGATCATCGGCGACCGCAATCGATTCGATGACGAACTGAAAAAATGCATGCTGGATGCAGAGCAGCTTACCGCCGCCAATACCGGATTGACTTTCACCGTTGCGGCCAACTACGGCGGTCGCTGGGACGTCATGCATGCGGTGCAGTCGATGTTGCAACACCATCCGGAATTGGCACTCACTTTCACTGAAGAAGACCTGCATCCCTATCTTTCCATGAGCGATGCGCCCGAGCCGGATCTGTTCATACGCACCGGTGGCGAACAGCGCATCAGCAATTTCATGTTGTGGCAATTGGCTTATACGGAGTTGTACTTTACCGACACGTTGTGGCCCGCGTTTGACCGCGCCGAATTGGAGAAAGCGGTCGCTTCCTACCAAAGGCGCGAGCGGCGTTTCGGTCGCACCAGCGAGCAAGTGCAAGGAATGACAGGCAAGGGAGTCGCGGGTGCTTAAATCACGGGTGATCACCGCGATCGTTTTGGCGGTGTTGTTCTTGCTTGCTCTGTTCTTGTTGCCGATGGCGGCCTGGGCGGCGTTGGTCGTACTTGTCG
Source organism: Gallionella sp. (assembly GCA_013043965.1). GTDB lineage: Bacteria > Pseudomonadota > Gammaproteobacteria > Burkholderiales > Gallionellaceae > Gallionella. The sequence continues at coordinate 35,391 of JABEVF010000131.1, read as the reverse complement.
TGCTGCAAGGCGCGACGGAGTGGTCCAAGCTGGCCAAGCTGGAAGGCTTTGGCGCAACCCTTTACCGGGTGATCACATTGCTCATCATGTTGGTCTTGATCTGGGTCGTCCCCCGCACGAGCGAACAGTTTGTATCCGTCCATCTGTCGGTGTACGCGGTCTCCGCCCTGCTGTGGCTGATCATTGTGCCTGCTTGGTTGATGATAGGATGGAAAGTCGAGCGCCCCTGGTTGATGGCTCTGGTCGGTTGGGCCGTATTGATACCCACGGGTTTGGCGATGCTGGATCTGCGCGTCGCAAGCCCGTGGGTGCTGTTGTCTGTGATGGGTTTGGTGTGGATGGCAGACATCGCGGCTTATTTTACGGGGCGCAAATTCGGCAGGCACAAGCTCGCGCCCAACATCAGCCCTGGCAAGACTTGGGAGGGGGTGGCGGGCGCGATGCTGGGTGTGTCTTGTTATGTGCTGTTGGTCTGGAGCTTCAGCCCCTATTCCTCGCAGCGCGAAGTGTTGCCGATTCTGCTTTTCGCGGCGTGGTGGTGGGTAGGATTGGCCGTCATCGGCGATCTGTTCGAGTCTGCCATCAAGCGGCAAGCCGGTGTGAAAGACAGCGGGACATTATTGCCCGGTCATGGCGGCTTGCTGGACCGGATCGATGCGTTGACATCCACCTTGCCGCTTGCCGCGCTCGCTATTTTGTTGCCGTTCCTGCGCTAGGGTGATGCGGTGAAAAATTCAGGCGGAGCTGTGCAAGATGAAACGGAGTGCGGCTTCCAGTGGTTGTGCTTTGGCTTTGAATTTTCACCATTTCCCTGTCACTTTTCAGCGCTCCGATCATGCAAAATATAACCATCTTGGGGTCTACAGGTAGCATAGGCACGAGCACGCTGGACGTGGTGGAGCGACATCCCGAGCGATTCCGGGTATTTGCGCTGACGGCATATCGCCAAGTGGATGTGTTGTTTGAACAGTGCGTGCGATTCCAACCCAAATATGCGGTGTTGCTCGATGCGGCGGCGGTCGCCGAGATGCGCGACCGGGTGCGCGCGGCCGGACTCAACACCGAGGTGCTCAGTGGTGTGGATGCTCTGGAACAAGTGTGTGTGGACGCCGGGGTCGATGCGGTGATGGCGGCTATCGTCGGTGCGGCGGGTTTGCGCCCCACGCTGGCCGCTGCTCGTGCGGGTAAGAAAATCCTGCTGGCCAACAAAGAAACACTGGTGATGGCGGGTAACGTGTTCATGGACGCGGTGCGCGCCAGCGGCTCGGCATTGTTGCCTATCGACAGCGAACACAATGCGATCTTTCAGGCCTTGCCGCGCGGCTATGACGGCAATATGCAAACGCATGGCGTGCGGCGCATTCTGCTTACCGCATCGGGCGGCCCGTTCCGTGATACGCCGCTGAGCGGGTTGCAAAACGTCACACCCGAACAAGCGTGCGCGCATCCGAACTGGGTGATGGGCCGCAAGATCTCGGTGGATTCCGCCAGTATGATGAATAAAGGTTTGGAAGTGATCGAGGCGCATTGGTTGTTCAATGCCGGCGCCGACGATATCCAGGTGCTGGTGCATCCGCAGAGTGTTATTCATTCGCTGGTCGAGTATGTGGACGGATCGGTGCTTGCGCAACTGGGCAATCCCGATATGCGCACACCGATCGCCTATGGGCTGGCCTATCCAGAACGCATAGATTCGGGAGTCGCGGCACTCGATCTGCTCAAAGTCGCCAGCATGGACTTCGTCGCGCCGGACTTTGCGCGTTTTCCTTGCCTGGGGTTGGCTTACGCTGCCTTGCGCGCGGCGGGCACCGCGCCCGCGATCTTGAATGCCGCGAACGAGGTCGCGGTGGAAGCCTTCCTCAATAAACAGATCGCATTCCCGGCTATCCCGCAAGTGATCGAAACGGTTCTGAACCAGCTGCCGGTATGTGCAGTCCACGATCTGGACGATGTGTTGGAGGCCGATGCGCAAGCGCGCTTGGCTGCCCGCGCGCAATTGGGGAGATGAGACAATGATGACGGTATTGGCATTTATTGGCGCGATAGCGCTGCTCGTGGTGTTCCATGAATACGGACATTACTGGGTGGCGCGTCGTTGCGGGGTCAAGGTGCTGTGTTTTTCATTGGGTTTCGGCAAAGTGATATACAGAAAACGCTTTGCCGACTCGGATACCGAGTGGGTGCTCTCGGCCATTCCGCTGGGCGGCTACGTGAAGATGCTGGACGAGCGCGAGGGCAAGGTCGCACCCGAAGATATGGGCTACGCCTTCAACCGCAAGCCGATAGGGCAGCGCATGGCGATTGTGGCGGCTGGGCCGCTGGCAAACTTTCTATTGGCGATAGTGTTGTACTGGATCGTGTTCATGCACGGCGTTCCGGGCATCAAGCCTGTTCTGGGTGAAGTGAATGCGGGTAGTCCGGCCGCCATCGCGCAACTGCGGGCGGGTGAAACAATATTGCGTATCGATGATGAACCTGTCCCCAGTTGGCAAGAGCTGCGCTGGCAGCTGTTGGACAAGGCACTGCAGCAAAGAGTAGTTAGCGTCGAAGGCCTGTCGGCGGGTGGCACGACGGTGTCGCATCAACTCGACCTGTCCGGTGTGGAAGCCAAAGACCTGGATGGCGAGTTTCTCGACAAGCTGGGTCTGCATGTATACCAGCCGGTGCTGCTGCCCGTCATCGGTCAATTGGTCGCAGGCAGTGTGGCGCAACGCGCGGGTTTGCGCGAAGGTGATGTGGTGTTGAAGGCAAACGGAGTGGAAATACAACGCTGGAACGAGTTGGTTGACATCGTGCGCAGCCATCCCGGGCAAGCGGTGGATCTGAATATCCGGCGTGGCGGCTCGATGGAACATGTGACGCTGATACCCCAGCCTACCCAGGAGTCCGGTCCGAACCGCTCCGGGGCGGGCACCCGCAAGACGGTGGGAAAGATCGGCGCGGCTCCCAAGGTGGATGAGGCGGAATGGAAAGCGTTGCTGACCGAGGTTAGATATGGGCCGGTCGAGGCCCTGCAGCAGTCGCTGCGCAAGACTGTTGAGACTTCCGTCATCAGCCTGAAGATGTTGGGGAAAATGGTGATGGGCGAAGTGTCGATGAAAAATCTGAGCGGCCCGATCACCATCGCCGATTATGCGGGACAGTCGGCTCATATGGGAGTCGTGGCGTATATGGGTTTCTTGGCGTTGATCAGCATCAGTCTCGGCGTGTTGAATTTGCTCCCGGTGCCTTTATTGGATGGCGGACACTTGCTGTATTATGTTGCCGAATTGATTAAAGGTAGTCCGGTATCTGAACGAGCATGGGAAATCGGCCAAAAATTTGGCATCGTGCTACTGGGTACGCTGATGGTATTCGCGCTATATAACGACGTTAATCGTCTTATTTCTGGTTAAACAACAATGAACAAAAAGATATTCGCGGGATGCTTCTCGCTTCTCGCCGTATTGTCTGTCGGGCTACATTCTGCTCTTGCCATCGAGCCGTTCACGGTCAAAGATATACGTGTGGAAGGGATACAGCGCACCGAGGCTGGCACGGTGTTCAGTTACTTGCCCGTCAAGGTGGGCGACACGATGGACGATAAACAGGCAGCGGTTGCGATACGCGCCTTGTTCAGTACCGGATTCTTCAAGGACGTGCGCTTGGAGGTCGAGCGGGGTGTGCTGATCGTCAAAGTTCAGGAGCGCCCTTCGATCGCGAGTATTGAAGTCAATGGCGTGAAAGACTTTTCCAAAGAACAGCTCAAAGACAACATGAAGTATGCAGGCCTGGTCGAGGCGCATATTTTCGATAAATCGGCCCTGGAAAAAGCCGCGCAAGATTTGAAGCGCCAGTACGTCGCGCGCGGCAAATATTCGGCCAGCGTGGAGACCAAGGTAACCCCACTGGAGCGCAATCGCGTCGCCATTGTGTTTACGGTTGTCGAGGGTCCAGTTTCCAAGATCAGGCAAGTCAATATCGTGGGTAACCACGTATATCCGGAAAAGGAGCTGCTCGATCTGATGAAACTCAGCCCCTCCGGCTGGTGGAGCTTTTTTGGCAGCGGCGATCAATACTCCAAGCAAAAACTCTCGGCGGACATGGAAACCCTGCGCTCGTTTTATTTGGATAGCGGCTATTTGGAATTCACCCTGGATTCCACCCAGGTGTCGATCACACCGGACAAGAAAGACATCTACATCACGCTGAATATCAGCGAAGGCCCGAAATACACCGTATCTAAAGTCGGCGTGTCGGGCAATACCCTGATCCCTAAGGCGGAAGTCGAGAAGCTGGTGAAGATCAAGCCGGGGGACGTGTTTTCGCGCAAGGCATTGACCGATACCAGCAAGCAGATCGGCGAGCGTTTGGGAGTCGATGGTTATGCATTCGCGAATGTGAATGCGATTCCCGACATCGACAAGGAAAAGCATCAGGTGGCGTTTGATTTTGTGGTCGATCCCGGGCTGCGGGTTTACGTCCGGCATATCAATGTGTCCGGAAACACCAAGACCCGGGACGAAGTCATCCGCCGCGAGTTTCGCCAGGTCGAAGATTCCTGGTTCGATATCGATAAGATCAAAAAATCCAAGCAACGTGTAGACAGATTGAATTTTTTCTCCGAGGTCAATATTGAGACGCCCGCCGTACAAGGCAGCAAGGACCAGGTAGACGTGAATATGCTGGTCAAGGAACAGTCCACCGGAACGTTCTCAGTTGGTGCCGGTTTGAACAGCGGGCAAGGTATCGTGTTGACGGGCGGGGTGACACAGGCGAACTTGTTTGGCACCGGCAATAATCTGTCGACAACGCTGAACACCAGTATCTTCATGCGCAACATCTCGGTGTCCTACACTAACCCGTATTTTACCGACGAAGGCGTGAGTCGCGGTTTTGATGTTTACGACCGGGAAACCAACACGACTTATTTTAACGCTTACAGCCCGTACACCTCGGCCACCGTGGGTGCCGGGGTGCGTTTCGGCGTCCCGATATCGGAAGATGAAAGCCTCAGTTACGGTTTTTCGCTGGAAAACACCTCTATCGGTTTAACGCCATTAAGCCCCATTCAATTCGTAAACTATGTGAACACCTTTGGTCCGTCCGCGACCACTGCGTTGAGTACGATAGGATGGGGTTCTGATACACGTGACAGCGCGATCTATACCACCCAAGGTTCGGTACAGCATGCTTACATGGAGATTGCCCTGCCGGTATTGAATATGCGCTATTACAAGTTGAACTACGATCACCAGTATTATCATCCTGTCACTGAGGACGTGACACTGTTATTGAATGGCCGTGTCGGTGCGGGTTTCGGGTACGACGGCAAGACGCTGCCTTTCTTCAAGAACTATTATGCGGGTGGCACGGGTTCGGTGCGCGGTTATTATCAGAACACATTGGGGCCGCGCGATAACACGGATTTGGCGATGGGCGGTACGGGTATGGCGGTGGGCACTGTGGAGTTGTTCGCCCCTTTGCCGGGTAGCAATGAGAAATCGTTGCGCATGAGCGTCTTTCTTGATGGGGGCGAGGTGACCGGCCCCTCGTATTATCCGGGTAGTATGGGAATGCGTTATTCGACCGGTGTTGCCCTGACTTGGTTGTCGCCGATGGGGCCGATAAAAATCAGCTACGCTAAACCGTTGAACGCCCAGCCGCAGGATAATATACAGAAGTTCCAGTTTTCACTGGGTTCGATGTTCTAGGGGCTATTTGGCTAGAATAGGGGATTCCTGGCGCAGCAATGGCGTTGCCCGGTACAGTAGACCGATCTGGGGCAGGATGATTTCCAAGAATGAATTTTAGAGTCGGTTAATAAGGTAAGGGGTAAAAAATGAAAACGATATGGCTGGCAGGTTGTTGTGCGATGTTGATCGGTTCCGGCTTCGCACATGCGGGTGATTTTAAAGTCGGTGTGGTGGATACCGAGCGTGTGCTCAGAGAGTCCGTGCCCGCTATCAAAGCCGAAAAAAAGATCGAGAAGGAATTCCTGGCGCGCGATGCCGAAATCAAGGCTCTCATCAAACAAGCCAAAGACTTGCAGGCTTTGTTGGAGAAAGATAACAACAAGCTGTCGGATGCCGACCATCGCAACAAAGAGCGCGAATTGACGGGTATGAATGTCAACTTGCAACGCATGCAGCGCGAATTTCGCGAGGACCTGAATCTGCGCAAGAACGAAGAGTTGGCTGCCGTACTGGATAAAGCCAACAAAGCCATACAACAAATCGCCGCGGCGGAAAAATACGATTTGATTTTGCAAGAGGCGGTTTACCGCAATCCCAAGATCGATATCACGGATAAGGTGATCAAGTTCCTTGCAAACGATAAAATCGACGGCACGGACAGCAAAGACACCAAAGACAGCAAATAAGCGATGCGGTGTATGAAAGCGTACCGGCTAGACGACATCGCCGCCCAGTTGGGCGGGCGGGTGGTGGGCGATGGCAGCGTGGCGGTCACGCAGATTGCCACCCTGGAAGCCGCGACCAAGACGCAAATCAGCTTTTTGACGAACAGCAAATATCGCGCGCAACTTGCGCATACTGGGGCTGGCGCGCTGATATTGTCTGAGGCGGATGCCGATGCCACCGATATTCCGCGCATCATTTCCGGTAACCCTTATGCCTATTTCGCCAAGGTCTCGGCATTGCTGAACCCGCTGCCCGACGTCCGGCACGGAATCCATCCTGCCGCCGTGGTGGCGGCGAGCGCGAGCATCGATGCGACCGCGAGTATCGCGGCCACGGCGGTGATCGGCGCGCATGCGGTGATCGGCGCGCACTCGGTGATCGGGGAGGGCTGCTCGGTCGGCGAGAACGTAGTGCTGGGCAGTCACGCACGGTTGCACCCGCGCGTAGTGATCTACCACGATTGCGTGGTGGGCGATCGGCTCATCGCCCACGCGGGTGTGGTGATAGGAGCGGATGGTTTCGGTTTTGCCATGGACGGAGATCACTGGATCAAGATCCCGCAGATCGGGCGGGTCGTGATCGGCCACGATGTGGAAATCGGCGCGAACACCACGATAGACCGCGGCGCTTTGGCCGACACGGTCATCGAGGACGGCGTGAAGATGGATAACCAGATCCAGATCGCACACAACGTGCACATCGGCGCGCATACCGTCATCGCCGGTTGTGTCGGTATCGCAGGTAGTGCGAGCATAGGAAAATATTGCCGCATCGGCGGCAGCGCGGGCATCCTGGGGCATTTGCAGATTGCCGATCATGTCGAGATCGCTGCGTTCTCGCTGATCGGGAAATCCATACGCGAAGCCGGCTCGTACGCCGCAATCTACCCGTTTTCGAAGACCGGGGAATGGCGCAAGAATGCGGTGCATTTGCGCCATCTCGATGATCTGGTCGGGCGTGTCAAGACATTGGAACAAGAAATCAAATCAATAAAAGGAAGTGCATCATGAGCGGCCAAATGAATATCCACGAAATTATGGAAACACTGCCGCACCGTTATCCTTTTCTGCTGGTGGATAGGGTGTTGTCTATCGATCCGGGCAAAGAGATCGTCGCGTTAAAGAATGTCACGATCAACGAGCCGTTCTTTCCCGGCCATTACCCGCATCACCCGGTGATGCCGGGCGTGCTGATCATCGAGGCGATGGCACAGGTCGCCGCGCTGTTGTCGTTCAAATCGATGGTCGCAGACCCGACCAAGAAATCGGTGTACTACTTCGCTGGTATCGACGGCGCGCGCTTCAAGCGCCCGGTGACGGCAGGCGATCAAATTATTTTCAAAGTGACGCTGTTGCGCAGCATGCGGGGCTTGTTCAAATTCAAGGCGGTCGCCGAGGTCGATGGCCAGCTTGTTGCCGAAGCCGAGTTGATGTGTACTTCCAAGACAGTGGAGTGATCGAGGCATGATCCATCAGACCGCAATCGTTCATCCGAACGCCAAGCTCGCCAGCGATGTCGAGGTCGGTGCCTATACTCTCATCGGCGAGCATGTCGAGATCGCCGATGGCACGGTGGTGGGGCCTCATGTGGTGATCAACGGCCATACACGCATCGGTAAAAACAATCGCATCTTTCAGTTCTCTTCTCTGGGTGAGATCCCGCAGGATAAGAAATATGCGAATGAACCGACACGTTTGGAAATCGGCGACAACAACACCATACGCGAATTCTGCACATTCAACTTGGGCACGGTGCAAGATGGTGGCGTAACCCGTCTCGGTGACGACAATTGGATCATGGCTTATGTGCATATCGCCCACGATTGCCAGGTCGGCAGCCACACCATCATGGCGAACGGCGCAACCTTGGGCGGTCATGTGCATGTGGGCGATTGGGTGTTCCTGGGCGGGCTTTCGGGCGTGCATCAATTTGTGCGTATCGGCGCTCACGCGATGACCGGTTTTCAGACCCGTCTGGCTCAGGATCTGCCTCCCTACGTCACGGTCGCGGGCAATCCTGCCGAGGCGCACGGCATCAATTCGGAAGGCCTCAAGCGGCGCGGATTTAGCGGCGCGGCTATCATGGCGATCAAAAACGCCTACAAGACTTTGTATAAATCCGGCTTGAGTTTCGATCAGGCCAAACTCGTTCTTCAAGGGCAGGTCGGCGAGCATGCCGAGTTACAACTGCTGGTTGATTTTCTCTCGACATCACAACGCGGCATCGTTCGTTAAGGCAGATTTAATGCAACACAAGAAAATTGTTATCGGTATCGTTGCGGGTGAAGCATCGGGTGACGCATTGGGCAGCCATTTGATGACCGCTTTATATGAAGCGCGCCCTGATTTGCAGTTCATCGGTATCGGCGGCCCCAAGATGCAATCTGCAGGTCTGAAGGTATTGTTCCCGATGGAAAAGTTGGCGGTCAACGGCTATGTCGAAGTGTTGCGGCATTACCGCGAGATCGTCGGTATACGCAACAAGCTGCGCAAGCATTTCCTCTCGCACAAGCCTGATTTGTTCATCGCCATAGACGCGCCCGATTTCAACCTCGATCTGGAGATGGTGCTCAAGCAGAATGGCATACCCACAATACATTATGCGAGCCCATCGATCTGGGCCTGGCGCGGCGAGCGCATCCATAAGATCAAGCGTGCCGTATCCCGTATGCTGTGCCTGTTCCCGCACGAGCCCAAGATTTACCAGGACGCGGGTGTGCCGGTGACGTTTGTCGGGCATCCGCTGGCCGACATGTTGCCGGATACCCCAAAGCGCGACGAGATGCGCGAGGCCATGCGCATCCCCTTGGCCGCCAAAGTGTTCGCCTTGCTGCCGGGAAGCCGGCAAAGCGAGGTGAAGAATCTGGCGCAAACCTATATCGCGACAGCCAAGCTGATCCTGCAACGCCTGCCCGATGCGCGTTTCCTGGTGCCGCTGGTGAGCCGTGAGACGCGCAAGATATTCGAGCAAGCCTTGTACGATTTTGACGGTGAGCAGCTGCCCATCACCCTGCTGTTCGGCCATGCGCAAGATGCCATGATCGCCGCCGACATGGTGCTGGTCGCCTCGGGAACGGCCACGCTGGAATGCGCGCTGCTCAAACGCCCTATGGTGATCACTTACCGTGTGCCGACCATCACGTGGTGGTTGATGAAGGGAAAAGGCTACCTGCCTTACGTCGGTTTGCCGAATATCTTGTGCGGGCGTTTTGTCGTGCCGGAACTGTTGCAGCACGATGCCACGCCGCAAAACCTGAGCCAGGCGATGCTGAATCTGCTCAGCGATAAAAAAGCCGTCGCAGAATTAGAAGACGTGTTCGCCGAGCTGCATCGCACGCTGCGCCACAACACCGCCCAAAAGGCGGCTGCGGCGATCCTGCCCTACTTGAAACCGGCATGACTGAACTCGTATTGGTCTGCGGTGTGGACGAAGCCGGCCGCGGCCCACTCGCGGGGCCGGTCAGCGCGGCGGCCGTGATACTCGACCCCGCACGTCCCATCGCGGGCTTGGCGGACTCCAAAAAACTCTCCGAGAAACAACGCGATTTGCTTGCGCCCCTGATACGCGAGCGCGCGATCGCCTGGGCGGTGGCTTACGCCAGCGTTGCCGAGATCGACCAGCTCAATATCTTGCAGGCGACTTTGCTGGCGATGCGCCGTGCGGTATCGGCACTACAGGTGCCGCCGCAACAAGTATTGGTCGATGGGTTGTATTGCCCGCAGACCGGGATACCCAGTCAGGCCATCGTGAAAGGCGATAGCAAAGTAGCGGCGATCTCGGCTGCATCGATCCTGGCGAAGACCGCGCGCGATGAACTGATGCTGGGATTGCATCAGCGATATCCGCAATATGGTTTCGCCGCCCACAAAGGCTATCCCACGCCCGCGCATCTTGCGGCTTTGCGGCTACACGGTGTGTCGGACGCGCATCGCCGGAGTTTTAAGCCGGTGCGTGTAGTATTGCAAGCTGAATATTTATAGGGGTACTGCGATGGCATTGTTCAAACTACTACATTTGTTTTCGGCGCTCATCTGGGTAGGGGGGATGTTCTTCGCCCATGCCGTGCTGCGGCCCAGCGCCATCGAAGTGCTGGATGCCGCTCAACGTCTGCGCCTGTGGGATGCGGTGTTGACGCGGTTTTTTCATTGGGTGTGGGGCGCAGTCGGGGTGCTGATGGTCACAGGCTTCTTCATGATCTATTTGTCCGGTGGCATGGACCATGTGTCGCGTCACGTCCATATCATGCTGACTCTCGCGCTGCTGATGATGGCGATCTACGGCTATGTGTTTTTTGCCTGCTATGTGCCGATGAGCGTGCATGTCAGCAAACAGCGCTGGCAGGAGGCCAGTGCCTGTCTGGGAAAAGTGCGACGCTGGGTGACCGTTAACCTGTTGCTGGGCCTGCTCACGATTGGAGTAGCGGGCATGGGCGCGGTCGTCGACTAGCCCTGCAACAAGCGATTTTTTTGCGGGAAAAATATTTCCATAAAAAACATCCGGCGCGTGCCGATAAACACACAAAATACAACCGTATTGCCGCGCTGCTCTGCTATAATCTCGCGCTTCAGCGTGTAGCGCAGCCTGGTAGCGCACTACCTTGGGGTGGTAGGGGCCGGAGGTTCAAATCCTCTCACGCTGACCAGACAAATCAAACTCCCAGTCCACTCTATATTTGACCGTCGATGCGTATTTTAATCAGCAATGATGATGGATATTTCGCACCGGGACTGGCGATGCTTGCTACCCATCTTTCCAGAATCGCCGATGTCGTGGTGGTCGCGCCGGAGCGCGATCGCAGCGGCGCGAGCAACTCTCTGACTTTGGATAGGCCGCTCAAGTTACGTCGTGCGGTAAACGGATTTTATTACGTCAACGGCACGCCGACCGACTGCGTGCATCTGGCCGTGACCGGCATGCTGGACCATCAGCCCGACATGGTGGTGTCGGGCATCAATGCCGGAGCGAACATGGGTGACGACACGGTCTATTCCGGCACCGTGGCCGCCGCGACCGAAGGCTATTTGCTGGGTATCCCGGCGATCGCTTTGTCGCTGGTGGGTAAAGAGTTGCGGCACTACGAGACCGCCGCGCAAGTGGCGGTGGAACTGGTGCAGCGTTTTTCCCGGCAGACACACAGGCTGCCCTGGTTGCTCAATGTCAACGTGCCCGATCTGCCGCACGACGAATTAAAAGGCACGGTGGTCACGCGTTTGGGCAAGCGGCATAAAGCCGAGCCGGTCATCAAGGCACTGAATCCGCACGGCGAAACGGTGTATTGGGTGGGCGCGGCGGGCGAGGCGCAGGACGCGGGCGAGGGCACGGACTTTCACGCATTAGCCTCGCAACAAGTCTCGATCACACCGTTGCAAATCGATCTGACCCAATACAGCCAACTCGATGCGGTACGCGCCTGGATGGAGAAGGCATGAACACTTCCGGCATCGGCATGACCTCGCAGCGCACCAAGCTGCGCATGGTAGACAGGCTGCGCGAGCAGGGCATCAAAGACGAGACGGTGCTGGCGGCGATGTTTGCCGTGCCGCGCCATTTGTTCGTCGACGAAGCGTTGGCGAGTCGTGCGTATGACGATGTGTCGCTGCCGATCAATTTCAATCAGACCATTTCACAGCCTTACATCGTGGCGCGCATGATAGAGATCTTGCGCAATGGCCAGCAGCTGGGCCGCGTGCTTGAGATCGGTACGGGCTGCGGTTATCAGGCCGCGGTGTTGGCGCAAGTCGCCGCCGAGGTATACAGCATGGAACGCATCGCACCCTTGTACGAGCGCGCCAAAAAACAGTTGCGCGAGATGAAATTGCGCAACGTCACGGTGCGTTATGCCGATGGCTGCGCGGGCCTGCCCGAAGTCGCGCCTTTCGACGGCATCATCATGGCCGCCGCCGCGCCCACGCTGTTGCCCGTATTGCGCGAACAATTGAAGGTGGGTGGCCGCATGGTGTTGCCGGTAGGGATGCAGGAGCAATTCCTCTATTTGATCGAGCGGGACGCGAAAGGGTTTCGCGAAACCAGGTTGGAGCCGGTAAAATTCGTACCGTTACTCGTGGGGAAGGTATGACACATCAACGTTGTTTGAGCTATTTACTGGCCGCGGTTATTTTAACCGCGTGTTCTGCCATTCAACCGGTGGGCACCACGCCCAAGCCGGGTGTTGCAACCACAGAAGCCACGCGGATGAAAGCTGCGGGCGAACAAGATTGGCGGCCCGCCACGCACCAGGTGATGAAAGGCGACACGATGTATAGCATCGCTTTTTATTACGGCCTGGATTATCACGAGTTGGCCGAATTGAACGGCATCAAAGACCCCCGCGTGATCCAGGTCGGGCAGGTGTTGCGCTTATTCCCTGCTTCCGCAAAGACCGCGCCTGCCGCGAATGCCAAGCCGTTCGAGATCGTGCTCAAGGATCAGCCCAAGGTCGTGAAATATGTCTATAACGATGCCGCGATGGCGAAGATAGACGAGGTGCAGAGCGCTAGTACAAAAACCTATACCGTCGAAGGCGCAACGATAGAAGTGACTCCGTTGAGCCCCCAGTCCGCCCCCGTCGCCGATAGTAGCGCCATCATCAATACCGAGGAGGACGCGCTGCAATGGAGCATGCCCACCACGGGCAAGATAATCGCGCGGTTCTCCGAAGCGGCGAACCGCAAGGGCATCGACATCGCGGGCAAGCTGGGACAATCCATCGTGGCCAGCGCGCCCGGCAAGGTGGTGTATAGCGGCAGCGGGCTGCGCGGTTACGGCAAGCTCATCATCATCAAACACAACAAGACTTATCTGAGCGCCTACGCGCACAACGACAAGGTGCTGGTCAAAGAAGGCCAGTCGGTCAAGCGCGGCGAGAAGATCGCCGAGATGGGCAAGACCGATGCCGATCAAGTGAAGCTGCATTTCGAAGTGCGCCGTCTCGGCAAGCCTGTCGATCCGGCGAAATATCTGCCCAAATCTTGACCGAGCCTCTAAAAATTCATTTTTTGGGCGAATCGCAGTGTTGCGTGCTCGCTCATTCCTCGCCTACCCTTACGGTATGTCTCGTCATTCGCTGCGCGGCTCCTTGCGCTTCATCCCAAAAATCTGAATTTTTTTGAGGCTCCCTTGACTGAAAATCATTCGGGAAAAACTGTGAAGCTTAGCGTCGTCGATCACGACCGCGACAGCGCGAACTTGCGCTATGTCTATCCCGTCATCTCGCGCCGCGCCGGTGGCGTGTCGGTCGGCATCAACCTCAATACCAACAATGCGTGCAACTGGCGTTGCATCTACTGCCAGGTGCCCGACCTGACACGCGGCACCGCCCCGCCCGTCGATCCGGCATGGCTGGAACAAGAGCTGCGCGATTTCTTGCACGAACTGCTGCATGGCGATTTTATGCAAAGCCGCGTCCCGCAAGACATGCGGCGCATCAACGATATCGCACTATCGGGCAACGGCGAACCGACCAGCAGCGCGGAGTTCGGCCTGGTCATCGCGGTGGTCGCCAAGGTGCGCGCCTCCGTTTGTTTGCCCGACACCGTGAAGACCGTGCTGATCACCAATGGCAGCCTCATCCATCGCGACACGGTGCAACAAGGCTTGCGCGCCATGGCGCAACTCAATGGCGAAGTATGGTTCAAGCTGGACCGGGCGAGCGAGGCGGGGATGCGGCGCATCAACGATACGCACACCGCGATGGGCAAAGTGCGCGAGCATCTCATCGCCTCCATCGCCCTGTGTCCGACCTGGCTGCAAACCTGCTGGTTCGCCGTCGATGGCGTGCCGCCGTCAATCCAAAATGAGGAAGATTATCTGGCTTTCGTCGCATCGCTGCTGCGCGAGGGACACCCGCTGCAAGGCGTGTTGCTGTACGGTCTGGCGCGCCCCTCGATGCAAACCGAAGCACCGCGTTTGAGTGCTTTGCCCAAAGAAAAACTGGAAGCGTTCGCGCGGCGAATTCGGGAATTGGGTTTGACGGTGAAAGTCTCGGACTAAAAAGCTGCGGCATCTCACTATGATCGCGAATCTCTATCGCTAAATATAATTGCTTCGGTATCTATCAGGGCATGATAGGCTGTGTTGATGCGTGGCTCATGTAAGCACGGATGCGTATTCCGTCCGCACACACCGGGGAGCGTTGTTATGAACAGCAGGATTCGCCAGATTGTCGGCCAGATAATCGCTCTCGAAAATGAGCTGCAAAAGGCTGTCGAAGAACAGCAGGAGCACTTACGCTACCTGGTCGACGGCAAGCGCATTATCTTCGAGCAAACCATCCGGAAAGCGCATCTCAAAGCGAGAATGAGCATTTTTCATTGGTTCTTGACCGTTCGCCCGCAAAACTATCTCACTGCCCCGGCCATCTACGGCATGATCGTCCCATTAGCCTTGTTCGATCTGTGCATCAGCTTTTATCAGCTGACCTGCTTCCCGATATACGGAGTCGCCAGAGTGCGGCGCGCGGACTACATCGTGCTGGATCACCAGCATCTGGCCTACCTGAACATCATCGAGAAAGTGGATTGCATGTATTGCTCGTATGCGGTCGGGTTGCTGGGCTACGCACAAGAGATCACCGCGCGCACCGAGCAATATTTCTGCCCGATCAAACATGCCCGCAAAGTGCTAGGCACTCATGCACGCTACGCGAATTTTTTGGCCTACGGCGAAGCGGATGACTTTCACGCCAAACTCGAAGAATTCCGGGCGGCGCTGGCCAAAGAAGCGCGTCAGGCGAGCAAGTCGCGAACCTGCGGTGCCAAAAATGCAAGTGATTCAACCGAATAACCCCTCTCCGACAAATTCTTGCGGTGCGGCGTCAAGCAAGGGGCCATGAAGAAAATATTTCTAAGTGAAACAGACGCGACGTATCTGATCAAAGAGAAAATCTCTGAGATGAAAAAAGAGGGATGTCAAGGCCGCATGTCGAGATTGGAGGCCCTCCCTTCAGGATAAGAGCAAACAGGAGCAAGATGAAAACGGTGAGATATCCCACCGTATCGAATGCTGCTACGGCAGCTTCAGGCACAGCTTGCGGGTGCCGGTGCTGACGAAAAAAGTAGCGTTAAGGGTGGCAGATCAACGTGGCGCATCCAAGCCCGCGAAGGCCCCAGGTAAATCCCAGACGATCAATGACTCGGTGTCGTAGAGGTACTTAGCGGTTTGTTCTGGTTGTTGATTTTGTTACCAGATACAAACCCAGCAAGCTTTCCAGCAGATACAAGATACTCGATACCCCGTGCAGCATTTTGAATCGGTCCGCGAATGGGCTGAGCATCACGTCCAGAGGGCGCGCCTGAACTTTGAGATCGGCCATCACCGGCGACAAACCGAATTGGATGATCAAGCCGAAAACCAGCATCGCGGCGATGATCCAAAAAGTCTTTTCCTGCCAAATTTTTCGGGTGTGGCCGCAGCTTACCGTGCAAATCTCACCTAGCAATAGCATTCCGCCGCACACCAGTCCGAGGTAGCCCACCGCATTGAGCATCTCGCCCGCCAACATGCCCGCCAACTGTTTGTCGGGTTGCGCGTGGAAGACCACCGGCACGGCGAGATAGCCTACAGACCATAAGCCGCCGACCCAGGCGGTGAGCGCGATTGCGCAGAGTGCGGAGAATAATTTTTTCATGGTGTTAAGCGTAACACATAGGGTTCGTTTACGACGAGCAACTGACCATGATGCGGCGCGCCGATTCGGGCGGCGGCGCGGCATAGTCTTCCATCTCGGGCTGTTCATCGTAGGGCTTGTTCAGCAAGGCGAGCAGTCTGTCGATCTCGGAAAAATCGCGCTGGTTCTCTGCTTTTTCGATCGCGACCTGCGCGAGATAGTTGCGCAGTATGTATTTGGGATTGACCGCATCCATGCGCGCCTTGCGCTCGCTGTCCGTGCCGCTTTCGCGGCCCAATCTAGCACGATAACTTTCCGCCCATGCATCGAATGCCTCGCGGTCGATAAACTGGTCTCGCAGTGCGTGGTTGTCGGCACTTGCAGCGGAATCAAAATTGTCCAGGTTGCGAAATGAGTTGGTGTAGTCGAGCTGGTTCTTTTGCAGCAGGGTCAGCCATCCGTCTATCAAGGGAAAATCTTCCAAGGTCGGATTCAGCAGCCCCAGCTTGGCTCCCATCAAGGCCACATAGTGCTGGTAATAAGCGGGCGCGTAGCTCTCAAGAATCTTATCCGTGTCCGCCTCGCTCACCAGCCTGGACAAGGCTTGCGCGAGACAGGATAAATTCCACAAGCCGACCTGCGGCTGCTGGTCGTAAGCGTAACGACCTTGCGGGTCGGAGTGGTTGCAGATGTAGCCGGGGTCGTAACTTTCCATGAAGCCAAACGGGCCGTAGTCCAGCGTCAGCCCCAGTATCGACATGTTGTCGGTGTTCATCACGCCGTGACAAAACCCTACGGTTTGCCAGTGGGCCATCAGCTTGGCGGTACGCGAGGTGATCTCCTTGAGGAACAAACGGTACTTGTCGCTGGCTTCCGAAAACTCGGGATAGTGTCTGGCTATCACGAAATCGGCGAGCGCGGCGATGTGCTCATATTGGCCTCGATAAAAAAACACTTCAAAGGAGCCGAAGCGCACATGCGAGGGGGCGAGGCGGGTGAGCACGGCCGCGGTCTCGGCGGTTTCGCGATACACGGGTTCATCGCTGCCCACGATGCACAGGGCGCGACTGGTCGGTATGCCCAGAGCATGCATGGCTTCGGAGCACAGGTATTCGCGGATGCTGGAGCGCAGCACGGCACGGCCATCCCCCCGGCGCGAATAGGGCGTGACCCCGGAGCCTTTGAGTTGTACTTCCCAATGCTCTCCCGCGCGATTGGTCAGTTCGCCCAACAAGATGGCCCGCCCGTCGCCCAGCTGCGGGACGAACTGACCGAACTGGTGTCCGGCATAAAGCATCGCCAGCGGCTCGACATCGGGCGGCAAACGGTTGCCGCCAAAGTGCTCGGCAAAATCTGCACGCCGCGCCTCGTCACTGTCGAGGTCGATCAAACGCGCGGCATGGGTATTGAAGCTGACCAGATAAGGCGCGGGCAGCGGAGTCGGATTCACCCGGCTGTAAAAATGTTCCGGCAGATGCGCGTAACGGTTGGCAAAGTTCAACTGATGGAGTTTGTGCATAGGGAGAGTGGGGCGACCGAGGATCCCTATCCTAGATAGCTTGAGTTTATTGGTCAAGTAATAATCCCGGGAGCATACCGTTGCCTTGTCTGACGTCGGGGCAAGAGATGGTCAAACTCATTCGACTCCGGTACATTGAACGCGTTGGAGGCTCACCCCATGACTAAACTTTACGCCCCCGATCATGCGCGACTCGACCGCGTTGTCGCCGAAGCACGTAGGCAGCGTGAATTGCGCGAGACCGGCTATCGCGAGCGGGCACTCAAACTATTTCCCTGGATATGCGGCCGATGCGGTCGCGAGTTTTCGGGAGTGCGCGTGCGCGAGTTGACGGTGCATCACAAAGACCACAACCACGACAACAACCCGGCGGATGGCAGCAACTGGGAGTTGCTCTGCGTGTACTGCCACGACAACGAACATGCGCGTGAACTGGATGAGGCGGTGCGGGGCCGGGGTGCGAGGGAAGTGGCACCGGCAACCCACCATCCCTTCGCCGACCTGAAATTACTGCTGAAGAAAAAATAGTTTTTTGTACGCATTATGCTGATGCGCGGCGGGGATGTCGGATGAGATGCGCTGTGCGGATGGTCAAATCCATTCGACTCCGGTATATTGAAATTCGCCAAAGAATGCATAGAGCGCGTGATGCTGAGAAAAATTGCACGGCAACACGGTGGTGGTAAATCAACCGGATTTTTTATTTGAGGAGTTAATTTTGTCCACCAAACTTGATGAAGAGCGGTACGCGCAGTACAAAAAGCAAACTGAAAACACTTTGAAAAAAGTAGTTGTGGCACTCGTCGTGCTGTTTCTGTTTATCATTGTTTCTTCTTTTTTCATCTGAGCCTGTCCGATCGCTTCCCGCAAATCACTTGGCGTGAAGTTGCCTTGCTGAATTAAACCTGTTCCAACGTCCATTTTGTACAACGAGACCGTGGTTGCGGCAGAGGGCTTGTTCATCCCTGCCGTTCGATGCGCGATTGTCGGGGGAAAGGGCCGCAGACCAAACGATTCAAGTATCGGAAGTGGGTGTTTGAATGGACAGGGGGTGCGGTCGCGAGATGCCAAAACCTTGCGCAAAATCGATGCCGATTTCTTTCAACTTTGCGATGGTTTCTTCGTTCTCTACCAGCTCCGCAATCGTTCTGACACCGATCTTTTTGGCGACCCGGTCTATTGCTGTGACTCTGGCAAGATACAAATGGTCGCGAAGCATGTTGAGAACGATGCTGCCGTCGATTTTCAGGAAATCGACTTGAAAGCCGCGTATCAGGTCAAATAAAATCTGCTCGCGCCCGAAGCCGCTGAGCGCGACACGGCAGCCACACTGTCGCACCCGCCGTGAGAATTCAGCAACATCCGCACTTCTTGCGGAAAGTTCCGACCCCGTTATCTCGAAGCACAGGGCGGCTCCTGTGATGCCGTGCTCCAGCAATGTCAGTTGCAGAAATTCCGGGAAGCCGGGGTCGGTTATCGTGGCCGACGACACGTTGATGAAGAATATCGAGCCGTCCTGCGGCCATCCCTGCGGGTTCTGGAGCGCGACCCATTCTGTCACATGCTGCACGACCCATCGGTCCAGTTGCGGCATGAGCCCGTATTTCTCGGCAAGCGGGAAGAACGCCCCGGGTGGCATCATGCCTTCCTCTTCTTCAGCCAGCCTGACCAGGATCTCATAGTGCTCGGTTGCACCTGAGCCTGTCGCCAAAGGCGTGATGAGCTGGCAGAACAAATGGAAATCGCCTTTCTCGATCGCCGCTATGATCCGGTTCGCGTCTTTCTGCCCTGAAACCTGTTCCGAGAAGGATGCAACGAACAAGTCTTGGCTCGCCTTGCCATCGTGAAGATAGGCATTCAGGTGGGCAGCGTTATGCGTTGGCCTTTGCGTTGCTGGTTGACCCGACATCACATCACCGGGTGCGGTGATGTCATTCATCAGCATATAGAATCCCGACACTTTGCCATCCTCGGTAAATTGCGGGAGGTGGTCAACCGATAGCCGGTAGGCCGAGCCATTGGGCATCTGTTGTGCCCGTTCATAATGTACCGCTTGCCCGTTCAACGACTGACGGACGGCGGTCGCCGTTTCCTGGTAGACCTTGGTACCCAGCACCTCGCGCATGTGTCGGCCATGGATTTTTTCGGGCTGCAGACGCAGCCAGTCCATGAATGCCCGGTTGTGATACAGGCAATGTCCCTCGACATCGACGAGCGCGACCATGGTCGGCAGGACTTCGTCGATCAACTGTAACCTGGGGCTGATGTCGGCGATCTTCTCCTCGGCACTTTTGCGCAGTCGGGTTTCCCGCTCGAGTTTATCCTTGGTAGCCGCCAATTGCGCCGTGCGGCGTATCGCGACCCATTCCGCACGCGACACGCGGGTTGCTTCGGCGAGTATCGCCGCCACCAGGATTCCGGCCAAAAAGGTAATCCACTGCATGCCGAGCTCGGTGTAGTAAATCGCAAAGACGAGTGCCGCCGAGGTCGCAATGACAGCCAAGGCGGATATGAACGGCCCGACGACACGAAAGATATTGTGGAGCTGCATTTTTCATTCCTTATGTGATTTTACAATCACGGAAGTCTAATCACCCGATCTGCTTGCCGAAACCGGATAACCGCTCCGCCGCACGCACGGTATTCGCCACCAGCATGGCGATGGTCATCGGGCCCACGCCGCCGGGCACGGGCGTGAGATAGCCGGCCACTTCTTTGACGCTGGCAAAGTCCACGTCACCGACCAGTTTGCCATCGCTGTTGCGGTTGATGCCCACGTCTATGACCGTAGCACCCGGCTTGACCATGTCTCCGGTGATGAAGTTCGCACGGCCCACTGCCGCGACCAGGATGTCGGCATCGCGGGTGTGTTTCGCCAGGTCCACGGTCTTGGAAGTGCAGATCGTGACCGTGGCGTTTTTGTGCAACAGCAACAGGGCCATCGGTTTGCCGACGATGTTGCTGCGCCCCACGATGACCGCGTGTCTGCCCTCGATGGCGATGCCGGTCTTCTCCAGCAACACCATCACGCCGTAAGGGGTGCAGGAAGGGAAGGGCGTCTCGCCCGTGACCAGTGCGCCGACGTTTTTCTGATGAAAGCCATCCACGTCTTTGTCGGGATTGATCGCTTCTATGACCTGGTTCGCGTCCAGATGTTTGGGCAGCGGCAGTTGCACCAGAATGCCGTGTATCTTCGGATCGTTATTCAGTGCCTCGATTTCGCTCAGCAACTGCGCTTCGGTAATGTCGGCGGGCAATTCGCGGTGTATGGAATACAGACCCAGTTCCGCGCAGGCCTTGACTTTGTTGGCTACGTACACCTTGGAAGCCGGATCGTTGCCCACGATAATCACCGCCATGCCCGGTGTGATGCCGCGTGCCTTGAGCGCGTCGGCACGCAGCTTCCACTCGGCGCGCACCTGCTGGGCGATGGTCTTGCCGTCGATGATGTGCGCGGTCATTATTTTGCCGCGATGGATTTCTGGTAAGCCGCCAAACCGTTGTTGATCTCGGCGTGCGCGTCTTCCATACCCTTCCAGCCGTTGATTTTGACCCACTTGCCGGGCTCGAGGGCTTTGTACAACTCAAAGAAATGCTTGATCTGTTCCAGCGTGATTTCCGGCAAGTCTTGATAGGTCCTGATGTTGTGGTACAGCGGCGTGAGTTTGTCGGTCGGAACCGCGATGATCTTGGCATCGTCGCCGCCTTCATCGGACATGCTCAACATGCCCACCGGACGGCAGGCGATGACCGCGCCGTGCACGATAGGGAAGGGCGTGATGACCAAAACGTCCACCGGGTCACCGTCGTCCGCGATGGTTTCCGGAATGAAGCCGTAGTTGCACGGGTAGCGCATCAGCGAGCCGATAAAGCGATCGACCACCAGTACGCCCGCGTCTTTGTCGACTTCGTATTTAACCGGGTCGGCATGTTTGGGGATTTCGATGATGACATTGCATTCGTGAGGGGTTTTTTTGCCGGGACGGACGTTCAACAAGCTCATAGCATTCTTTCGGTAGATATAGGGAAATTCGGGTGCGTGATTATAAGCGAAACGCGCCAATATCGCAGGGTCTAGTTCAGTTAGAATGCACTGACTTTTTCCAGGGAAATGATGTGATGGCTACGAAAAACTTTTATCCCGGCACCGGAACGCAAGGGAAACTGATCGGCAAAATGGTCATCGGTCAATCCGGCGGCCCCACGGTGGTCATCAACCAATCGCTGGTCGGCGCGGTATTGGCGGCGCGCCGGCAAGCCAACATCACCGGCATACTCGGCGCGCGTCACGGCATCGCCGGCATCATGAAAGAAGACTTCATCGACCTCACCACGCAGAGCCTGGAACAGCTTGAGCTGGTCGCGACCACTCCGGCGGCGGTACTGGGCTCGGTGCGCCTCAAGCCAGGTCGTGCCGAGTGCGAAAAAGTGTTCGAGGTATTCAGGAAGAACGACGTGCGTTATTTCTTCTACATCGGCGGCAACGATTCCGCCGAGACCGCGCACATCATCGCCGAGATGGCCAAGGAAGCAAATTACGAGTTCTGCACCGTGCACATACCCAAGACCATAGACAACGATCTGAAAGTCACCGACCACTGTCCCGGCTTCGCCTCCGCCGCGCGTTTCGTCGCGCTGGCCTTCATGGGCGATGACCGCGACAACCGCGCGCTGGCCGGCATCAAGGTCAACGTGGTGATGGGGCGCAGTGCCGGATTCCTGACTGCCGCATCGGCCCTGGCGCGCCAGGCGCCGGACGACGGCCCGCATCTGATCTATCTGCCGGAGCGCGTGTTCGACATCGCAAGATTCCAGCAAGACGTGCGCGATGCGGTCGCGAAATACGGCCGCTGCGTGATCGCCGCATCCGAGGGCATCTCCGACAAGGACGGCAACCCGATTTCGACCAGCAGCGAAAAAGATTCACACGGCAATGTCCAGTTGTCTGGCAGCGGTGCCTTGGGTGATACTCTGGCGGCCCTGGTGAAAGACGCGTTTCCCGGACAGAAAATGCGGGTGCGTGCCGACACCTTCGGCTATCTGCAGCGCTCCTTTCCGACCGTCATTTCCGGCGTGGATGCCAAAGAAGCACGCATGGTCGGCGATGTCGCGGTGAACCATGCCGCCGCTACCGGGCAACCCGGCTCGGTAGCGATACGCCGCTTGAGCAGCGCGCCTTATGCCAGCGAATGCTTCATCACGCCGCTGGCATCGGTGGCACGCGAGGCGACCCATATGAAAGACGAATTCATCAACGCGGCGGGCAACGATGTGACGCAGGCCTGGCTGGATTATGTCGCGCCGTTGGTGGGCGAGTTGCCCAAGATGGGGAGCTTGTAAGCCTTGACCACCACCGCGCAGGACATACCCGCCCCCGCTGAAAAAGATAACCTGCACGCGCGCAATCTGCACCGCGGCCGTTATGATTTCAAGTCACTCGCCACGGCAAGCCCCGAGCTGGCGGCGTTTGTGACGGTGAATGAGTATGGCAACGAGGCTATAGATTTTGTCGACCCGGTCGCGGTCAAAGCCCTCAACCGCGCGCTGTTGTTTCATTATTACGGCATCAAGGAGTGGGATGTACCGGCGCAATATTTGTGCCCGCCGATTCCCGGTCGCGCCGATTATCTGCACTATCTCGCCGACCTGCTCGCAGAGAGTAACGGCGGTGTTATTCCGCGCGGCAAAACCGTGCGCGTGCTCGATGTCGGCGTGGGCGCGAACTGCATCTATCCGCTCATCGGCAATCGCACTTATGGCTGGCAGTTCGTCGGCACGGACATCGATGGGGTGGCACTGAACAATGCACAAGGTGTTTTGGCTGCGAACCGGCTGGGCGATGCGGTTGAGTTGCGTTTGCAGAAGTCGCGCACGGCGATCTTTGCCGGTGTGACGCAAGCTGATGAACTGTTCGATCTCACGCTGTGCAATCCGCCGTTCCATGCCTCGTTGGCCGAGGCGAGGCACGGCTCGCAGCGCAAATGGAAAAATCTCGGCAAGGAAAATGATAAGCACAAGAATCCCGTGTTGAACTTTGGCGGTCAAGGGATGGAGCTGTGCTGCGACGGTGGCGAAGCAGCGTTCGTAAAACGCATCATAGAAGAGAGCATATCCGGTCACAGCAACTGCCTGTGGTTTACCACGCTGATCTCCAAGTCGTCCAGTTTGCCGCATGTGTATCGCGCCTTGAAATATTCCGGCGCGCAGGAGAACCGCACCATAGCAATGTCGCAGGGCCAGAAGAAAAGCCGCATCCTCGCGTGGACGTTCATGGATAAAACCCAGCAACGCGAGTGGTGGCTGGCGCGCGAAAAATGACGATAGTGAAAACGCAAAGCGTGATGGAATGGTATGAGGCAGGCAAAGTGCACAAGGCTCTTTGGCGTTCGGAAAAAGGCTTGCCGCCACCGAAAAAAATCGTGGTCGCGGATGACACGCTGAAGGCGGATGAGGCGTACCGGTTGGCTTGCGAAGGAACGGCATTCTTGTGGCGCGGCGATTTCCAGAATGCGCGGCAGCTGCTGGTGGCGATGTCGCGGCGCATAGATCGCAAGCCGCGCAAGCCTGCCCTGAGCCGAGCCGAAGGGGCGCCAGTCTTGTCTGGCGAGGCATTCAATCTGCACCGGCAAGCGCAGGCGCAACGCGCGCGCGTGCTTGCGACGATTCTGATTCCGCTGGATGCCGACTACGCCATCCCCTTGCGGCGCGCACCCGAGGTGCGGCAGGCTTGCCGCGAGGTCTACGGTGTGGCTGACGAGGCTTCGGTGGTTTCGTTGCGCGAGTTGTCGGGTTTGATAGGCGCGCACGAGTGGCGCAAGAAAGGCGTTGAGATCGCCGCCCTGGGCGAGCGCATCTACCCGCACTACGGTGTGTACTCTCCGGTGCGTGGCGAATACCTGGCACTGGTCGGTAGCGCGCCTCTGCCCGCCGCCGAACTCGCCTTCGATATAGGTACCGGAACGGGCGTGCTGGCCGCGCTGCTGGTGCGGCGCGGTATCAAACGCGTGGTCGCTACCGACCAGGACCCTCGTGCCCTGGCTTGTGCGCGTGAGAATCTCAACCGGCTCGGTTTGGATGCGCAAGTGGACGTGGTGCAGGCCGATCTGTTTCCCCCGGCGCGCGCGCCGCTCATCGTGTGCAACCCCCCCTGGATACCGGCCCGTCCCAGCTCCGCGATCGAGTATGCGATATACGATCCGGACAGCCGCATGTTGCGCGGTTTTCTTGACGGGCTGGCCGCGCATCTCACCCCCGGCGGCGAAGGGTGGTTGGTCATCTCGGACATCGCCGAACATCTGGGGCTGCGCGCGCGCGCGGCGTTGCTGGCCTGGATAGCGGCCGCGGGTTTACGTGTTGTAGACAGGATGGACATCAAGCCGCATCATCCCAAGGCGTCCGATGACGGTGATCCTTTGCATGCGGCGCGCGCGGCGGAGATCACTTCGCTGTGGCGGCTGGCTGCCGTTCAGTAGGATGGAATCGGTAGAGTTGAACGGCCTTGTGTGCTATGTTTCGCATCGTTCAATTCTTGCTGTTGTGCCGATGCCATGAGCCTGTTTGCCCTGATCGCCGCGTTGTCGCTGGAACAATTCCATCCGCTTGCGCAACGCAAGTATTTGTTCGGCTGGCTGAGCAGATACGTCGATTTTTTCCAGAGTAACTTTAATGCGGGCGAACGCAAGCACGGCAAGATCGCCTGGTTGTTGGCGGTGTTGCCGCTGTTGATCGCCATGGTGGCGGTGTACTGGATGTTGCAGGCCACGCATCCGATCCTGGCGTGGGCATTCAACGTGCTGGTGTTGTATCTCACCATGGGCTTTCGCCAGTTCAGCCATTACTTCACCGATATCCATCAGGCGTTGCGCGCCGAAAATCTGGACGAGGCACGCAGGCTGTTGGCCCTCTGGCGCAACGCGCCCGCGCAGGAATTGAATGCCGAAGAAATTGCCCGCCTGTCCATCGAGGAAGCCTTGCTCGCGTCGCATCGCAAAGTGTTCGGGGTGATCGTGTGGTTCGTGCTGTTCGGCGTGTTGGGTTTGGGCGGGGCGGCGGGCGCGTTGCTGTACCGCATGGGGCAGTTTTTGCGCACACGCTGGGGGGATGAAACCGAATTTGGTGCGTTCACCGGCTTTGCGCGCCAGGCATTCGATGTGCTGGAATGGCTGCCGATACGCCTGACCGCTATCACCTTTGCCATCGTCGGCGATTTTGAAGACACGCTGTATTGCTGGCGCAGCCAGGCCGTCGCCTGGCCAGACAAGCAAGCCGGCATCCTATTGGCCAGCGGGGCTGGCTCGCTAGGCGTGCGCTTGGGGATGGTCATCCCGCAACACGGCGTGCCGCTGGATAGGCCTGAGCTGGGCTTGGGCGACGATGCCGATGCCGATTTCATGCAAAGCGCAATAGGCTTGGTGTGGCGTTCGGTGGTGTTCTGGCTGATCTTGTTGCTGATGCTGAGCCTGGCGAATTTGCTGGGCTAACGCTGGGCGTAGTTTGCGATGGGCCAGGCTCAAGTACAATGCCGCCCATGCATACACAATCTTTCACGGCACTCAATCCCGACGCGGTACTCGATGCTTTGGACAGTATCGGTCTGCGCGGCGACGGGCGTTTGCTCGCACTCAATAGT
Source organism: Gallionella sp. (assembly GCA_013043965.1). GTDB lineage: Bacteria > Pseudomonadota > Gammaproteobacteria > Burkholderiales > Gallionellaceae > Gallionella. The sequence continues at coordinate 9,238 of JABEVF010000131.1, read as the reverse complement.
TATGAGAACCGCGTGTACCAGCTGGGCATCGAGGATGCCGCGCCGGTCGTGGCGAAGTTCTATCGCGCCGCGCGTTGGTCAGATGCGGCTATTCTGGAAGAGCACGGTTTTATCGCTACACTCGCCGAACGCGAGATTCCGGTGGTGCCCGCTTCGATTGTCCAAGGCCGCACGCTGCACTTGTACAATGGATTTCGATTTGCGCTATTCCGCAAGCAAGGCGGCCGCGCGCCGGAGTTGGATAGGCCGGACACGCTGCAATGGCTGGGGCGTTTCATCGCGCGCATCCATGCTGTCGGCGCGCTGGAGCCATACCGGCACCGGCCCACGCTGGACATCGAAACTTTCGGTGTCGAGTCCGGTGCCTACCTGCTGGCGCATGGTTTCATCCCGGCGGAACTGATTGAAGTCTATCGCGGCGTACTTGCTCACGCGCTGGACGGTGTGCGGCGTTGCTTCGAACATGCGGGCCATGTGGGCACTTTGCGCCTGCATGGCGACTGCCATGCAGGCAACGTGTTATGGACGGATACCGGGCCGCATTTCGTCGATTTTGACGACAGCCGCATGGGGCCCGCGATCCAGGATCTATGGATGTTGCTGTCCGGCGATCGTGCCGAGCAGACGCGGCAGTTCACCGACCTGCTGAGCGGTTACGAGGATTTCTACGATTTCAATCCGCGCGAGTTGCATCTGCTCGAGGCCTTGCGTACTCTGCGGCTGGTCCACTATTCGGCATGGATTGCCAGGCGTTGGGAGGATGCAGCCTTTCCCGTCGCGTTCCCCTGGTTCAACACGCAGCGATATTGGCAAGACCGCATCCTGGAATTGCGCGAGCAGATCGCGCTGATGGATGAACCACCCCTGCCTTGTTAAGAGTGGCTGCGCCGCAAGATATGCTCAGGGGTTCAGTCCCGCATCTATCTCTAACTCGGCGGCAATCCAATCTTGCATCTCATAACCGCCGGCGAATCCGCGACGTTCGGCCAGATAATAGGCCGCAGTAGAGATCATGTGATAGCGCTGTTGCGGTGATGCTGGAGCCGTTGTTTTTTTTGCCGCCGGTTTTTTGGCGGAGGGTGCTTTGGGTTCTGCTGTGGCGGCTTTAGGCGAGGCTGCTGGTTTCACGGGCGCTTTGGGCGTGGTTGTGCGTTTGGCTGTTGCTTGGACTACTGGAGTTTTAGAGACCGGAGTTTTAGCCGCTGTCTTTTTGACAGCGGCCACCGCGGTTTTGGTAGTCTTAACTTCGGCGATAACTTTTTTTGCGGCCGGTTTTTTTGCCACTGCACCGGTTGCGGTCTTGCTTGCAGTGACTGCTTTCTTGTTGACGGTTGCCATAGTGATCCCCACGTAATGATTAAGCATCGGCACGAGTAAGGTTAAGATTATAACGAGCAAACCCGAGGCGACGATAAAGCATTTTTGTTACCAAATAAATACACGACACGGCTACCGCCGCGAGCCCGCCTCCCCAATCCAGGCGTATTGAAGATAAAGAAAGCAATAAAATGACCACTCAAAACGATGCCATCATCGCCGCTACCGAAGTCTGGTTGGAGAAAGCCGTGATCGGCCTGAACCTGTGCCCGTTCGCCAAGGCTGTGCAGGTGAAGAAACAGATACGCTATGTGGTCAGCGCCGCTGCTACGCCGGAAGAGCTATTAGAGGACTTGTTGGTCGAGTTGCGCTTGCTGCAGGACACGGATGCGGAGCGGATCGAGACCACGCTGCTCATTCACCCGTATGTGTTGGGCGATTTCCTCGACTTCAATGATTTTCTGGATACGGTCGACATCGCGGCTGCCGAGCCGGAATTCAATGATGAGTTTCAGGTGGCGAGCTTCCATCCGCAGTATCAGTTCGCCGGTACACAGCCGGACGACATCGAGAATTACACCAATCGCGCGCCGTATCCGACTTTGCACTTGTTGCGCGAAGCCAGTCTGGATAAAGCGGTGGAGGCGTTCCCAGATGCCGATCTAATTCCCGAACGCAACATTGCCACGATGGAAAAGCTGGGACATGAGGGTTGGGCAAAGCTGGGTGTAGACGCGCCGAAATAAGAATTTTTGATCCGTGGTCGGTGGCGCTGTTACGCTTTATTCGCCGCGATCTGTAGAAACAACTCCAATCTTCGCGCGTTGATCTCGCCCTTGGACACCGCGTTACGCAACGCGCAGTCGGGTTCTTTCAGGTGGCGGCAATCGCGGAATCGACATTGCCCTAAATACGGCGCGAACTCGATGAAGCCTTGTTCGATCGCACCGAAGCTCAGGTGATGCAGGCCGAACGCCTGTACGCCGGGGCAGTCGATCACGCTGCTGGTGTCATTCAGGCGATACAGTTTGGCGTGCGTGGTGGTGTGTTTTCCGGAATCCAGCACTGTCGATATTTCACGCGTGGCGGCTTGCGCATCAGGCAGCAGCCCGTTGATGAGTGTCGATTTTCCCATGCCAGACTGGCCGACCAATACGCTGATATGTCCATCCAGCAAAGCGCGCAGCTTGGTCACATCCTGTAATGCTGAAAGCTCGATGACCCGGTAACCGATGGCGCGATACGGTTCGAGTTGGGCGCGTGCCGTGCCGGCGGACAGATCGCACTTGTTCAGCACGATGAGCACTTCCAGATTCTGGTCGAAAGCCGCGACCAGGCAACGCGCCACCAGTTCGTCGCTGAATGAAGGCTCGGTCGCCACGACGATGACGATCTGCGTGACATTGGCGGCGATGAGTTTTTGCTTGAACGCATCGGAGCGATGTAGCAGCGAAGTCCGTGGCGCGATGCGCTCTATCACCGCCTGTCCGTTAGTCCCGAGCGTGGACGAAGGATCCCCGGTGCGCAGTATCTCGACATTGTCGCCGCACACCACATCGCTTTTTTTACCGCGCGTCAGGCAAGTGAGCAATGAATTGTCCGGCAGCCTGACCAGGTATTGGCGGCCGAAAGCCGCGACGACCTGGGCGCGCAGCGGGTTGTGCGATGGGACGCTCAAGACTTGAACAACGCTTCCACCTTCGCCGCGCAGATGAAGTCATTTTCGGACAGGCCGTGGATGGCGTGCGTCGTATAGGCCACGCGGCATTCTTTGTAGCTGACACCCAGATCGGGATGGTGATCCTCGCGGTGCGACAACCAGGCGATCGCGTTGACGAACGCGATGGTCTGAAAATAATTCTTGAAGTGGTAGGTCCGGCAGATCAGCCTGTCGTATTGCTGCCAACCTTCCAGTTGCGTCAACAACCGGTCGATCTCCGGCTGCGACAAGGGCGGCATCCCGCCTGCACAGGGTTTGCATTGTTTGCGGGTCAGGTCACAAGTATCCATGGCAAGGCTCACTTGAAGTTGTAGTAACGATTCAGATACGCGGCGATATTTTCCTTTTCTTGCGTGGAAAATTCCTGATCGACATTGCCGCCGCACACGCCGATCTGTGCGAGCAGCTGCGGCGCATTATGCACCTTGCGGTTGGCGCGGGTGAAGATCGCACCGCCGTCACCGCCGTACATATTCATGTGGCAACTGTCGCATCTGAGTTGCGCGAACAGTTTTTGTCCGGTAGTTGCGTTGCCTTGCGGAAAAAGGTCGGCTTCCGCACCAAGACTGACACACAACAGCATAAAGGCCGCGATGAATTTCATTTCAGTTTCCTTGTTGGGCTTGCAACTGGGTGATGCGCGCCGCAGCGGGCGGATGCGAGTCGTAAAATTTTGAATACAGCGGATCGGGGGTCAGCGTGGCGGCGTTGTCCTGATACAGTTTTACCAGCGCGCTCACCAAATCCTGCGCGGCGGTTTGTGTGGCCGCATACGCATCCGCCTCGAACTCGTGTTTGCGCGAGTAGGCCGACATCACCGGGCTGAGCAGGAAGCTGAATACCGGCAGCACCATGAAAAACAGCAGCAATGCCACAGCCGTCGATTGGCTGGTTACGCCCAGGCCCTGGTAGAACCAGCCGTTTTGCATGAGCAGCGCGAGCGACCACAAAAACACCAGGCTCATCGCGAAGGTGGCGGCGATGCGTTTGATCACATGGCGATGTTTGAAATGGCCGAGCTCGTGCGCCAATACCGCCTCGACTTCGTTGATGCTCAGCCGTTCCAGAAGGGTGTCGAAAAACACGATACGTTTGGTCTTGCCGAAACCGGTGAAATAGGCGTTGCCGTGTGCGCTGCGTTTGCTGCCATCCATGACGAACAGGCCGCTGCTGGTGAAGCCGCATTTGGCGAGCAGAGCATTGATGCGCGCCTTCACGGTGTCGTCTTGCAGCGGGGTGAACTTGTTGAATAGCGGCGCGATGAAGGCCGGGTAGATGAACAGGATGAGCAGATTGAAACCCACCCATACGCCCCACACATACAGCCACCAGTAGCTACCCATGCGTTCCATCAGCCACAACACCCCGACCAGCAGCGGCAGCCCGAGTATCGCGCCTATCAGCAGGCCTTTGAGCGCGTCGAGAAAATAGAGCTTGAGCGTCATCTTGTTGAAGCCGTAACGCGCTTCAATGACGAAGGTGCGATACCAGTTGAACGGGGCTTCCAGCAGCGATGACAGCAGTAGTACCGCGACCAGGGTCGCGGTGCCTTGCACGAGCGTTGAACTGAACCATACGTTGCATAGCTCGCTGATCGTTTGTATGCCTCCACCCAGCGTGAAGGCCAGCAACAGTGCGGCATCGAACAGCGTGCCCAGCATGGCGAAACGGGTTTTCGCGCTGGTGTAGGCCGCGGCTTTTTGATGGTCGGCGAGCGTGACCTTCGCGCCGAACGCATCCGGCACGCTGCCCCGATGCGCGGCGATATGTGCCAGATGTCGGCGCGCCAGCCAGAGTTTGGCGAGCGTGGACAAGGCGAGCGCGATTGTAAAAACAACAGAGAATTGCGTGGCGGTCATAATGTGATAGCTTGGGGGTTCCGTAAAAAGGCGCGCTACAATGCGCGCCGAAAAAATCTTATCTTTAAATTCTATTGCTTGGGACTCGCGGATTATGGCACAAAATCAGAATCATCTTATCTGGATAGACTTGGAGATGACCGGGCTCAACCCCGACATCGACCGTATCATCGAAGCGGCCATCGTCATTACCGACAGCAATCTGGAAACCGTTGCCGAGGCCCCCGTGCTGGTGGTGCATCAGCCCGATAGCGTCCTGGACGCGATGGACAACTGGAACAAATCCACGCACGGAAAATCGGGGCTGATAGAAAAAGTCAAAGCCTCGACCCTGTGTGAGGCGGATGTCGAGGCGCAGATGGTGGAATTCATGAAGCAGCATGTGCCGACCCGGACCTCGCCGATGTGCGGCAACTCGATCTGCCAGGATCGTCGCTTCCTGGCGCGCTCCATGCCTGCGTTCGAAGACTATTTTCACTACCGAAATCTGGATGTCAGCACCATCAAAGAATTGGCGAAACGCTGGAAGCCGGACATGGCGAAGGGGGTGAAGAAACACGGCAAACACGAAGCCTTGGCCGATATCTACGAATCCATCGAAGAGCTAAAGCATTATCGCGAGCATTTCTTCAAGCTGCAAAAATAGTTCGAGAGAAAATGATCGAAGTTTTGTAGGTCGGATGAGCCGTAGGCGTTATCCGACATGAAGGCTGCGCTTGTGATGTTAGCGTTGTTAAAGTACGAAGGAGGGTGCGTTGATTTTTCATTAGGCGGAAGGCGTTACGCTTTTCCGCCCTACGCGGATTCCGATCTAGGTGAATAACAAACGAACCAAAGGCGCGTGCATAGATTTCACTTTTTCGCACCCATCTTCAGCGCGCGCAGCCTGCCTTGTTCCAACTCAGCCGCATCCGGCTCTTTGAGCCAGCCCTGCAGATTATCCATCACCAGGTCGGTCAGCGCGTGCATCCAGTCATCGCGCACGTTGAGGCAGGGGATGTAGTGATACTCGCCGCCGCCGGCATGCAGAAAATCTTCCTTGCCTTCCATCGCGATTTCTTCCAGCGTTTCCAGACAGTCGGCGACGAAGCCCGGGCACACCACGTCGACGCGCCTGGTCTTGTGCTTGCCGAGTTCGAGCAGCGTGGCGGTGGTGTAGGGTTTGATCCACTCTGCTTTGCCGAAGCGTGATTGGAAACTCACCACATATTGCTCTGCCTTCAAGTGCAGCTCTTCCGCCAACAGGCGTCCGGTCTTGTGACATTCGCAATGGTAGGGATCGCCTTTTTCCAGCGTGTATCTGGGTACGCCGTGGAAACTCATCACCAGTTTTTCCGGTCTGCCGTTCTTCATCCAGTAGTCGTTGACGTTGGCGGCGAGGGCTTTGATGTAGCCCGCATCATCATGGAAGTGTTTGATGGTGCGGATGGCGGGGGCATTGCGCATGGTTTGCACGGCGCCGAACACGCGGTCGAACACGGTAGCCGTCGAGCTGGCGGCGTATTGCGGGTACATGGGCACGATCAGGATGCGCGTGCAATTTTGCGCCTTGAGCTTTTGCATCACACTGGCGATGGACGGATTGCCGTAGCTCATGGCGTAATCGACGACGAACGGGGCTTGGGTGCGCTGGCTCAAATAGCCTTGCAACAGTGCCGTTTGCTTCGCCGTATAGACACGCAGCGGCGAGCCTTCTTTCATCCATATGGAGGCATATTTCGCGGCGGATTTCTTCGGGCGCACGTTGAGGATGATGCCGTTGAGGATCAGCCACCAGATGGGTTTGGGGATTTCCACCACGCGCGGGTCGCTCAAGAACTCTTTGAGGTAGGGGCGCACGGCTTGAGCGGTCGGTGCATCGGGTGTGCCGAGGTTGACCAGCAGGATGCCGGTCTTTTCGGGAGTGCCGTGCGTGTATGAAGGTTCGGGTTGGTAAGCCATAAAGATCCTTGGTGGAGTGCGTGTTAGATTGTGGAAAGCGCATTGCCCAGCAGCCGCGCGGTGATGTCGACGATGGGGACGATGCGCTCATAGTTCATGCGCTTCGGGCCGATCACCGCGAGTGTCCCGACGACTTGTCCGTCCGCGGCATAGGGCGCGCTGATGACACTGCATCCTTCCAGCGAGGCGAGTCCTGATTCGCTGCCCACGAAGATGCGTATGCCGTGCCCGCGACGGCCCGCCTCCAAAAGCTGCAGAAGCTCGGTTTTTTGTTCGAACAAGTTGAACAGGCCGCGCAACTGGTTCATGTCAGTGGATAACTCTGCAACATGTAACAAGTTGTGTTCGCCGCTGATGACGTAATCGTCGGATTGCTTGGCCTCCGCCGCATCGCCTGCCGCCAGTGCCGCCGCCATCAGCGCGCTCATGTCCTGGTGCAGCTGTTGCAATTCGCCGCGCAGCCGGTCGCGTATCTGCGAGAAGCTGCAACCGATGTAATGCTGGTTGAGAAAGTTGCCCGCCTCGGTGAGTTGAGCTTGGGTGTAATCGCGCTCCAGCGACAGCACGCGATTCTCCACTTCGCCATCCGGCATCACGATGATGAGCAGCACGCGTTTCTCGCCCAGGCGCAGAAACTCGATCTGGCGCACCGTGATCGCGCTGCGTTTCGCGGTGGCGACCACGCCGGTGTAGTGTGTCAGCTCAGACAGCAGATTCGACGCTTGCGCGATCAGACGCGACGGGTTGTCCGGCTGCAACTGGTGTTCCATGTGCTGCAAGCGCTCCTGCTCCAGCGGTTGCGTGACCAGCATGGTGTCGATGAACAAACGATACGCCAGTGCGGTGGGGATGCGCCCCGCCGAGATGTGCGGGCTGCGGATCAGCCCCAGTTCTTCCAGGTCGGACATCACGTTGCGTATGGTCGCGGGGCTGACTTCCAGGCCGGAGTATTGCAACAGCGCGCGCGAACCCAACGGCTGGCCGTCGCTGATGTAGCGTTCTACCAGGGTCTTGAGCAGGAGTTGTGCGCGGTCGTTGAGCATGACGGCAGATTCTATCACTAGTGGTTCGAAACCTCGCAAACCTGCTGCGCAACTTGATTGCGGTATCGCTCGCTACGGTTCCCGAGATTTCTTTCGAGTGTGCATCAGCAAGCCACTTCCGGAGTTTGACAAACGCTTTTTTGAAAACTACATTGCGTGTCCTCTTAAAGTGCCGCCTGATCCCCCATGAAAACACTTCTCTTGTTTGCGGCACTTGTCCTTGCGCTTTCCGCTTGCAGCAAACAAGCACCGCCGCCGGTCAACGCCGAGCGTCCCGCGCTGACGCGGGTGGTGGGGAGCGTCGCGGGCGATGGCGGTCATGTTTATAGCGGTGAGATACGCGCGCGCCATGAAGTCGCGCTGGGTTTTCGCGTGGGCGGCAAGATCACCCAGCGGCTGGCGGATGTCGGCGCAGCGGTCAAGGCAGGGCAGGTGTTGGCGCGTCTGGACAGCGCGGATGAGGGCTTGCAAGCTGACTCCGCCGATGCGCAATATCATACGGCGCAAGCCGAGGTGGAACGCTATCGCGTTCTGCGCGGCCAGAATTTCGTCAGCCAATCGGCCCTGGATGCGAAAGAGGCCACGCTCAAATCGCTGTCCGCCCAAGCCGGTTTGGCGCGCAATCAATCGGCTTACACTATTTTGGTCGCGGAGCACGACGGCGTGGTGATGGCGACCTTGGCCGAGGTCGGGCAGGTGGTGAATGCCGGACAGACCGTGATCAAGCTGGCGCAGGACGGCGAGCGTGAAGTCGCGATCGCGATCCCGGAAAGTCAGTTCGTGGCTTGCAAAATCGGGATGAAAGCCGAGGTCACGCTATGGGGAGAGGGCCGCGAAAACTATCATCAGATGGGACGCTTGCGCGAGTTGTCGCCCGCCGCCGATGCCGCCAGCCGCACCTATGCGGCGCGGGTTTCGCTGCCCGATGGAAAAGTGCCGCTGGGGATGACCGCTCAAGTGCGATTTGCCGGCGCACGCAGTGAGGCCAAGAGCGGCGCGGGTGGTGAATTGATCGTGCCGATGACGGCTATTTTTCAGCAGGGCGACAAGGCGGCGGTGTGGGTCGTCGCGCCCGATCACAGCGTCAGCCTGCGCACCGTGCAAGTGGCAGGCTATCGCGATGACGGCGTGGTGATCGGCAGCGGGATTGCGGCGGGCGAGCGTATCGTGAGCGCGGGTGTGCATATGCTCAACGCGGGCGAGAAGATACGCGCCATCGAGAGTGGTAGCTCGCTGTGAACGAGCCGAAGGAGACATCCAAGCTGCGCCTCCCGAATCTTTCCGCCTGGGCACTGAACCATCAGCAGATGGTACTGTATCTGATGGTGGTGCTGACTTTTGCCGGGGTGATTTCGTAT
>JABEVF010000130.1 GCA_013043965.1 Gallionella sp. | reverse complement strand
CGGCAAGACTATCGTCGTCATCCTGCCCGATTCCGGTGAGCGATATTTGAGTTCGATATTGTTTGACGGCATGTTTGACGAGAAGGGTGTCGCCATTTAGGTGAGCTGCGAGAATCCGGAAGGATGACCTCCATGTCCTATCTGAGCCTCAACCCGGCCACCAATCAGCTGATTCAGACCTACGCCAGTTGGGATGCGGGTCGTTTGGAATCAGCCCTGAAAAAATCCCAAACTGCGCAGCAAACCTGGGCGAAAACGCCCTTAGTCCGGCGTGCCGAAGTGCTGCGTAATGTGGCGATTCATTTACACACACAACGTGACCGATACGCGACCCTTATCACTTTAGAAATGGGTAAGCCGTTGCGCGAAGCCCGCGCCGAAGTCGAAAAGTGCGCCGGTGTCTGCGATTACTATGCGCAACATGGCGAAGATTTTCTGCGTGCCGAGCCGGTGGAATCGGATGCCGGAAAAAGCTATGTCGAGTATTACCCGCTCGGTGTGGTGCTGGCTGTCATGCCGTGGAACTTTCCCTTCTGGCAAGTATTTCGCGCCGCTGCCCCGGCCCTGACGGCGGGCAACGCGCTGGTGTTGAAACATGCGGCGAATGTGCCGCAGTGCGCGCTTGCGCTGGAAGCGATCTTCCGCGATAGCGGTTTTCCGGAAGGATTGTTTACCACCTTGATGATCGATGCCGGACAAGTGGCCGACGTGATCGCCAGCCCGCATGTGCATGCGGTCACGCTCACCGGATCGGAAGCCACCGGACGAAAAGTGGCGGCGTGCGCCGGCCAGCATCTGAAGAAATGCGTGCTGGAGTTGGGTGGTTCCGATCCGTTCATCGTGTTGCACGATGCGGATCTGGAACTCGCCACCGAGATGGCGGTGGCCTCGCGCTTCCTCAATTGCGGCCAATCGTGCATCGCCGCCAAGCGTTTCATCGTTGTACCGCAAATTGCGGACGAATTCCTGCGCAAGATCAAAAACAAAATCGAGTCACTCAAGCTGGGCGACCCGCTGAACGATGCTACTCAGATCGGCCCGATGGCGCGCCTCGACCTGCGTGACTCATTGCACGAACAAGTTACCGATGCCATCGCAGAAGGCGCAGTGGCGGTGACCGGTTGCAAACCGGTAGAGCGGGAAGGATTTTTCTATCAGCCTTCGATTCTGGATCGTGTCACCGCCAAAAGCCGCGCCTACCACGAGGAACTATTCGGTCCGGTGGCGATCGTGATCCGTGCCGCGAGCGAACAGGACGCGCTGCGCATCGCGAACGAAACCCGCTTCGGGCTCGGTTCATCAATCTGGAGTAAAGACGTGACCCGCGCCGAGCAGATGGCGGCGCAAATCCAGGCTGGCTGCACCTTTATCAACGGCATGGTCAAATCCGATCCACGTTTGCCGTTCGGTGGGGTGAAGGTTTCGGGCTTCGGGCGTGAATTATCCAAGCTTGGGATACATGAGTTCGTGAATGCGAAGACGGTGTGGATACGCTAGACGCGTACTTGCGTTGTCGCGGTAGCTGCCCGATTTTATTCCTCAATCTTGCCGCGCAACGTTTTGAGTTCTCCGCGTTTTGTCTTACCTTCCAGACGCTTTTTTTTTGAACTCCTGGTGGGCTTGGTGGGCATGCGTTGTTTGGAAACAATGCCCGCGCTGATAATCAAAGCCTGGAGGCGAGCCAGCGCATCCTCGCGGTTCTTGTCCTGGCTGCGGTAGCGTTGCGCCTTGATGATGATCACGCCATCGCTGGAGATGCGTCTATCCGATAACCCCTTGAGTTTTTCTTTGTAGTCATCCGGCAGCGATGAGCAGTTGATGTCGAAGCGCAGATGAATCGCGCTCGAAACCTTGTTGACGTTCTGCCCTCCCGCCCCCTGTGCGCGTATCGCATGCAACTCGATCTCGGCATCGGGGAGCACTAAGCGAGGGGATATTTGCAACATCAGTGGCCGCCAGCTACCTGTTCAGAACCTGCTGCAAATAGCTTCCCGTCACGCTGTGCTTGTTCTTGGCGAGGTCGTGCGGACAACCCTCGGCGATGATGCGTCCGCCGCCGTCCCCGCCTTCGGGGCCGAGGTCTATCACCCAGTCAGCCGTTTTGATTACATCGAGATTGTGTTCGATCACCACCACCGTGTTGCCTTGGTCGCGCAGTTTGTGGATCACTTTGAGCAGCAGGGCGATGTCGTGGAAGTGCAAGCCCGTGGTCGGTTCATCCAAGATGTACAGCGTGCGCCCGGTGTCGCGTTTGGACAGTTCGAGCGACAGCTTCACGCGCTGCGCTTCGCCGCCGGACAGCGTGGTCGCGGATTGTCCCAGCGTGATGTAGCCCAAGCCCACGTCCAGCAAGGTTTGCAGTTTGCGCGCGATGAGCGGCACGGGCTTGAAGAATTCGTGCGCTTGCTCCACCGTCATGCCCAGTATCTGGTGGATGTTCTTGCCCTTGTATTGGACTTCCAGCGTCTCGCGGTTGTAGCGATGGCCGTGGCACACGTCGCACGGCACATACACGTCCGGCAAGAAATGCATCTCGACCTTGATTACCCCGTCGCCCTGACACGATTCGCAGCGTCCACCTTTTACGTTGAAGGAGAAGCGTCCCGGTCCGTAGCCGCGTTCCCGCGCCGCTGGCACGCCCGCGAACAGTTCGCGGATAGGGGTGAACAGGCCGGTGTAAGTGGCGGGATTGGAACGCGGGGTGCGGCCGATGGGCGATTGATCGACGTTGATGACTTTATCGAAAAATTCCAGCCCGGTGATGGCGGTGTGCGGCGCGGGTTCGGTGTTGCTGGCGTACAAGTGTTGCGACACGGCGGGATATAGCGTGTCGTTGATCAGCGTGGATTTTCCCGAGCCGGAAACGCCGGTGACGCAAATCAATAAGCCGACCGGCAAGTTCAGCGTGACATCCTTGAGATTATTGCCGCACGCTCCGGTGATGACGAGCATGCGCCCCGCATCCGGGGTGAGCATCTTGTCCGGCATCGGAATCGTGCGGCGGCCCATCAGATAATCGCCGGTGAGCGATTGCAGGTTGGCGCAAACTTCTTGCGGCGTGCCTTGCGCCACGATCATCCCGCCGTGTTCGCCCGCACCCGGGCCCATGTCCACCACGTAGTCGGCATGGCGTATCGCATCCTCGTCATGCTCCACCACGATCACGCTGTTACCCATGTCGCGCAGCATCTTCAGCGTGTCCAGCAAACGGTCGTTATCGCGCTGGTGCAGCCCGATAGAAGGTTCGTCCAGCACATACATCACGCCGGTCAAGCCGGAGCCGATCTGCGAAGCCAGGCGGATGCGTTGCGACTCGCCGCCAGATAACGTTTCGGCAGAGCGTTCCAGCGACAGATAGTCCAGCCCGACATTATTCAGAAAGGTCAGGCGGTTGGCGATTTCCTGCACGATTTTTTCCGCGATGGCGGCTTTGTTGCCTTGCAGTGTCAAGCCTTTGAAGAAGGACAGCGCTAACCTTAACGGCAGCGCGTTGATTTCGTATATGTGCTTGTCGGCGATGCGTACATGGCGCGCCTCCACCCGCAGCCGCGTGCCTTTGCATTCCGGGCAGATGCAGCCATTCAGATATTTCGCCAACTCCTCGCGCACGGTGGGTGAATCCGTTTCTTTATAACGGCGTTCCAGATTATTTACGATGCCCTCAAAGGCGTGTTCGCGCAGCATCGGTTTGCCGCGCTCATTGAGATATTGAAACGCGATCTCTTCTTTTCCGCTACCGTACAACAGCACCTGCTGGATTTTTTCCGGCAGACTTTCATACGATTGTTCAAGGTCGAAGTCGTAATGCTTGGCGAGGCTGGCGAGCAGCTGGTGATAGAACTGGTTGCGTCTGTCCCAGCCTTTGATCGCGCCGGAACTCAACGACAGGGTGGGGAATGCGACGATGCGTTTGGGATCGAAGAAACTGATGTTGCCCAGGCCGTCGCACTTCGGACATGCGCCCATCGGGCTGTTGAACGAGAACAAACGCGGTTCGAGTTCGGGTAGAGAGTAGTTGCAGATCGAGCAGGCGAACTTTGCCGAAAACATATGCTCGCGACCGCTATCCATTTCCACGGCGACCGCGCGACCATCGGCATGACGCAACGCTGTCTCGAATGATTCCGCCAGCCGCTGTTTGGATTCCACATTGGCTTTCAGCCTGTCCACCACGATTTCGACGGTGTGCTTCTTGGTTTTCTGCAAGGCCGGTAACTGGTCGATCTCATATACCGCGCCGTTGATGCGCAAGCGCGTGAAACCCTGCGCGCGCAGCTCGTCGAACAGATCCAGCTGCTCGCCTTTGCGCTCTACCACCAGCGGCGACAAGATCATTACCTTGGTGCCTTCCGGCAAGGCCAGCACATGATCCACCATCTGTCCCACAGACTGCGCCTGCAATACCAGATCGTGCTGCGGGCAATACGGATCACCCGCGCGCGCGAACAGCAGACGCAGGTAATCGTGTATCTCGGTGACCGTGCCGACCGTGGAGCGCGGATTGTGCGACGTGGCTTTTTGCTCGATGGCGATGGCGGGAGACAGGCCCTCGATCAAATCGACATCTGGCTTCTCCATCAACTGCAAGAACTGCCGCGCATAAGCCGACAGCGATTCCACATAACGCCGCTGTCCCTCGGCGTACAAGGTGTCAAACGCCAGTGAAGACTTACCCGAACCAGACAACCCGGTGATAACCACCAGCTTGTGGCGCGGCAGATCGAGACTGATATTCTTCAGATTATGGGTGCGCGCCCCGCGAATTTTGATGTATTCCATGCTGACCAGTCGAGGGTGAAAACAACCCGCAAATATACGCGAGTTTTGGTGCTTTCCCAAACCTAATGTATATGGATAACGCGTAGGATATAGGCCGTTCGTGTTGAGCCTGTCGTGACATAGACTGCATTTATTGCCTCATTCGTGAGCGGCCGCCTATCAGCCGATTAACTGACCTGTTAAGATACGCGCCTTCTGAAATTCGATTTATCCCTGTTATGTCTGTTGTTTCTTTTGTTATGAATCCCGCTGAGAAGCGGGCCAGCTTTGGTTTGGCGGGTATCTATGGGCTGCGCATGTTGGGCTTGTTCATCATTCTGCCGATCTTCGCTTTGTATGCGGAACATTTGCCCGGCGGCGAGAACCGCATGCTGATGGGGTTGGCCCTAGGTGCCTACGGTTTGACACAGGCGATCTTGCAGATTCCCGCCGGTTGGTTGTCGGATCGATATGGCCGAAAACCGGTTATTTACGCGGGCTTGGTGATCTTCGCCATCGGCAGTTTTGTCGCGGCATCGGCGGACAATATTTACTGGGTGATTATCGGCCGCGCGATCCAGGGCGCGGGGGCGATCAACGCGGCAGTGATGGCGTTGACGGCTGACCTTACCCGCGAGGAAGTGCGCACCAAGGCGATGGCGATGATAGGCATAACTATCGGCTTGACCTTCTCGATCTCGCTGATTTTGTCGCCGCTGTTGAGTGGTTTTATGGGGGTGCCGGGCATCTTCGCGTTGACGGGTGTGTTGGCTTTTGTTGCGATGTTCGTGGTGCGCTTCATGATTCCGAACCCGGCGATCACCCGTTTCCATAGCGACACGGAGGCCAGTGGCAGCAAGTTTGCCGAGGTGTTGCGCAACAAAGATCTGCTGCGTTTAAACTTTGGTATCTTCTCGTTGCACGCGATTTTGATGTCTGTGTTCATACAAGTGCCGTTCGTGCTGCAAGCCAACGGGTTGGCGGTCGCGCAGCATTGGAAGATATATTTGCCGGTGATGTTGATCGCGTTTGTGCTGATGGTTCCGCCGATTATCATCGCCGAGAAAAAAGCCAAGATGAAGCAGGTGTTCATGCTCGCCGTATTCCTGGCTTTGTGCGCGCAAGCCTTGCTGATGGTGGGACAGCATAGTCTGTGGGCGGTCGCTGCCGCCTTGCTGGTGTTCTTTACCGCGTTTAATGTGTTGGAAGCGACGCTGCCTTCACTCATCAGCAAGATCGCGCCGCTGGCCGCCAAAGGCACGGCGATGGGTGTATACAGCAGCGTGCAATTTCTGGGCGCGTTCTTCGGCGCGGTGATGGGCGGCATACTGATGCAGCAATTCGGTGGCAACTCGGTGTTTATTTTTAGTATGATTTTGCTGGCGACCTGGTTGCTGGTGGCCGGCACCATGCAGCCCCCGCAAGCGGTAAGCACCAAGCTGTATCATCTGGATGTGTTGAGTGACGCACAAGGAATGCAGTTGCAACAACGCCTGCAACAAGTGGATGGTGTGCGCGAAGTGTTGGTGCTGGCGGGCGAAGGAGTCGCGTGTCTCAAAGTGGATATGCGGGGATTCGATGCGGCAGCGGTAGCGCAACTTGTGAAAGCTCCCGCCTAATCCCAAATGAGGAGGGAACAATCGTGGAAAAACATACAACTTTGATAGGGAGCATGACATGTCGGTGAACAAAGTAATCTTGATCGGTCGTTTGGGCAAAGACCCGGAAACCCGTTACATGACCAACGGCGAAGCCGTGACCAACGTGGGTCTGGCCACCAGCGAAACTTGGAAAGACAAGTCCGGCGAGAAGCAGGAAAAAACCGAGTGGCACAATCTGGTTTTCTATCGCCGCTTGGCCGAGATCGCGGGCGAGTATCTGAAAAAAGGCTCGATGATCTATGTCGAAGGCAAGCTGCAAACTCGCAAGTACACCGATAAGGCGGGCGTGGAAAAATACAGCACCGAGATCATCGTCAACGAAATGACCATGCTGGGCGGCAAACCTGCCGGTGGCGGCAGTTTTGAGGTGGTTGAGAACCAACAGGCCGAACCCAGCCGCTCCGCTCCGGCCCGCTCTGCCGCACCGGCCGCTAAGCCCGCGCCAGCTGCCAAGAGCAGCTTTGACAACTTTGATGATGATATTCCGTTTTAATTTTCCATTTTTGGAACATCGAAACAAGTAGTCTCGGACCCCAGCTCTGCTGGGGTTTTTTATTGTTTCGGATATTTTTGAGGAATTTGTCTAAGAAACTGCGATTTTGTGGTTATCCAATCTGGTTAGTTTTTAACTTTATCAGCTTTGGTTCTTATATCATTCGCATGTTGCCATTATCTGCCCTGTGCTCGTCCGTTAATGACCGAGAACCAGAACCCCGAACAAAAAGCCCGCGACACCATAGACGCGCTGCTCAAGCAGGCGGGCTGGGTCGTTCAGTCCGCCAAGAAGATAGATCTGAATGCCGGGTCGGGTCAGGCCGTGCGCGAATATCAGACCGATGCCGGCCCGGCGGACTATGTGTTGTTCGTGGACAAAAAAACGGTGGGCGTGATCGAGGCCAAGCGCGAAGACCTCGGCCACAAGATCACCGATGTTGAAACACAAACGGAAGGTTACGCCAAGGCCAAGCTCAAGTGGATCAACAACAAGGAACCGCTGCCATTTCTTTATGAGAGCACCAGCATCATCACCCGCTTCACCGATGGCCGCGACCCCAAGCCGCGCTCGCGCGAGGTGTTCAATTTCCACCGCCCGGAAACGCTCAAGGAATGGCTGGTCCAAGGCGAGTCGCTGCGCGCACGCCTGCACCATATTCCGCCATTGAATCCGAACCGCCTGCCCGCAAAAGAATTGCGTCTACGCGATTGCCAAGAAATCGCCATCACCAATCTGGAAGCCTCGTTCAAGGCCGACCGCCCGCGCGCCCTGATCCAGATGGCGACCGGCGCGGGCAAGACTTATACCGCGATTACCTCCATCTATCGTTTGCTGAAATATGCGCAGGGCAAGCGCATCCTGTTTCTGGTGGACACCAAAAACCTTGGCGAGCAGGCCGAGCAGGAAATGATGTCCTACGTGCCGCTCGACGATAACCGCAAGTTCACCGAGTTGTATAACGTGCAGCGGCTCAAGTCCTCGTTCGTCGCCAAGGACAGCCAGGTGTGCATCAGCACCATCCAGAGACTGTATTCGATACTCAAGGAGACACCGCTCGACGAAGCCTTTGAGGAGATCAATCCGGCGGAATTGAAGCTTCCGAAAGCTCCGATGCCGGTGGTCTATAACGAAAAAGTCCCGCCGGAGTTTTTCGATTTCATTTTCATCGACGAATGCCACCGCTCCATCTACAACCTGTGGCAACAGGTGATCGATTATTTCGATGCCAGCCTGATCGGCCTCACCGCCACGCCGGACAACCGCACCTACGGCTTCTTCAGGAAGAATGTGGTCAGCGATTACAGCCACGAAAAAGCCGTGGCCGATGGCGTCAACGTTGGCAATGAAGTCTATGTGATCGAAACGCAGATCACCCAGCAAGGCGCACAAATCAGCGCCAAACAACAAGTAGAGCGGCGCGAAAAGCTCACGCGCAAGAAGCGCTGGGAAATGCAGGACGAAGACGAAGCCTATTCCGCCACCCAGCTCGATCGCAACATCGTCAACCCGGATCAAATCCGCACCGTTATCCGCACCTTCCGCGACAAGCTGCCGGAGATGTTCCCCGGTCGCAAAGAAGTGCCCAAGACGCTGATCTTCGCCAAGACCGACAGTCACGCCGACGACATCATCCAGACCGTGCGCGAGGAGTTTGGCGAGGGCAACGCCTTCTGCAAAAAGCTTACCTACAAGACTGAAGAAGACCCCAAGTCGGTGTTACAGCAATTCCGCAACGAGTATTTCCCGCGCATCGCCGTCACTGTGGATATGATCGCCACCGGCACCGACGTGAAGCCGCTGGAGTGCCTGCTGTTCATGCGCGACGTGAAAAGCCGCAACTACTTCGAGCAGATGAAAGGCCGTGGCACGCGCACGCTGGATATCGACGACCTGAGAAAAGTGACTCCCTCCGCCGTCAGCGCCAAGACCCACTATGTCATCGTCGATGCCATCGGCGTCACCAAATCGCTCAAGACCGCCAGCCAGCCCCTCATCACCAAACCCACTGTGCCGCTGAAAGACTTGGCGATGAGCGTGATGATGGGCGCCACAGATGAAGACACGGTGAGCTCGCTGGCCGGCCGTCTGGCGCGGCTCAACAAACAACTGGATGCCGACGACCAGCGTCGCATTCGTGTAGCCGCTGGCGGGCTGGAGCTGAATCAGCTGGTGGGCAGACTGTTTGGCGCGATTGATGCCGACAACATCGAAGCCCGTGCGCTGGAACTGGCAAAGCAACCCATAGGCAGCGACCCCGGCGACGACAAGCGATCACAGGCTCAACAGCAACTGGTGAAGGAGGTGGCCAGCGTACTGAATGGCGAACTGGTGGAGCTGCTCGACACCATCCGCCAGGACAAGGAACAAACCATAGACCACGACACCCTCGACACCGTGCTGGGAGCGGGCTGGGAAAAGAACATCGCCAGCAACGCGCAAGCCATCGCCGATGAATTCGCCGCTTACCTGAAAGCAAATCAGGACAACATCGCCGCGCTCACGATCTTCTTCAGCCAGCCGTATCGAAGGCGCGAACTCAGCTACGACCTGATCCGCCAAGTGCTGGACAAACTCAAAACCGACAAGCCTAAACTCGCCCCGCTGTATGTGTGGCATGCCTACCGCAGGCTGGACGATTACCAAGGCGCGCAGCCGGTAAAGGAACTCGCCGCGCTGGTCACGCTGATCCGCCGCGTGTGCGGCATGGATGAAACACTGACCGACTTTGATGTGACAGTGCGCCGCAATTTTAGAAACTGGATCATGAAACACCACTCCGGCGACGGTAATAAGTTCAACGAAGAACAGATGGACTGGCTGCGCATGGTGCGCGACCACGTGGCCAACTCCTTCCACATCGAGCGCGACGATCTGGAAATGTCGCCGTTCGACGGACAGGGCGGGCTGGGCAGGATGTATCAGTTGTTTGGCGCGAAGATGGAACCGCTGCTGGATGAATTGAATGAAGTGCTGGTGGCGTGATGAGTGAGTTGCCAGAATCATGGGCAGCTATTGCTCTAAGCGATGCCGTTATTAACATCACCATCACAGATAAAAAAATTCCACAAAAAGAGTATCTGAGTGAAGGAGCTTATCCTGTCTTTGACCAAGGGCAGGATTACATCGGCGGGTATTCCGACAAGAAAGAAAAGCTGGTCGATTGTGAGCTGCCCGTTCTTGTATTTGGCGATCACACGCGGGTCGTAAAATTCGTTAATCAACCTTTTGCACCTGGTGCGGATGGCATCAAAGTTTTGCAGCCGCAGTATTTTTACAATCCAAGGCTACTCGAATACTTCACTCGCCATATTGCCACTCACTTAGCCAATCATGGTTATGCTCGGCATTATCAGCATCTGGTGAAGTCGAAAATTCCGCTACCTCCCACAAACGAACAACACCGCATCGTCGCCAAAATCGAGGAGCTGTTTTCCGAGCTGGACAAAGGCATCGAAAACCTGAAGACCGCCCGCGCGCAGCTCAAGGTATATCGCCAGGCCCTGCTGAAACACGCCTTCGAGGGCAA
Organism: Gallionella sp.; assembly: GCA_013043965.1. Classification (GTDB taxonomy): domain Bacteria; phylum Pseudomonadota; class Gammaproteobacteria; order Burkholderiales; family Gallionellaceae; genus Gallionella. The sequence continues at coordinate 368 of JABEVF010000130.1, read as the reverse complement.
GCTCACCGCGCAGTGGCGCGCGGAGAATCAGGACAAACTCGAAACCGCCGATGCCTTGCTCAAGCGCATCCAGCAAGAACGCGCGCAACGCTACCAGCAACAACTTGCCGAGTGGGAGGCCTCCGAAAAACAAGGCAGCAAACCCAAAGTCCCGAAACCCCTGCCGCCGCTCACTGCCGAAGAACTGACCGAATTGCCCGAACTGCCTAAGGGGTGGGGGTGGGTGAAATATGGTGAGCTAACCGCGAGTTCACAAAATGGCATCTCTAAAGAGCCTCTTGCAAAACTCTGTGTACGAGTTGAATTTATGAGCTAGAAAGCGGTAGAAGTGGGCCGCCATTGCTGGCAAGATCAAGGTTCTGAAGACT
>JABEVF010000015.1 GCA_013043965.1 Gallionella sp. | reverse complement strand
TGGAAGAATTTGAAGCACTGCTGCCGTGGAATTTGCATGCCATGGATTTAACCAGCGAAATGGTGGCCTGAACAGGCTGGAGTTCGTGGCTCGCTTACGATCTGCCAGCGTTTCTCCACCCATGTTATGGAATCCCGTAGATCATCGAATTGCGGAATCAAAAAGGTATCATTGTCATCCTGTAAGTCTTCCAATGTCATGGGCAAAGGGTTCGGATCGGCAATGTTCAGCCAATCGAGAAAAGGTTGTTTGTAAACCAGCATCACAACCGAGCGGTTGAGTACGAATTTCGGATAATCACTCACGGAAGACACTCCCTCAAAGTTCGGTTCATCTTATTTTCCACCCGCTCGCGCAATTCTTTACCCGGCTTGAAGCGCGGAACGTGTTTGGCGGGAATCTGTACCTTGCCGCCTGTTTTTGGATTGCGCCCGTTACGGGGTGGTCGATATCTGAGCTCAAAGCTACCAAAGTCACGGAATTCGATACGCTGACCGCGAACCAAGGCATTGGAGATATTGTCCAGCATCAGTCTTACCGCAAAGTCGACATCTTTAAGGGACAGATGCGGATGCCGGTCGGCAAGTCTTGCGATGAGTTCTGCGCGAGTCATGGATAAACGGGTGGCCGGATAAATTGGTGAACGTCTGGAGCATACAACATCATCCAAAGAAGTTAAATGCGCATGCTCGGTTAATCCAAGTCAAATAGCGCGCGGCCCATGGGACGAGCCAGTGCCTCGTCCAAAGGAAAGGATAGGAAAAAGGATAGAAATCCAAGCGCACAAGTCAAATTAAACTCGCGCCGGAATCCTCAATAGTCCGATTTCACCCCACACACTTGTGAAATTTCCCGCCCCTATGGCAAAAATTTGCCGCATCATCACCCCAAAACACCCGAAGCATGAGGCGCATTAGATCGTTGGCACGAACGTTCCCGAACGAGACACATTTCTCATTTCGCACCTCTCACCAAGCAACCCGCTGATCGAACTCGAACTCCGGTTCTGGCTGAGCCGCCGAATCCCATTGAGGATCGTTGCCCGCCTGATGCCGATGCGCCTGTTCGAGTTCCCACAGCGGTGGCCCGCGCGCCGGGGCGATTCTCGGTGGCTGCACCGATTCACCGATGTGATCGAGAATCTTCCGCACGGTACTGGCATCGGTGATAAAGGCGATGATGCGCATCTGTGCCTGACACATTGGGCAGATCAGCGGGAGCGTTTCGTAGATGCGCGCCAGCAGCATCGCCCACAGATAGTGCGATGCGGCGCGGCGGGGTGGTGGGTCTTCCGAATTGGCTGCTGCCACTGGCTGCGGCACGATCACCGGCAGCGACGCCAATGCCGTGACGGCGGCGCGCATCGGCGAATTGGGTGCCAGCACGCCGTAGTAACGGTGGCGGTGCGCACGGGGTGGCGGGATGAGCGCGGCGATCTTGTCGATCAGCTCCAGCGGGGTGAGCACCAGGTCACGCGGACTATCCGAGCGAGGTTTGGGGTTGTGATAAATCAGATGATCGGCATCCATCTGGTGCAGATGCTCCAGCGCGAAGGGTGGGCGGGCGCAGTAGCGTAGCAGGCGTTCCAGCCCTGCCCGGTCACGGCCTTCGATGCACACCGAGGCATCAAGAGAGAACCCGCCGCCGTGTTCCCAGCCCATCATCTCGTCCCGATCACCCTTGCCGATCAGGCCGCGCCGGGCGAAGGCGCGGAGGATGCGCTGCCGCAGCTGCGCTTGCACTTGGGCGATGGCGGCGGCATCCAGGCCGGTCGCCGCATGAAAATTCACCTCCACCACTGCATCAGCCGCGCCGGCAGTCTCGCCAATCTTCGCCGCAGGCTGAAACACGCCGTCCACGATGCAGCAATGAAAATGCACGTGTGCGTTCAGGCTTGAACCGAAACGGTGGATGAAGGCGATTGCGCCGATACGGGCGGTGGGGTCGCAACCGGGGCTGTGTTCGCGCAGGCAGAGTTCCACCCCGCGCAACAAAATGCGCAGCACTGCCCCTTGCAGGGCGGTGTCGCGTTGCAGAAAATAGCGCAGGCGCTTGGGCACGGAGAGCACCCATTGACGCACTGGCAGGCGGGGAAAGACGTGGTCGGTCAGATGCGCGGCGGTCTCGGCCATGCGCCGTGTGTTGCAGGAGGGGCAGACGCCGCGCCCTTTACACGAAAAGGCGATGAGGAAGTCGTGCACGCATTCGTCGCAATGGGCGCGGGCGAAGCCGTTGGCTAAAATCCCGCAGTCGAGATAGCGGCGAAAGGCTTGCTCAATGTGTGCGTGCGGTGATTCATCGCCTTGCCCGGCAGAGAGCGCCAGCCAGGTTTCGAAGTGCGTCTGCACGGTGCGATACCAGAGGGTTTTCTCGGGTCGGCGGCGCTGGTAGCACTGTGCTTGCGGCGCGATACGTTTGACTGCGGCATCCATGGGATACCCCATTGTGCTGATTCGATGTTCCGTGTTGCGAAGGCTCCGGGTTCTGCTGGCATGGCAGATGCGGAGTGCCAAGGATGAGAGCTATGCAACCGCATCGTAGAGAACGATCGTTCTGTTGTCAACGCGTTAATAATTGGGGTTCCGCGCCCAAACCGGCGGAAATTTCAGAAGGCCCGTCCCAGCATGGGGTTCTACGCCCAAAGCCTCGAAATTTCCCAGTGGGTGGTTTTGAGGTTGACGGGAAACACGTGTTTCCCGTCACTGCGATACCTCCCATGGGTTGATGACGTTCAGCCCGGCAGCCTCAAAAGGGCTGGTGTCCCTGGTGGCGACGGCGAAGCCGTTGGCGAGGGCAACGGCTGCAATGAAGGCATCGGCCGTTTCAACGGCCAAGCCAGCAGCGCGGGACTTGGCCAGCAGCTCGGCATAAGCCTTTGTGCAAGCCATATCGAACGGCAACACCCGGTTGGCGAACATCGGCAGCAAGCGCTTTTCCAAGTTCTCATGCAGGCTGTCCCGGCGCTTTCCTGCCGGCATCAGCGCGATACCCGCACGCAGCTCGGCTACCGTGATCGCAGACAGGTATAGCGTTTCCAGCGCTTGCGCGTCGATCCATTCAAGGACGCGGGCATTGGGTTCCCGGCGCTGCGGCTCAGAAATCACGTTCGTGTCGAGCAGGATCATTCGAAGCTCACCGCACGGGCCGGAGACTTGATGCGCGCGCTCTCAAACAAGGCGTGTTCTTCATCGGTCAGGCCGCCAGCCTCGCGGGCGATGGAAGCCAGGAGCGAGCCAAGTTTCACGCGCCCCTCCGGCTTAGCTGCCCGCTCCAGGATGTCGCGGATTTCCGCCTCGGTGCTGCGGCCATGATGGGCGGCTTGGATTCGGATGGCCCGATGCACCTCATCGGGCAGATTTCTTACATTCACGTTTGCCATTTGGTATATCTCCATCTATAGCTATCAATGCACCCATTGTATAGCAATGACACCAAAGCGCAAGTGTTTCAGAGTCGGTAAACGGTCAGCACAGTGGACAAATTCCGCCGGTTTGGGCGTAGACCCCCTTGACGGAAAAATCGGCGGTTCCCGCTTACAACCCCAAACAGCTCTAAAAATCGTCGCCGCCGAAGAGCGCACGAGCGTTCAGTCGCTATTAGCCGAAGGCATCAACGCAGTGTTCGCGCGGCGACACAAGGCGCAGATTGCATCACTATCGACATAAGCCAGAGGGGTAACATATATACTTCCTCAAGCAGGCCAAGCCTGCGATGTATGCAGCACGCGCAGAACCGTAACCGTGTTGTCCGATACCTGGTAAACCAAAACGTAGTTTGGATGCGCCACGGCTTCTCTGGTGCCTTTCATGCGTCCGATGCGTCCCATTTTCGGGTTGGCGTCCAACGCCCCGGCGGTCTTGATCAGCAAGTCCACGATCTCGACTGCGGCCGTTGGATTGTCCTTGGCAATATGTTTCGCTATGCCCTTGCGATCGGACACGGCAGAAAGCTTCCAGATTGGCATCAGGCAGCTTTCCGGGCACGTTTCAGAAGGGCTGCGCGTTCCTTGGCCCACTCGGCTTCAACCTGTTCATGTGGGATACCCGGGCGAGGATCATCAAGCGCTTCCTGCACCTGGGCGCGGAACCATTTGTCATAGGCGGCCGCTTCGTGTGCCGCTTTCATGCGTGAGGAGGCGACCTCACCGCGATGGGTAAGCTTATGAGCTACCGGATCGTAGCCGGTGGCATCCACCTGATACTTGGCAACACCAATTTCCTTGAGATAGCCAACCAGGGTTTCAAACTTGCGAAAGATGCGGACCGTACCGCGTTTCGCGGCCAAGGCGCGCTCGGTCATGCCGTATTTGATCACCACGCCCCAGCCTCCGGGCTGGCCGATTACATTTGCGCCGTTCACGGCGTTGGCTTCAACGAGCCTGGAAAGAGTTACATGGTCTATGGTATCGCGGGTAGTTGCCATTTCGTCACCTATCGGGTGTTTAGTCGTATGATTAACAATACCCGTAATCATAGATTATGGCAAACAGTATTTAACTGTTAAGCGCGGCGGTTTGTCATAACGCCAGTTCGGCGTACCCATCCCCCTGCTTTTACATTTTTGGGGGATGGACACAAAGTAAGCGCTCCACGAACCCCAGACTTTTCAGCGCACCATTTCGCTGATTAAATCCGCCGCATGCAAATTCCACGGCAACAGCGCTTCAAATTCTTCCAGCGTCTTGGCGGCGGGCAAGTCACGCATGACGCGGCGCAACCACGCATAGGGTTCATGCCCGTTGGCTTTGGCCGTTTGCAGCAGCGAGTAAATCACCGCACTGGCATGCGCGCCAGCCGGGGTGTCACTAAACAGCCAGGCTTTGCGGCCAATCACGAACGGGCGAATCGCGTTCTCGACCCTGTTGTTGTCGATGGGCAGATCGCCGCGCTCGGTGTAGCGGATCAGCTTGCCCCAATAGTCATGCATATACGACAGCGCGTTACCCAGCGCACTTTTGGGCGTCACGGCAGGCCGTGTTTTATCCAGCCACTCACGCAGCTCCGCCAATACCGGCACACTGAGTTGCTGGCGGGCCAGAAACCGTTCCGGATCTTTGGCGTCCTTGCAATCGCGCTCAATGCCATACAACTTGCCGATCAGCGCAACGGCTTCATCGGCGCGCCCCTTTTTACCCTTGGCTTGCACACGCGTAAAGAGTCCCTTGGACAGAATCGGTTAGAGCGTCCATACGCAAATTTTTAACGTACAACTGGCCATCCCCAAC
>JABEVF010000129.1 GCA_013043965.1 Gallionella sp. | reverse complement strand
GGTTTTGCGGCGGCGAGTCCCGGCGATTTCGCGGCGGTGCAAGCCGTGGCGGAGGCCGTCATCGGGTCCACCGTGTGCTCGCTGGCGCGCGCCAGCGAGAACGATGTGCGCCGCGCCGGCGAGGCGATCAAACCGGCCAGGTCGGGGCGCATCCACACCTTCATCGCCACCAGCCCTATCCACATGCAACACAAGTTGCGCATGAGCCCGGAGCAAGTGCTGGAGCGCGCCGTGCAGGCCGTGAAGTGGGCGTTGGAATATACCGATGATGTGGAGTTTTCCGCCGAGGACGCGGTGCGTTCGGACATGGATTTTCTGGTGCAGGTGTTTGATGAGGCCATCAAGGCGGGTGCCAGGACGCTGAATGTGCCCGACACCGTGGGCTATTCCATCCCCTTCGCCTGGGGTGAACGCATGCGGCAACTGATCGCGCGCGTGCCGAATTCGGACCGGGTGATCTGGTCCACACACTGCCACAATGACTTGGGCCTGGCGGTGGCCAACTCCTTGTCAGCGGTGCTGAATGGCGCGCGTCAGGTCGAATGCACCATCAATGGGCTGGGCGAACGAGCCGGCAATGCCTCGTTGGAGGAGGTCGTGATGGCGGTGCGTACGCGCCGTGATATTTTCAATCTGGACACCAGCATCGACACCACGCAGATCGTGCCGACATCGAAACTGGTGTCGAGTATCACCGGCTATCCGGTGCAGCCGAACAAAGCCATCGTGGGCGCGAATGCGTTCGCGCACGAGTCTGGCATCCATCAGGACGGCGTGCTCAAGCATCGCGAGACTTACGAGATCATGCGCGCCGAAGACGTGGGATGGAATGCCAACAAGTTAACGCTGGGCAAGCTGTCCGGGCGCAACGCCTTGCGCCAGCGCTTCACCGCGCTGAATATCGAGTTTGCCACCGAAGATATGTTTAATGCGGCGTTCCAGCGCTTCAAAGAATTGGCCGATCGCAAGCACGAGATTTTCGACGAAGACCTGCAAGCCCTGGTGAGCGATGAGGCGATCGCGCAAGTCAACGAGCATTACCGTCTGGTGTCCTTGCGCGCGCATTGCGAGACCGGCATCTTGCCGGTCGCCAGAGTCGTGATGAGCATAGGCGATGCCGAACACGATGCGGAGATGCAGGGCGGCGGGCCGGTCGATGCGACGTTCCAGGCGATAGAAAAGATCGTGGCGAGCGGCACCGAGTTGCAACTGTACTCTGTGAACAACATCACCAGCGGCACGGATGCGCAGGGCGAAGTCACGGTGCGCCTCTCCAGGAGCGGGCGTATCGTCAACGGCCACGGTGCGGATACCGACATCGTGGTGGCCTCGGCCAAGGCGTATTTGAATGCGTTGAACAAACTGCACAACAACGCCGAACGCGCCCATCCGCAGTTGTGATTCTTTAGGTCGGCCGATAAAAAAGCGCACCCAGGTGCGCTTTTGCTGGCTATGAAAATATCGCCGAGTCATGATGCGCTCATCCAATAACTCACGTTCCGCTAGTCACATCCTGGTTTTTTCGGCCGCGCAAAAAAATAATTACCATTATTCTTGATAGGGATTACAATAGCCCTAGGTATTTTAGGTTTTTGTCGTATTGTGGTTTCTTGATGTGTGGACTCACAGCATTCACTTGGAGTGTTTGGAGGGTTCCTCTCTCGGACTGCAGGGGCGGCCAGATATCTGTGATACCGACTATGGGTTTTTTTAAAATTACCAAGGAGAGTTAAAATGACTGAAGCGATAATTTTTATTGGCTTATTTCTTTTTGCCGGACTGGTCATTGTTTTGGACGATCGTGGCTGGAGGTAAAACGGTGGCTGGGGGCGGGTCTTGTTGCTTGAAGGGCGCGCCCAGTTCTGGGTCGACAGACACTTAGTATCCTGACAGTCCGGGGTCGGTCGCGCGGTATTTGACTGACACCAAGCTTGATGGTGGTTTTACCTCGAAGGGCCGGCAGTTTCTGCCGGCCTTTTTCATCGTTCTAAAGCAGCCGAGGTGCGCAGCCTATGGTTTTGCAGTCCGCGCCAGCGCGACCAGTGTCGCACGCGCCTGTTGTGCATCGGTGACGGGCTCGGAAAACTCGACACGCAACACCTCGCCGTCGGCGCGCATGTCGAAGCCGTCGCAATCGATGCCCAGCATCGCCACGTCCAGCGCCTCGCGTTGATGAGAGTGACGGCAGTAGTGGCGCATGGTGTCCTGGTGGTTGGTATTCATGTGGTCGATGATGTCGGCCTCTTGCTCGATCAGCGGGTAAGGTGCTACGCGGTACTGTCCGATGTCCACCCAGTGGATATTGCCGAAGCCGCCGATAAAGCGAATGGCGATGGGCTGGATGCGGTAGAAAGCAAAATCGTGCATCTGAAAATAGCTTTGTGCCTCGGGAAAATAGCGCAAATAGCGCGCGCCGATTTCGTCGCGAGTGACCATCTGCGCGTTACCCAGCACGGTCACACGTCCCTGCGTTTGGATATGCGAGTCGCGCTGGTCATGCGTGATCAGGCTGACGCGCGGATCGTGCAATATGTTCTTGGTGTGTTCCGCGAGGCCGCTTATCAGAATAATCAGGCTGCCATCGTGATCGACCAGATACGGCGTGATCGAACCGAAAGGGAATCCGTCGAATTTTTTCGACAAAGTGCACAGCGCGCCATAACGGTGGGTGCGCAACATCTGTCTGGCTTCGGTAGCGTTGTTCATAACGAGTCCTTGGTGTGTGAATGGCTAGGTAGCTCTGATCGTAGAAGCTCGACTTATCGAGCGATTGCAGCCCAAAATCTCGCAACTCATGTCGACCATCGCGCAATAAATTGCGCGCCTGAAAATTGTTCTTCAGGCGACAAGTTTTAATGCGGTAATTGCCAGCCGCTTGCCCAGCGCGATGCACAGTTTTTTTTCCGCTTCGCTGATGGGCGCGTCGCTGGCGAGCCCCGCGACATGGCTCGCGCCATACGGCGTGCCGCCGCTTTGCGTAAGGCTGAGTTCTGGTTCGGAATAGGGGATGCCCATGACGACCATGCCGTGGTGCAGCAGGGGCAACATCATCGACAGCAGCGTGGTTTCCTGCCCGCCGTGCATGCTGCCGGATGAGGTGAACACGGCGGCGGGTTTGCCCACCAGCGCGTGTTGCATCCACAAACTGCCGGTGCTGTCCCAGAAATATTTCATCGGGGCCGCCATGTTGCCGAAGCGTGTCGGGCTGCCCAAGGCCAGACCGATACATTCGCTCAGGTCGTTCAATTCCACGTAGGGTGCGCCGCCGTCGGGTATGCCAGGCTCGGTGGATTCGCACACCGTCGAGATCTTCGGCACGGTGCGCAGCCGGGCGCGCGCGCCCGCTACCTGCTCGATACCGCGCGCGATGAGTTGCGCCATTTGCCGCGTCGCGCCGTGTTGGCTGTAATACAGCACCAGGATTTCTTTGTCGGTTATCATGCCGCGATTATAAAGAATGCTTTTTACCATGCGGAAGAATTTACACGATATTTGGGACTTGTTGAGATTTGTGGCGATGCGCTTCAAGCAGGATCATTGCGGCCAGGCCGCCGCCAGCCTGACCTTCACGACCTTGCTGTCGCTGGTGCCGATGCTCACCATCGCGTTGACGATGTTCTCGGCCTTTCCCGTGTTCGATGATTTTGCCACGCAGATCAAAATCTATCTGTTGAGCAATATGATGCCGGACAAAGCGGGCACTATCATCTCGCATTACATGGAGCAATTCGCTGAAAGCGCGACGCGCCTCACCGCCGTGGGCATCGTGTTTCTCGCGGTCACGGCCATGTCGATGATGCTGACCATAGACAAGGCGTTCCACGTGATCTGGCGCGTGTCGCGCCCGCGCCCTTTGCTGAAACGTCTGATCGTGTATTGGGCGATTCTGACGCTCGCGCCCTTGCTGGTAGGCGCGAGCCTGTCGCTCACCTCATGGCTAGTCGGCCTGTCTATGGGCTACGCGAAAGACATCCCGCTCTTCGGCGTGGGCGTGTTGAAGATATTGCCGACACTGTTTACCACCGTGGCTTTTACTTTGCTGTTCAGGCTCGTGCCCAACCGCTATGTACCGCTGGCCCACGCCCTGATAGGTGGGCTGGTCGCCGCCGTGCTGTTCGAAGCGATGAACCGCGGCTTCGGCAGCTTCATCAGCCATTTCCCCACCTACAAATTGGTCTATGGGGCATTCGCCAGTGTGCCGATCTTTCTGATGTGGATCTATTTATCCTGGCTGATCATCTTGTTCGGTGCGGTGATCGCCGCGTCGCTCTCGCACTGGCGCATGCCCGATGCGCAGAACCAGCCGCCCATCATGCACATGCTGCAAGCCTTGCGCATGCTGCAACTCTTGTCGCAAGGTTTGCAGCAAGGGCATGTCACCACCTTCGCGGACATGTCGAAAAAATTACGGCTGGGTTATGACGCGCTGGAACAGCTGCTGGACAAATTGCAAGCCGCGCAACTCGTCTGCAAGACCGAAGGGCAAGGCTGGGTGATGATGCGCGATGCCGAACACATCCGTGTCACCGAACTGCTGCAACTGTTCGCGCTCAACCGTCACGTGCTGGGCGGCACGGCGCATGGCGAGCCGTTGCAAATCTGGCTTGCCGGGTGCGTGGCAAGCATGGAGCAGAACACGGATGTGACGTTGCAGGAGTTGTTTGCGAAACGGGCGTGATGGTTTAGGGAGGCGATGTGAGTCTGACACTGTTCTCTTGCTAGTCAAAAACACTTGATCCAAGAATGCGCGCGTAGAGACGATTGGCAGGTTGGCGATGTCTTCAGTCATGAATCTGCTGTTACGCAAAGAAAACACCCTGAAACATGCCGATCAAAGGACCACGAGAAGGCCTTCCGTTTTGCCTGTGTAGCGCATTGCTAAACTCGATTGGCGAAAACCGAATGAGATCGGATGCGATGTTTTTTTGCGCGGTAAGCGTGCCGTTGCGGCTTGCCCGCACAGGGGTTTTACGATTTAATGCGCCACGTTTTTTATTTGTTGGAGATGTGCCATGAAATTTTTGGAATCACTTTTTGAAGGTACGCTGTGGAACAGCCGCTTCGTGATTATCGCGGCGGTGATCGGCAGTCTGCTGGCAGGCTTTGCGATCTTTTACATGGCGACCGTGGATGTGGTGAATTTGTTCCTGCATGCCCTGCATTATGCCGACACCAGCCTGACTGACGAAGCGCGCAAGGCGCTGCATGACAGCACCGTCACGCATATCGTGGAAGTGGTGGACGGCTATCTGCTGGCGACCGTGATGCTGATTTTTTCGCTGGGCCTGTACGAGCTGTTCATCAGCGACATCGATCAGGCGCACGGCAGCAAGGCATCCAGCAAGATACTGGTGATCAGTAGCCTGGATGACTTGAAGTCGCGTCTGGCCAAAGTGATCTTGATGATCTTGATCGTGACCTTGTTTCAAGAGGCGATCAACATGAAGCTGACTACGCCGCTGGATCTGGTGTATCTGGGCGCGAGTATCGCGCTGATCGCGCTGGCGCTATACCTCAGCCATGCGGCAGAAGGGGGAGCACAGGGTGATGAGCCTCCCGAACATGGTGAGTCTGCCCACGATGCGCCTGAAAAGCATGGGCACTGATAGAACTACTAGCCATCTGACTAACCCAGCTCAAGACGCTGGGCAAGTCATTGGTTATGATCCTTCGGCCGGGCTCAGGGCGGGTTTACGTGGCGTGCTGGCGGGGCTGTGCCTTCTGGCCTCACTACCCGCTTTCGCGGGCGATTTTTCGGTGCGGGATTTGCGCGGCAAGACGCACAGCCTGGCGGCGCATCGCGGCCAGTGGGTGCTGGTGAATTTTTGGGGTACCTGGTGCCCGCCTTGTCTGAGCGAGATTCCCGAGCTGAATAGTTTGCAGGCGGCGCATAAGAATCTGGTGGTCATCGGTGTGGCGATGCAATCTGGAACGAGTGCCGAGGTGGCGGATTTCGCCGCATCGCATCACATGGTCTATCCGATTGTGATGGGCTCGAGCGCGATCGCCGAGCAAATCCGGTTGGCCGCAGACGACGCGGAAGAGATCGAAGGTTTGCCGACCAGTTTTTTGTTCGGGCCCAAGGGCAAGCTGGTCTATGACCAGGCCGGGGAGGTCACGCGCAAGACGATAGAGCAACTGATGCAGGCCAAAAAAACTGACTAGCGGCTGATTAGCGAGGGCCGTCCGTCGGGACATCCGCGTACGGGCAGTGGTCTTTGTGTTGCAGGCGCCTAGTTTGCCGCGACGTATTTGGTGATGGCGGGACGCGACAAAGCCCAATGATTGCGCCAGGCCGCGCGCACCATATTCGGATATTCGGGTTTGCCCAGGCTGCCGTTGTAACGCCCCAAGGCACGGAACAGATCGCCGTGTTCCATATCCAGATAATGCCGCAGGATGGTGCAGCCGTAGCGCAGATTGATGCGCAGGTGGAACAGGTTGTGTTCTCTGGTGCCGATCTCGTCCACCCAGAATGGCATGACCTGCATGTAGCCGCGTGCGCCGACGCTGGACACGGAATATTTCTTGAAGCCGCTTTCGATCTCGATCAAACCCAAGACCAGTTCGGGGTCCAGGCCCGCCCGCGTGGCTTCATAATGCACGGTCTTGAGGAAATCGAGCCGCTCGTTGGGATGGGGGAGCCGTTTTGCCAAGCGTCGCGACATCTCGTTCAGCCAGGCATCCGCTTCGTACTGGCTGGCAAAGGCGAGTTTGGGCGAGGCCTGATCCGAGACGCTGCGTTGCAACACCGCGCGCACACTGGCCGAAAGCGGCGAATAGACTTGCGCGCCGGCGTAGGTCGTCGAGGTGTACAAGGTGAAAAGGATGGCTAGAACCGAGGAGCGGGGGACGAGGAACGAGCGAACCCCTCTGTCTGGCAGATACCCCAACCCACAGTCCTCGATCGTCGATCCTCGTTTCATGTCTTGGATTTTACGAACTCCAGCACGTTTTGCAAGGGAATACTGAGGGCTTCTTTGTCGCGCCGTCCCTGGTATTCCAGCATGCCTTCTTTCAAGCCCCGATCGCCGATGACGATGCGGTGCGGGATGCCGATCAATTCCATGTCGGCGAACATCACGCCCGGACGCTCGTCCCTGTCATCCAGCAATACCTCGATGCCCGCCGCTTGCAGCTCGCCATAGACTTGCAGCGCGGCGCCTCGCACTGCTTCGCTCTTGCTCATGCCGATAGGCAAGATGGCCACTTGGAACGGCGCGATGGCCGCCGGCACACAGATGCCGCGCTCGTCGAAATTCTGCTCGATCGCGGCCGCGACGATGCGCGAAACACCGATGCCGTAACAGCCCATTTCGATGATTTGCGCCTTGCCTTGCGCGTCGAGATAAGTGGCTTTGAGCGCCTCGGCGTATTTGGTGCGCAGCTGGAAGATGTGCCCGACTTCTATGCCTCTACACAGTTCCAGCGTGCCTTTCCCGTCCGGTGATGGGTCGCCCGCGACCACGTTGCGGATGTCCGCGATCAAATCAGGCTCGGGCAGATCGCGTCCCCAATTGACCCCCGCCGTATGGAACTTCGGCTTGTTCGCGCCCACGACGAAGTCGCTCATCGCTGCCACGGTGTGATCCGCGATGACGCGCACGTTGCTGCGGGTTATGCCGACCGGGCCGAGGAATCCCGCCGGGCAATTAAAGAATTCACGCAGCTCATCATCGCGCGCAAAACGGAATTCGTTCAACCCTTCCAGCTTGCTCACCTTGACTTCATTCAACGAGTGGTCGCCGCGCAACAGCATGATGTGCAGTTGATCGCTGGCGACCAAGGCTAATAGTTTAACGGTGCGTTGCAGGGGGATGCCTAGCAGTTCGGCCACCTGTTCGCAGGTGGTCTGCCTGGGCGTGTCCACGTCGCGCATCATTTCTGTTGCGGTACTGCGCGGCGTGGCGGGGGGCAAGGCTTCTGCCAGTTCCACGTTCGCCGCGTAATCGGAAGCGGGGCAGAACGCTAGCGCGTCTTCACCCGAATCGGCCAGCACATGGAATTCGTGCGAGCCGCTGCCGCCGATCGCGCCGGTGTCGGCCGCGACGGCGCGGAACCGCAAGCCCAAGCGCGTGAAGATGCGGCTGTAGGTCTCGTACATGATTTGGTAAGTCTTTTCCAAGCTGGCGAAATCGGCATGGAATGAGTAGGCATCTTTCATCAGGAATTCGCGCGCGCGCATCACGCCGAAGCGGGGACGGACTTCGTCGCGGAACTTGGTCTGGATCTGATAGAAATTGACCGGCAGTTGCCTGTAACTGCGGATCTCGCGCCGCGCGATGTCGGTGACGACTTCCTCATGAGTCGGGCCGAAGCAGAACAGATTGTTGTGCCGGTCGGTGATCTTGAGCATCTGCGGGCCGAACACTTCCCAGCGCCCGGTCTCTTGCCACAGCTCGGCGGGCTGCACTGCGGGCATCAGCAATTCGATCGCGCCGCTGCGGTTCATCTCTTCGCGCACGATGGCTTCCACTTTGCGCAATGCGCGCAAACCGATGGGCATCCAGGTGTACAGGCCGCTGGATAGTTTTTTGATGTAGCCGGCGCGCACCATCAGTTTGTGGCTGGGCAACTCGGCCTCGGCGGGAGCTTCTTTTTGGGTGCTGATGAAAAATTGGGAAACGCGCATGATCCGGACATAGACTCGAAAAAACAAGGACGAGATTCTACCGTGAATGGGCTGTAGCCGGTATCTTTGCGGCATTTGCGCTTTCCATAAAAGGCGAAGTATGAAAGAATCCGCGCATTGAAATTAACCGAGTAGAGTTGCAAATGATAGACCGAGACGGCTATAGACCGAATGTCGGCATCATCATAGCCAATGATAGGAATCAGGTTTTCTGGGGCAAGCGGGTCAGGCAACACGCCTGGCAGTTTCCGCAGGGCGGGATACAGCATGGCGAGAATCCGGAGCAGGCCATGTACCGCGAGTTGCACGAGGAAGTGGGTTTGTTGCCGCAGCATGTCAAGATACTCGGGCGCACCCGTGAATGGATGCGTTACGATGTCCCGCAAAGCTGGAATAAGCGCGAATCGCGTGGCAACTATCGCGGACAAAAGCAGATCTGGTTCTTGTTGCGCCTGATGGGTCGTGATTGTGATGTTTGCCTGCGCGCTTGTGAGCACCCGGAATTCGACGCGTGGCGTTGGACTGATTATTGGCTGGACATCGGTGCGGTGATCGAGTTTAAACGCGAGGTATATACGCAGGCACTGAACGAGCTGGTGCGCTATTTGCCGGACGGTCACAAACATCTGGTACGCTAGCGGTGCAAGAACGTTGATCGCATATTTAAGGGACTTCGAACATGATTAAAGAATACGCCGCATTGAAATCCACCCCGCTCAAAACAGGTTCCGGTTTTGTCCGCCCGGTGCAAATTCTGCCGGAACGCGTCAAGTTGGCGAGCTCCGCACTGGACGTGATGACGGATCTGTCCAAGGTCTCGGTCGTTAGCGTGCGCGCCAAGACTTCCATGGACAAAGCCAATGCCAAGATGATCCGTTACGGCGTGCGCTTGCTGCTGGTGCTGGATGACAATGACCAGGTGGTGGGCTTGTTGACGGCGACCGATGTGCTGGGTGAAAAACCCATGCGTTTCCTGCAAAACATGGGCGGGACCCACGCCGACATCATGGTGCGGGATATCATGTCCACGCAGCGCGAGCTGGAAGTGCTGAACATAGCGGACGTCAAAACCGCCTCCGTGGGCAATGTCGTCGCCAGTCTGAAAAAAGCCGGCAGACAACATGCGCTGGTGATTTCAGAGGGCGCGGATGGCAAGCAAACGGTATGCGGTTTGTTCTCGCTCACCCAGATCGCCCGCCAGCTGGGCGCACAAACTGAAACCTTCGAACTGGCGCGCACCTTTGCCGAAATCGAAGCGGTGATCGCTCAAGGTTGATTCTCACCACGATTCATTTACAAGGCCATGCTATGAACATATTGTGTCAGCGAGTGTTGTTGGGTGTGTGTTTGGCGGTACTGACCGCCTGCTCGATGCCGGGGGATAGAAATAACGGGCTGCTTTCCCGGGACAATATCCTGCATACCGGCAGCGGTAAAGCGGCGGAGAAACCTGATGTGAGGAATCTGGCTATTTTGCGTATTCATCCTTATGTCGACCAGCGTGCGGAAAAAAACCCGCGTTTGCTGGGCGAGAACACGACACGCGTGTTTGGCGTGGAGGGTACAGAGCTGATCGCGGATCAGGATGTGGCGAGTATCGCGACCGCATCGCTCAAGAAACAGTTCCAGAAGGCCGGATTCCCCGTGCTGGAGGAAGACTCGACCGAGACTCCCGCATTCGAGTTGTCGGGTACCGTAAAAACATTGACGCTGAACAGCAAAGATCGTGATGACATCAGCATCGCGATCGAGACCAGTGTGACCGACGTGGCGACCGGGAAAGTAATCTGGTCGGCATTGGTCACCGAAAAGAACAGCCGCTTTGCCGGTGTGTCGGGCAATACCAAAGCGGATCTTGTCGCATACCTGAATCGTGAGTTGCGCATCGCCAGCGAAAAGACCGTGGGCGCGGTCAACACTTTGCTGATGGCTACTTACCCTGCTTTATTCAACTTGATACCGGGCACGCAAACGATTGCAGGGGTCACGGTCTATTCGACATCCTCGGCAGTCGCCGCGCCAGTCGCGGTGGCAGCGTCGCTCGCCGCTCCGGCCTACGCGCCGCACGCGAGTGGGACGATGGGCTTGCTGGCGGTGAGCAGCAAGCCGTCGCGCGCCAAGGTCTATGTGGATGGTGTCTACTACGGAATGACCCCTTTGCGCGCCGAGATGGAACCGGGTGTGCATAGCGTGGATGTGAAACTCGGGGGCTACAAAACGTCCAGCGAAAAAGTCTCGGTGCGCAAAAGCGACGACACGGAGCTGGAGTTGACGCTGGAGCATTAAGCCGCGATCCTGACCGCTTAAAAAGCCCGCACAGCGCGGGCTTTTTGTTGGCCGCGAGGGATTTATTGGTGCGCTTGATGTTCGCCGCAGATCCAGTCGGACAATTGCTGCAAGATCGTTTCGACCTCCCCGATGGCGGGGGACAGATGCAGGGTCAGTGCGGGGTGCTCCGCTTGAATGTGCCCGATGAGCCTGGGCAGGTCTTGTTTGAGATGAGCGCCGCGCGCGAGGAACATCGGGATGAGCGTGACATGCCGGGTGCCTTGTTCATCCAGACGGCTGACCGCATCGCTCAGTGTCGGCTCCATGAGTTCTAGAAACGCCAGCACTACGGGCGTGTCCGGCAGGCGTTCCTGAATCCGGCCGCGCATCTTTTCGAAGGGCTGCGCCCATTCCGGGTCGCGCGCACCGTGGGCGAAGAGCACGATCGCGGAGGACATCAGTGTTTGCCGGTGCTGCCGAACCCTCCCGCACCGCGTTCACTTAACGGGAACTCTTCCACGATATTGAACTGCGCCTGCATCACCGGCACGATGACCAGTTGCGCCATGCGCTCCATGGGCATGAGCGTGAACGGGATCTGGCTGCGGTTCCACAGCGATACAAAAATCTGCCCCTGATAATCCGAGTCGATCAAACCCACCAGATTGCCCAGCACGATGCCGTGCTTATGCCCCAGGCCCGAGCGCGGCAAGATCATCGCGGCATAGCCACGATTGGCCAGATGAATGGCGATACCGCTGGGAATAAGCTCGCATTGCTTGGGCTGGATCACCATGTTGTGTTCGATGCAGGCGCGCAGATCGATACCCGCCGAGCCCGAGGTCGCATAGTTGGGCATGTTGGCATGCAGGCGCGGGTCGAGGATTTTGACATCGACGTTCAGGTGTTTCATGGCTACTCTCCTTGGAAGCGTTGTGCGATATGTCGCATGAGGTGGCGTGCGAGGCTGAGTTTGTCCGCGCGCGGCAGCGCGTGGCTGCCTTGGTCATCGAACAAGACCAGTTCATTCTCATCGTTGCCTATGGCGTGTTGCGCGATGTTGCCCACCAGCAGCGGCAGTTTTTTCGCGCGGCGCTTTTGCTCGGCATATTCGTAAAGGTTTTCGCTCTCCGCCGCGAAACCCACGCAGAACGGCGGCTTGGACAGGCCCGCCACATGCGCCAAGATGTCCGGGTTGGGGATCAGCTCCAATGTCAGCGGGGCATCATGTTTCTTGATCTTGTGAGCGCTGACGTGTGCCACGCGATAGTCCGCCACGGCGGCCACGCCAATAAAAATATCACAATCGCCGATGCGTTGTTGCACCGCCGAGAACATCTGCGCGGCACTGGTCACATCCACGACGTGCGCGCCCGCAGGCCGGGTCAGCGCGGTCGGGCCGGACACCAGAGTGACTTGCGCACCCAGTTCCAGAGCGGCTTGCGCGATGGCGTACCCCATCTTTCCGCTGCTGCGATTGGTGATGCCGCGTACCGTATCGATCGCCTCGTAAGTCGGCCCGGCGGTGATGAGGATTCTTACCCCGGACAATAACTTCCCTTCACCGCTTGCGGGGAGGGGAAGTCTGTTCAGGAGCCGCGCGGTAATCTCCTGCGCCAACGCCCCCGTTTCCAGCATGCGCCCCATGCCCTCTTCGCCGCAGGCCTGGATGCCGCTGTCCGGCCCCAACACTTGCACGCCATCGGCGCGCAGCTGGGCGATGTTGCGCTGTGTCGCTGTATTCAGCCACATCTCGCGGTTCATCGCGGGCGCGACGATCAGCGGACACGCGC
The DNA here is from genome assembly GCA_013043965.1 of Gallionella sp. Taxonomy (GTDB): domain Bacteria; phylum Pseudomonadota; class Gammaproteobacteria; order Burkholderiales; family Gallionellaceae; genus Gallionella. The sequence continues at coordinate 4,267 of JABEVF010000129.1, read as the reverse complement.
GTGCCAGACACAAAGCGGAGAGCAGATCGTCGGCCAGCCCGTGCGCCAGTTTGGCAATGAAATCGGCACTCGCAGGCGCGATGACGATGGCATCGGCGGCGCGGCTCAGATTGATGTGCGCCATGCCGTTCGGCACGCTCGCATCCCACTGCGAGGTCAGCACCGGTTTGCCCGATAGCGCCTGCATCGTGGTCGTCGTGATGAAATGCGTCGCCGCTTCCGTCATCGCCACCTGCACGTCTATGCCCTGTTTGGTCAGCAGGCGCAACAATTCCGCCGCCTTGTAAGCCGCGATGCCGCCGGTGATACCCAATACAATGCGGTTCGCCGACAGGATGCGCTGATTCGATTGTTGTTCCATAATGCCGCGCATCTTACAAGAAAAGACCGCCGCGCAACCATTAACCAATGCTCGTTTGCCGGCTAATATTTTAGCGCCGCTGCGCGCGCGGTTGTCCCGGCCTTTAAAGTGGAGGGTACTATGGCGATCACAGGCTGGACCGAGGCCGAACGTTCACGCGACAACACGCAGCGACGCGGCTTATTGCGGCGTAGGCTCTTGTCTCCGAAGAGTGAACCTTCAGGTTATGCCGAAGCAAAAAACTGTTGCAAAGAGGCTCAACGTGAGTATTACAAATTGGCCTAGTAGTGAGCGTCCGCGCGAAAAGCTGCTAGCGCGCGGCGCGGCGGCGTTGTCGGATGCGGAGTTGCTGGCGATCTTCTTGCGCACCGGGGTGACGGGTAAAAGCGCGGTGGATCTGGCGCGCGAGTTGCTCAACCAGTTCGGCAATCTCACCCAATTATTCGCCACCAGCGAAGCGGACTTTTGCGCGGTGCATGGTATGGGACAGGCGAAGTATGTGCAATTGCAGGCGGTGCTGGAGATGTCGCGGCGCGCCTTGCAAGAGCAGTTGCAGCGCGGCGACGCGCTCAATTCGCCGCGTGCGGTGCGCGATTATTTGCAGCTACTCTTGGCCAGCCGGTCGCAGGAAGTCTTCGTCGTGTTGTTCCTCGACACGCAACACCGGGTCCTTGCCACGGAAGAGTTATTTCACGGCACTCTGGGTCAGACCAGCGTGTATCCGCGCGAGGTGGTCAAGCGTGCACTGGCGCACAACGCGGCGGCTGTCATCCTCGCGCATAATCATCCCTCCGGTGTCGCCGAACCCAGTTCGGCGGACGAGCTGATTACCGGCGTACTCAAGCAAGCCCTGGCCCTGGTGGATGTGCGGGTGCTCGATCATTTTGTGGTGGCGGCAGGGCATACCTTGTCGTTCGCCGAGCGCGGTTTGCTTTGATCTTTGTCCTGTCGCCGCAGCGGGCGATGCCTGGACATGGCCGACGCCCACGCCCACGCCAATAGCGTGTATCACGGTGGTTTTTTTCGCGCTGCATCACTTAAGAACGCCCGTTTCTCGCTGTCGCATATTTGCAAAAATAGCGCGCATTTTGCGTACAATCCCGCCCTCGAACAATAAGGAGAGACAGATGGGAAATTTACCGACCAGCCACGACGCGCTATTTATTTTGCTCGGCGCGATCATGGTGTTGGCGATGCACGCGGGTTTTGCTTTTTTGGAACTGGGCACGGTGCGCAAGAAAAACCAGGTGAACGCGCTGGTCAAGATCCTGACCGACTTCGCGATTTCCACTTTGGCGTATTTCTTTATCGGTTATGCGATCGCCTACGGCGTCAATTTTTTCACCGGCGCGGAACAGCTCGCGCAAAAAAACGGATATGAACTGGTGAAGTTTTTTTTCCTGCTGACCTTCGCCGCCGCGATCCCAGCGATCGTCTCCGGAGGCATCGCCGAGCGCGCCAAATTCAACCCGCAGATGGCCGCGACCTTTATGCTGGTCGGCTTCGTCTATCCTTTCTTTGAGGGCATCGCGTGGAACCATCGCTTCGGCATCCAGGACCGCTTGAACGCGACCTTCGGCGCCGAATTCCACGATTTCGCCGGTTCGGTGGTGGTGCATGCGGTGGGCGGGTGGGTCGCGCTGGCGGCGGTACTGCTGCTGGGTGCGCGGCGCGGTCGTTACAGTAAAGAGGGGCGCATCTCGGCGCACCCGCCGTCCAGCATTCCCTTTCTGGCACTGGGCGCATGGATATTGACGGTGGGCTGGTTCGGCTTCAACGTGATGTCGGCGCAAACCATCAACAACATCAGCGGCCTGGTCGCGGTGAACTCGCTGATGGCGATGGTGGGCGGTACGCTGGCTGCATTGTGGTTTGGCAAAAACGATCCGGGTTTCTTGCATAACGGTCCCTTGGCGGGTCTGGTCGCGGTGTGCGCGGGTTCGGACCTGATGCATCCGATAGGGGCCTTGGTGGTCGGCGGAGTGGCGGGCGCGTTGTTCGTGGTGATGTTCACGCTCACGCAGAATCGCTGGAAGATCGACGACGTGCTGGGCGTGTGGCCGCTGCACGGCTTATGCGGCGCGTGGGGCGGCATCGCGGCGGGTATCTTCGGACTGAAGGCTCTCGGTGGTGTGGGTGGCGTGAGCTTCATGTCGCAACTCTGCGGCACGCTGTTAGGCATCACGATCGCCTTGACAGGTGGCTTTGCGGTGTACGGCTTGTTGAAAAAGACCGTCGGGATACGGATGAATGCCGAGGAAGAGTTTAACGGCGCCGATCTGTCCATACACAAGATCAGCGCGACAGCGGAGCGCGAATCGGGTTGGTAGGCGTTTCTGATAGGAAACAATAAAGTCTGTCGGCATTTAGAGCTAAAAAATGCCCGCTGATGCGGGCTATTTTTTGCGTCATGCTTCTCCGCCTAAAGTTAAGCCACCGCCTGCTGGACTTCATCCGTTTTCATAGACATTTGTTAGCTTCTGGTTCGTAGTTGCTCGAAGGCCAGCGGATAAAGTTCATCCATGCCGATCAGGGGTGACAAGTCCGCGCGTGCGACTTTAGGCTTGACCAGCGCAGGCTTGCCGTTATCATCTACGCCGTGCACGGCAAATGGGTTATTGGCGAGATCGATTCCTGCGGTGATAACGTTCATGGATTTCCCCTTCTCAGGGGTTGATGAGACGATCCCATTCCGTGCGCGGTTTTGGCCGCAACCGTCGAGACGGGTAAGCACCTTCATTCATTCGTTAAGCAGGCTATGGATTCCATACGCGGGGCAATAGTGGCTTTGACGTCGAGCATTCTCGTCGCGTTATTGTTTGCCTACACATTCCGCATCCCCATTCCAATGGGCGGGATGCTGGGCCCCCTGGGAGGGTTAAATCCCTATTCGATGGGCTTTTCAGGGGTGCTCACTTCGGTAGCGGTGGCTTGGCTGTTCTACGGCTTGTTTGGCGGGTTTGTGATCTTGCCCGTGTTCGGGGCGATTGCGGGACACTTGGCTAGCCAGAAATTTTCAGCCGCGGGCAATAAGAGGCAAATGGTTGTGCTGTGGGCGGTTTTGGCAGGCATGATCCCGGTTTTCGGGCTCTCGATCCTCGATCTCATCATTGGGCCATGGTGATGCCTTCTGTGCTGGAGATGACCTTTTCTCCATGAAATGGATAGCTCCTGCCAGCTTTGTCCTAATCGCTGCTGCTGCGCGTACTACTATTTTTTTGTGAGCGCACTTAAACCGACCGGTACTGGCGCGTTTGTTTTTTTCGCCGCCTGCTTAATTCTCCCCTATGAAATCAATCTAGCCGCGCGTTTTTTGCCGTGATGGCGATTGCAGGGGCAGTGTCCGTTTTCGGGTGGGCGTTAATAAGTGGCTTGCCTATGGACTCAAAAATCGACCTCTCCGCATCAACCGGAATGAAGATTTTTAATGGCTTTGAGCCGAGCCACAAATCAGTCGCAGCATAAAGATCTGTCGACAGGCCAACGACAATCACCCGGTATGCGCTATCACCCGCTACGCACGGTAATCCCGAAGCATGCAGGGGGAATATAGTTGGCAAATCTATCCTGCCGCTTGGTCAACAAATCAATAAATAGCGGTCGTAAAAACCGCTCTCGCCGCAGCTATTAGAGTCGCCTATTACGCGTCGCCAGACGGGGTGTATTGTCAGCTTCAAGCAAGCATAAAAAATGCTTGTGCCATTCATCCAAATTCATTCGCCGTTAGTCGGCGATGTATTCAATCCGCATGCTGATAAAGTTATTGTATCGACCCAAGGGAGCGTGCTTATGAAAATGCAGCAAGGATTTAGCCTGAATGTTGCATAAATTTCCTGCTGTGCATTTTCATCGCCGCCATGGAATATTTTTTGATATTCCGGCGACAGTCCCCCAACCCCCACGGGC
>JABEVF010000128.1 GCA_013043965.1 Gallionella sp. | reverse complement strand
GGAGAGATTGAACAACCGACCCAGAAAGAGACTTGGATACCAGACACCCAATCAGGTATTCTTCAAGTCAGGCGTTGCACTTCAAACTTGAACCCGCGTTTGGTTTTGCGGCAGCATTCAAGGCAGCTTGAATTTGTGTCCCAACGGCACAAGCAACGGGTGGAGGAAATGCATTACCAATTTGGCGGTAAGCAGCCGTTTTCTTGCCGCTAAATTGCCATTGATCGGGGAAACCTTGAATGCGGGCAGCCATGCGCACCGTAAGTCTGGGTATGCCAATAAACTCTTTTTCTGGTGCTGCATTAGCTATTCCCATGCCATCAACCCCAATCGAAGCCCAAGCTTTCTTTGCTCTGGTAGGCCCGAGGTCTGGGCCACCATGTTTCTTGCTCCCGCCGACCAACGTTGGAGCTATATCACATGCTCGTTCTCGCCATTGCTTCGCACCCAGCCAACCGTTCTCTGCCATCAAATCAAAAAGCGCATGTCCGACTGTCTGGGGCGGTGAAATAAGTGCTGACGGCCAATTAAAGTATTCCGCCACATCCTTCTTTAGTGCCACAAAAACAACACGTTGGCGCAATTGAGGAACGCCGAAGTCGCTTGCATTAAGCAAGCGCCATTCGGCGATGTAGCCCATTTTTTTCAGGTCAGCGATTATCTTTGCGCGGTATTCATCAAAGACTGAATCGAGAAGGCCACGAACATTTTCAAGCATCACGGCCTGCGGCTTACACTCAGACACTAGGCGAAGTGCTTCCGGGAATAAATCGCGCTCATCCTGATTGCCAAGTTGTTTACCTGCTTTTGAAAAAGGTGGGCAAGGCACGCCACCCGCGAGAAGTTCAATCCCTTTCCATTTGTCAGCCGAGTAGCAGTGAAGATCACCCTCGACAACATTCCAGTGTGAACGATTGACTCTTAGGGTTTGACAGGCATGAGCATCAATCTCAACCAGACTGGCGTGTTCAAAACCAGCCTGCTCGAGTCCAAGAGCTTGCCCCCCCGCCCCAGCACAAATTTCTATTGAATTAAGAGACATCATCACAGCACCCTGTTATACATCGTTTCGCTGATTTTTTAAATTAACCGGGACATCCTACGCCCCCTCTACATCAGAAGTGCGCAACACTTTGAAAATCACATCGAAGCCAAATCCCCGCGATTGCAAAAAACGCATCTGCTTGGCCTTTTCTTTGGCATCTTGCGGCAAATGACCAAACTTTCTTTGCCACACGTCGCGCGCGGTTTCCAGTTCGCTTGCTTCCAACGCCGGTAATGCCGCGTCTATCAATTCATCGCTGATGCCGCGTTGCCGCAATTCATGGGTGATGCGTTGTGTGCCGTAGCGGCCGCGTTTGGCGTGGACCAATTGCGTGGTGGCACGCTCATCCGACAGCCAGCCCCGTTTGGTTAAGTCATCGAGCAGCTTGTCCAGATCGACAGGTTGAGCTTGCTCGAAATCATCCTCGATCTGCGCATGCGGCAACAATTTGCCGCGCAACTCGGCGCGGCTGTATTCGCGGCGGGCCAGATACTGCAAGGCTCGCGTGCGTAGACTTAGCTCAGGCTTTTTCCGCACCCGGGTTATAAAAAGTTATTCGGGTGCTTTAGGGTCGGCTTTAACTGCTTTGGCACCGGCCTTGGGCTTGGCTTTTTCTCCGCCGCCTTCCAGCAGAGCCACACCCAACGCCGCGCGCACTTTGTTCTCGATCTCGAACGCGACTTCGGGGTGTTCGCGCAGATATTCGCGGGCATTGTCTTTGCCCTGACCGATCTTTTCGCCCTTGTAGGCATACCAGGCACCGGCTTTTTCCACCAGCTTGTGTTGCACGCCCAGATCGATGATCTCGCCTTCGCGCGAGATGCCTTCGCCGTACAGAATATCGAACAATGCTTCGCGGAACGGTGGCGCGACTTTATTCTTCACCACTTTGACGCGGGTCTCGTTGCCGATGACTTCATCGCCTTTTTTGATCGAACCGATACGGCGTATGTCCATACGCACCGAGGCATAGAATTTGAGCGCGTTGCCGCCGGTGGTAGTTTCCGGATTGCCGAACATCACGCCGATCTTCATGCGTATCTGGTTGATAAAAATCACCATCGTATTGGAGCGGTTGATATTGCCGGTCAGTTTGCGCAAGGCTTGCGACATCAGACGGGCATGCAAGCCCATTTGCGCGTCGCCCATCTCGCCCTCGATCTCTGCCTTGGGAGTCAAGGCGGCGACCGAGTCTATCACCACGATATCCACGGAAGCGGAGCGCACCAGCATGTCCACGATTTCCAGGGCTTGCTCGCCGTTGTCCGGTTGCGAGATGAGCAGGTCCTCGACTTTCACGCCGAGCTTCTGCGCGTACAGCGGATCGAGCGCGTGCTCCGCATCGATGAAAGCCGCCGTTCCGCCCAGCTTTTGCATCTCGGCGATCACTTGCAACGTCAGCGTAGTCTTGCCGGAAGATTCCGGGCCGTAAATCTCAATGACACGACCGCGCGGCAAACCGCCCACGCCCAGCGCGATGTCCAGGCCCAGTGAGCCGGTGGAAACGACTTGTATGTCTTTGATCACCTCATTTTCGCCCAGGCGCATGATCGAGCCTTTGCCGAACTGCTTTTCGATTTGCGCCAGTGCGGCTGCGAGTGCCTTACTTTTATTGTCATCCATTTTTATTACTCCTCAAAAAGTAGCTGGATTGTTGCACACGATTCAAAACTTGTACAGAACGTTCGTTCTTTATCTTTAGATCAGGCAAATTCCGAGCGGCCCGCCAACAGCTCCAGCACACCTTGCAGCGCAATGATCACGGCCTGTTCGCGAACTTGCTTGCGATCACCCGACAGATGATGGCGGCGGGAGATGCACGCGCCCCGCGTCATTCCCCAGGCAAAGCACACCGTGCCGACGGGCTTGTCGGCTGTCCCGCCGTCCGGCCCGGCAATCCCGCTCACCGCCACCGCAACTTGTGCCGTGCTATGTGCCAATGCGCCGCCCACCATCTCGCGCACCGCCGCTTCACTCACCGCGCCGTGCTGCCCAAGCGTTGCCGCAGACACACCCAACATCTGTTGCTTGGATAGATTGGAATAGGTCACGAAGCCGCGCTCGAACCAAGCCGAACTGCCCGACACTTCGGTGATCGCCTGCGCCACGCCGCCGCCGGTGCATGACTCGGCGGTGACGAGCAACAACCCGTGGGCTTTGAGTGCTGCGCCTACTTGTGCGGCTAAAATTTCCATCATCATTCCATCGTAGGGGCGCAATTTATTGCACCCGTCTTAATTAGGGCGCGATGAATCGCGCCCCTACGCCTCTTTTATTTCAAGCCGCGCGCCAGATCGTTTTGTATATCCACGACGGCCTCCAGCCCAACTGCGATGCGGATCAAGCCATCGGTGACGCCCGCCGCCGCACGGGCTTCGGGCGAGATGCGCGCATGGGTGGTGCTGGCCGGATGCGTGATGGTGGTCTTGGTATCGCCCAGGTTCGCGGTGATGGACAACAGTGCGGTGTGGTCGATCACGCGCCATGCCGCTTCTTTGCCGCTCCCCTGGGATGACGCGACCTCAAACGCCACGATGCCGCCGCCGGTTTTCTGCTGGCGCATCGCCAACGCGTGTTGCGGATGCGATGGCAGGCCGGGATAGAAGACCCGCGCCACATTGGGCTGTTGCTCCAGCCAGCGCGCCAGTCCCAGCGCGTTCGCACTGTGCGCATCCATGCGCAGCTTCAATGTTTCCAGCCCTTTCAAAAACACCCAAGCGTTGAACGCGCTCATGGTCGGCCCTGCGGTGCGTAAAAACCCATAAACAGGCTCCATCATTTTCTTGCTGCCCAACACCGCACCGCCCAGCACGCGGCCCTGGCCGTCGATGTACTTGGTGGCGGAGTGGATGACGATATCCGCGCCCAATTCCAGCGGGCGCTGCAAGATCGGCGTGCAGAAACAATTGTCCACCGCCAGCAGCGCGCCGCAAGCCTTGGCGACTTTGGCGATGGCCGCGATGTCGGAAATTTCCGTGAGCGGGTTGGAAGGCGTTTCCAGGAAGAATAATTTGGTGTTCGGGCGCACCGCCGCCTGCCATGCAGACACATCCGTCGCGGAAACATAGGTCGTTTCCACGCCGAATTTTTTGATGATGTTGTTGAACAGATTCACCGTCGCACCGAACAGACTTTGCGATGCGACGACATGGTCGCCCGCCTTCAACACGCCCATCACACAAGCCAGGATCGCCGACATGCCGGAAGCCGTCGCGACGCATTGCTCCGCGCCTTCCAAGGCGGCCAGGCGCTCCTCGAACATGGTCACGGTGGGATTGGTGAAGCGCGCGTAGATGTTGCCGGGCTGCTCGCCGATGAAGCGCGCGGCGGCTTGGGCCGCATTTTCGAACACGAAGCTGGAAGTCAAGAACATCGCCTCGGAGTGCTCGCCAAACTGGCTGCGCACCGTGCCCGCATGCACTGCTAAAGTTTCCGGTTGATAGTTTTCTGTTGACATGTTCATTTCCTTTCCAAATTTTTGCGCATGTTGTGCGCGACATCTTCTCCATACTCGCTTTGCGATAATTGCGCGATCACATTGCGCTGATCCTGCTGGCTGCGATTCTGGCTCAATTTGAATTTTCCTTCCAGCCTATCCAGCGAAATCTCAAAGCCGACGATGGCACTCAGCATTCGTTCGCGCATCGTCTGGGTTGGCTCGAATTTCCAGGGTTTCGGGAACGCTTTCTCGTTCTCGTCCACGAGCCGGCGCAAAGTTCCCACCAGCTCATCTTCCGACAGGATGCGCGCCTTGCCATAGGTATGGACAGCCATGAAATTCCAGGTCGGCACCACCATCGCATTCGGCTCGTACCAGGCGGGCGACACATAGGCATGCGGCCCTTGGAACATCACCAATACTTCCGCCCCCTGCGAAAAATCTTGCCACTGCGGATTGTTACGCGCCATGTGGCCGAGCAATGCGCCATGCGTGCCGACACCGCTATCCAACATCAGCGGCAGATGATTGGCGAACGGCACACCATCGTGCTGCGTGACCAGCGTGGCAAAGCTGTGGGTGCGCATAAACGCCTGCAACGTCTGCGTATCCGTCTCGGCAAAATGTTTCGGAATATACATGGATACCGCCCATTAAAAAACCCGGATAGCTCGCGCCAAACCGGGTCTCCCACGCTTTAGCTGAATTTTTTACGCGCCCGCAAGCTGATCCTCAAATCGGCGCAGGTGAAAGTTACCACCCTACCCAACGGCCGTCAACCTACATCGAACTGGCACTCATCGCCAGATTCAACTCCATCTGATCATCGTCCGCGACCTTGTCGGCCTTTTCGCCATTGCGTCGCGATTCGACCTTGTCCAGATAGGCTGCGGTGATGTCACCGGTGATGTACTGTCCGTCGAAACAGGAGGAATCGAAACCGGTGATGGCCGGGTTGGCTTTGCGCACCGCCGCTTTCAGGTCGTCCAGGTCTTGGTAGATCAATCCATCCGCACCGATCTCGAAACATATTTCGGCATCGGTGCGCCCGGTGGCGATCAGCTCGGTGCGGCTGGGCATGTCGATACCGTACACATTGGGGAAACGCACCGGAGGGGCCGCGGAAGCGAAATACACTTTGCGCGCCCCGGCATCGCGCGCCATCTGCACGATCTCGCGGCTGGTCGTGCCGCGCACGATGGAGTCGTCCACCAGCAACACATCCTTGTCTTTGAACTCCACGCCGATGGCATTGAGCTTTTGGCGCACCGACTTCTTGCGCATCGCCTGTCCCGGCATGATGAAGGTGCGGCCGATGTAGCGGTTCTTCACGAAGCCTTCGCGGAACGGGATGTTGAGGCGGTTTGCGAGCTGCAAGGCACTCGGGCGGCTGGAATCGGGAATCGGAATGACCACATCGATCCGCACATCGGCCCAGTCCTTTTTCAGCTTGTCGGCCAAATATTCGCCCATGTACAGACGCGCCTCGTACACCGAAACGCCGTCGATCACCGAATCGGGACGGGCGAAATAAACATATTCGAAGATGCAGGAATTGAGCTTGGCATTACCGCTGCATTGCTGACTGTGCATCTTGCCGTCGAAATCGATGAACACCGCCTCGCCGGGCGCGATGTCGCGCAAGAATTGGAAGCCCAACGTATCCAGGGCCACGCTTTCGGATGCGACCAGGTATTCCGGCCCGTTCGCCGTGTCGTTCACGCCCACCACCAGGGGACGGATACCGTAGCTGTCGCGAAATGCCAGCAAACCGTAACCCGCGATCATCGCCACCACGGCATACGCGCCGCGACAACGCCGATGCACACCGGACACCGCCGCGAATATGGTCTGCGCGTCCAGGCGCAGACCCTTGGATCTGGCTTGCAGCTCGTGCGCCAACACGTTCAGCAGCACCTCCGAATCCGAATTGGTATTGACGTGACGCAGGTCATCCACGAACAACTGTTTCTGCAACTCTTCGGTATTGGTCAGATTGCCGTTGTGGCCGAGCACGATACCGAAGGGGGAGTTGACGTAAAAGGGCTGCGCCTCGTTATGATCGACTGCCGAGCCGGCGGTCGGATAACGCACATGAGCGATGCCGGCATTGCCCGTCAAGGCGCGCATGTTTCGGGTGCGGAACACGTCGCGCACCATGCCGTTGCCCTTGTGCAGATGAAAGGTTCGCCCGTCCAGCGTGGCGATGCCCGCGGCATCCTGACCCCGATGCTGCAACACTTGCAAGCCGTCGTACAACAACTGATTAGCCGGCGTTTGCGAAACCACTCCGAGAATGCCACACATAATTTCTATCCCAATAGTAAAGCTAATAAATCAACTTTTCGCGCGGTACCGGATGCGCTGCGCGATGTTGTCCGGCAACCATAGCTTGGTCAACAAGGCTATCTCTTCTGCGCTACGGCTGAACATTGCATCGCGCCAGAATCTCTGCTCGGGGATATGCGTCATCCCCGCCACCCACACCAGCGCTAACACCACCAGCGCACCGCGCAACACCCCAAACAACGCGCCCAACAAACCATCGATAAAGCCCAGTCCCACCGCCTTGATCAATTTGGACAACAGCCAGACCAGCATCGCCCACACCAGCAAGGCTGCGATAAAGACCAGCGCGTAAGCCAGCGCGACGCGTGTCGCCTCCGCCGTCACGGGCAGCATGGCCGCCAGTTTGGGCGCGCAATACTTGCTCAGCACAAACGCGATCGGCCACCCCAACAGCGAGAACACTTCGTAAACCGCACCGCGCCACACACCGATCAGCACCGAGATCAACACGATGCCGATCAACGCAAAATCAAATGCCGTCATTTAGCACTCGTCACCACCGGATGCAGACCATGCTTTTCCAGCAGATGGCGCACCTTGTCGGCCTGGTCGCGCTCCGCATAAGGGCCGACACGCACGCGTATCTTGTCGCCAACTTTTTCGGTATAGGCTTTGAAACCCCATTTTTTCAACTGCGCCAATTCCTGCCTGGCGGTGTCGGCATTGCTGTACGCGCCGACTTGCGCGACGAAACCTGTGGGGCTGGAAGCCTTGTCAGGTGTGGTTAGCTGGGGTTCAGGTTTGACCGGCTCCGCTGCTTTCGCCGGGGGAGGAACGGGGGATTTTTCAGCGGCAGGCCGAGCAGGAGCGGCTCCGGAGATAGGCAATGAAGGTGTCACGGCTGGCACGGTTTCGGCCACCGCGCTGATCGCTGACGGAGCCACGGCACCCACGACACTGGCGGGCGTCCCGGCAAGCTCTTCAGTCGCCTTTCCCGGCACGAATTCACCGACATTGTCGGGCGCGGGGATACGCAACTCGATATCTTCGCCGGTAGCTTTAGGCTCCCTGTCCAGCACCATAGGCAGGATCACCACCACCGCCAGCGTCAATGCCGCCGCGCCTATCAGGCGGCGACGCAGTTTGCGCCGGAGATTCAATTCTTCGTCTGTGAGCTGTTTTGCCATTGCCTGATCTCGCCTGAAAAATCCACACTGCGCAGAACCGGGAGATGTCCGTCAAGAAACGTGTATCCCTTTTTCCTGCATCACTGCGGCGACCGTATAGAACGATCCAAAGGCGGCGATTCTATCATTTTCGCCTGCCTCTTTATAGGCAAAACGCAAAGCGTCGGCGACGGAGGTTAAGCACAGAACTTTGCCGCGCACCGCAACGTCTTGCAGCACTTGAGCCAGCTCCTCGCCACTTGCGCCGCGTATCGCGTCTATACCCGACACCAGCCAGACATCGATGTGGGGATCCATCAGCTCGGCCACACCCCGCATGTCTTTATCCTTGAGCATCGCGAACACGGCGAAGGTCTTGGCGGGCGGCAGATTGGCGAGGTTCTGCGCCAGGGAGCGGGCCGCATGCGGGTTGTGCGCCACGTCCAGGATCAGTTGCGGCTTGCCCGGCACAAACTGGAAGCGGCCCGCCAGTCCCACCTCGGTCAGCCCGCGGCGCACCGCCGCCATACTCACCGGCAAGCGTTCCTGCATGACATCCAGCACCGCCAGCACCGCACTGGCGTTGTTCAACTGGAACGCGCCGCGCAAGGCCGGATGCGGCAAGGCGTTGCGCGCGCCCACACGACTACGGTAGTCCCATTGCCCCTGGTGCGGCGTGCAGCCGAAATCGTCGCCTATGCACCACAGCTCCGCGCCGATGTCCCGCGCATGAACGCGCAAAGTTTCTGGCACATTGCTGTCCGCACAGATCGCCACGCGATTCGGGCGAAAGATGCCCGCCTTCTCGAACGCGATCTTCTCGCGTGTGTCGCCCAGATAATCCACGTGGTCGATGTCCACGCTGGTCACCACCGCGCAATCGTTATCGAACACATTCACCGCATCCAGCCGCCCACCCAAACCCACTTCGAGTATCGCCACCTCGACCTTGTGTGCGATGAAGCACTGCATCGCGGCGAGCGTGCCGAACTCGAAATAGGTCAGTGAGATGTCTCCGCGCACCTGTTCGATCGCGTCGAATGACGCACATAACTCGGCATCGCTCACCTGTTGTTTGGCGACACGCACCCGCTCGTTGTAATGCAACAGATGTGGCGAGGTATAGCAACCGACGCGGTACCCCGCCGCGTAAAGAATAGACTCCAGCAGCGCACACACCGAACCTTTCCCGTTGGTGCCGCCGACCACGATGACGGGAAAATCAGGATCGAGATTGAGGCGTTGCTTAACTTGCGCGACACGCTCCAGACCGAGTGCGATGGTCTTGGGATGCAGGGATTCTAAATGGGTGAGCCAGTCGGCTAGAGTATTAGGCATAGATTGACTTCTGATAATCCAAGGGGTTCGTCATTCCCGCCTACGCGGGAATGACGAACCTACGATTTTTTCGCGATGACGAGCAACCCCAAAAACACCATGAGCGCGCCGGTGACGATGCGCAGCGTGATGGCTTCCTTGAGTATCAGCCAGGCCAACAGAATCGCGACCAGCACACTGCCTTTGTCGATCAGCGCGACCGTTGCCACATCGCCCAGCTTGAGCGCCTTGTAGTAGAACACCCAGGACAGCGCGGTGGCGACACCGGACAAACCCAGCCAGAGGTAATTCTCTTTGCGCAAGCCGTTGAATTCGGAAGGCGTAACGGCGTACAGCGCGAACATCACGACAAAGACAAAAACAAATATCGTTCTGACCGTCAGCCCCAGCTCGCTGGAAATCCCCACCATCCCCTGCTTGGCGATGACCGCCGTGAAGCCCGCAAAGAACATGGACAGAAAAGCGTAGATCACCCAGCGTTCCATGTTCAGCCCTCGTGGTTGGTGTGGTAAAAATTATTTTTTATGCGGGTCGGTAGGGTGGGCAAGTTTTACCTGCCCACGCGGACATCAAAAAGGTGGGCAACTTGCCCACCCTACGCTTGCTGCATTTCGCAATGTATCGAACACCAACTTAATTTCGTCACCGTCAATTTCATATTCTTCACAATTGTAGTTATGCCGCTTCGATCTCCGCCACCGCTGGCTGTCTGGTCAACAGCGTAATCAGCGTCGCGAGTTGATTCCGCATCTCTCTACGGTCGATGATCATGTCCACCGCGCCGTGTTCGAGCAGGAACTCGGCGCGCTGAAAGCCGTCCGGCAGCGTTTCGCGCACCGTCTGTTCGATCACGCGCGCGCCCGCAAAGCCTATCAGCGCGCCGGGTTCGGCGATCACCACGTCGCCCATGAAGGCGAAGCTGGCGGACACGCCGCCCATGGTGGGGTCGGTCAACACCGAGATGAACGGCAGTTTTTCCTCGGACAATTGTGTGAGTGCCGCGCAGGTCTTGGCCATTTGCATCAGCGACAACAAGCCTTCCTGCATACGCGCACCGCCGCTGGCGGCGAAACAGATGAATGGGCATTTTTGTTCGATCGCATCGCGCACACCGCGCACGAAACGCTCGCCCACCACCGAGCCCATAGACCCGCCCATGAAGCCGAACTCGAACACCGCGACCACCACCGGAACGGCATGGATACTGCCTTGCATGACGATCAGCGCGTCGTCTTCACCGCTGCTTTCCCTGGATGCGATCAACCGATCCGAATATTTTTTCTGGTCTTTGAATTTTAGCGTGTCGATAGACAACACTTCTGCGCCGATCTCAAAGCGGCCTTCGCCGTCCAATAGCCAATCCAGGCGCGCGCGCGCGGTCACGCGATGATGGTAGCTGCATTTGGTGCAGACGCTTTGGTTTTTTTCCAGATCGGAGTGGTACAACACGGCCTGGCAAGACGGGCATTTTGTCCACAAGCCCTCGGGCACATTTTTCTTCGCATTGCCTTCGCGGCGTTTGATCTTGGGCGGTAATAGTTTTTGAAACCAGCTCATGTTAATTTCTCCACAAATTTATTTCGTAGGGTGGGCTATGCCCACCCTGTCGGGCGCAGCCCAACCTATACCTACGCTTTATCTATCGCTTGCCTTAATTCTTTCACCAACTTGCCGACATTCTCCACCACGTTCTGCACGCCGGAGTCTTCGATCTCCTGCACGATGCGACTGCCCACCACCACACCATCGCACAATTTGGCGACGGCCTTTGCGGTCGCCGCATCGCGTATGCCGAAGCCCACGCCGATAGGCAACGCAATATGTTTGCGCAGTTGCGGCATCTTTTCTTCGATGGCGGATAAGTCGATGCTGCCCGAACCCGTCACGCCTTTGAGCGACACGTAATACACATAGCCGCGCGCGAGTTTTGCGACTTGTTCGATACGCGCCTCGTTGGTCGTGGGCGCAAGCAAAAAGATAGGCGCGATGTTGTGGCGTTGCAAATGTTCGAATGCGTCATGGCTTTCTTCCGGCGGAAAATCCACCGTCAGCACGCCATCCACGCCGACTTCGGCGCAACGTTTTGCGAACACATCCCAACCCATCGCCTCGATAGGATTGCCGTAACCCATCAGCACCACCGGCGTGATCGTATCTTGCTTGCGGAATTCAGCCACCATCGCCAGCACGGAACGTAACGACACACCGAGCCTGAGCGCGCGCTCGGAGGCTCGCTGTATGGTCGGACCGTCCGCCATCGGGTCGGAGAACGGCACGCCGAGTTCGAGCACATCCGCGCCCGCCTCCACCAGCGCGTGCAACAGCGGCACGGTAGCGGCGGGAGTAGGATCACCGGCGGTGATGAAAGGGATGAGGGCTTTGCGTTGCTGCTGTTTGAGCCTGTCGAATGCGGCCTGGATGCGCTTGCTCATAGCGTGATTCCTTTAATGCGCGCCACGGTGTTCATGTCCTTGTCGCCGCGACCGGAGAGATTAACCAGCAGCACTTTGTCTTTGCCCATGGCCGGCGCGATCTTGATGGCGTGTGCCAGTGCGTGACTCGATTCCAGCGCGGGAATGATGCCTTCAAAGCGGCACAGCGCGTCAAAAGCAGCGATGGCTTCGTCGTCGTTGATCGCGACATATTGCGCGCGGCCGATATCCTTCAACAGGCAATGTTCCGGGCCGACTCCGGGATAGTCCAGCCCTGCAGAAATCGAATGTGTCTCGATGATCTGGCCGTTCTCGTCTTGCATCAGATAGACCTTGTTGCCGTGCAGTACGCCGACCTTCGCGTTCGCGGTGAGCGGCGCGGCATGCTGGCCGCTGGCAATGCCGTGCCCGCCCGCTTCCACGCCGATGATCTGCACGTCGGGGACTTCGATGTAAGGATGGAAAAGACCGATGGCATTCGAGCCGCCGCCCACGCAGGCGATCACCGCATCCGGCTGGCGGCCTATCATCTCTGGCATCTGCACACGTGCTTCGTTGCCGATAACACACTGAAAATCGCGCACCATCATCGGATAAGGGTGCGGGCCTGCCGCCGTACCGAAGATGTAGAACGTGGACTCGACATTAGTCACCCAATCGCGTATCGCTTCGTTGCACGCGTCTTTGAGCGTCTTAGAACCGCTTTCCACAGGGACAACGGTCGCACCCAGCAACTTCATGCGGAACACGTTGGGCGCTTGGCGCTGGATGTCTTCCGCGCCCATATACACGATGCATTCCATGCCGAAACGCGCCGCGACCGTCGCGGTCGCCACGCCGTGCATGCCCGCGCCGGTCTCGGCGATGACGCGCTTTTTACCCATGCGTTTTGCCAGCAATGCCTGACCCATCGCGCTGTTGATCTTGTGCGCACCGGTGTGGTTCAAATCTTCGCGTTTCAAATAGATCTGCGCGCCGCCCAGATGTTCAGACAGACGTTTGGCGTGATAAATGGGGCTGGGGCGCCCGACATAATGCTTCAACTCATACGCCAACTCGGCTTTGAATTCGACATCATTCTGATAGCGCAAATACTGCTCCGCCAATTCCGCCACGGCGGGGATCAGGGTCTCCGCCATATAAGTGCCGCCGAACTGGCCGAAGTGACCTGTCAGGTCGGGAAAGTTATAACTCACTGTGTTTGACCTCATTGATGAACGCGGCGATCTTCGCCGCGTCCTTTATGCCCTTCAGGGTATTGATTCCTTCGCCGGCCTCCACACCGCTCGACACATCCACGGCATAAGGGCGGATCTGTTTGACCGCGGCGGCGACATTATGCGCATCCAGACCGCCCGACAAGATCACCGGCAATGCCAAGCTTTCCGGGATCAATGCCCAGTCGAACGAGGCCCCGGTACCGCCGGGCACCCCCTCCACATAAGCATCCAACAGCAATCCGCGCGCCGCATGAAAATCGGCCGCGCATTGTAGCAAATCCACCCCGGCTTTGACGCGTATCGCCTTGAGATAGGGTTTGTCGAACTGCTCGCAGTATTCTGGGGTTTCGTCGCCGTGGAATTGCAGCGTATCCAGCGGCACCGCAGCCAACACCTCACGCACAACCGCAGGCTCCGCATTCACGAACAGCCCCACGACGCTCACAAACGGCGGCAGCGCATCGGTGATTTGCACCGCTTGCGCGATGCTCACATGACGCGGGCTATGCCCATAGAACACCAGACCGATGGCATCCGCTCCGCTGTGCGCGGCTGCCAGTGCGTCTTGCACGCGGGTGATGCCGCAGATTTTTACTCGGGTCATAACAACTCCTAAACTAAGGACTGAGGTGCGAGGACTCAGGACTGAGTAAAAACCGCTGCACCGCTTGTAGCTCAGTCCTCGCACCTTAGTCCTCAGTCCTCGATCTGGGGCAATCCCCATTTTGCATCGTATTGTATGCGGCGCAAGTATAAGCCATCGGGCGCGAAGGTCGGAGCGGCCAGCCTGCGATTCCGGCTGGCTAACACATCGGCTATCCAGGCCTGGGGATACTTTCCTTTACCCACATAGACCAGACAACCAACGAGGTTGCGCACCATGTGATGCAAGAACGCGTCCGCACTCACATCGAAGATCAGCATATCGCCCTCGCGGCGTATGTCCAGTTGGCGCAGCGTTTTTACCGGCGATTTCGCCTGGCATTCCGCGGCACGGAACGCGCTGAAATCATGCGTTCCGAGCAAGTATCCGGCGGCCATTTGCATCGCCGCCAAATCCAGCGGCAAGTGATACCAGCCCATCTTGCCCGCATGTATCGCCGGACGAGTCCCGCGATTGATCAGGAAATACCGGTAGCTGCGCCCCTGTGCCGAGAAGCGCGCGTGGAATTCTTCCGTCACAGGATGAGCCCAGCGCACGGCAACGCTGCCGGGTAACAAAGCATTCACGCCGCGCACCCAGGCCTGCAACGGACGGTCCGCGTGCGTGTCGAAATGCACCACTTGCTCCAGGCCGTGTACACCCGCATCGGTACGACCTGCCGCGCTCACGCTTATGGTCTCGTCCGCGATGCCGCTCAACGCCGCTTGCAGGGTGTCTTGCACCGTCAGGCCTTCAGCCTGGCTCTGCCAACCGCAGTAAGGACTTCCATCGTATTCGACACCCAGAGCGATTCTCATTTCAACACCAATCCCAGCGCGCATAATCCCAACAAAACCGCCATCGACACATCGCGTGCGCGCATGCGGTACAAAGGCAACGCGATAGGGTGTACCCCTTCCGTGTGCGGTTCGAACAGTCCCTGCAGCGCATCTTGCCAACGCGAATGGCTGCGCAACATCGCGACTTCGGCGTAGTGCAATGTCAATGCCAGGCGTATCGCGCACCGTTCACGCGACAGTCCCAACAGACCGAGTGGCGCGAACAGGCTATACAGACCCGAGATCAATTCCAGTCTATGCAAACGGTCCAACAATACGGCGAGACTCGCCAACGCCGCCAACAATCTGAGCAATTGCGTCGCGCCATCGGCCAATCCTTCCCGCACCGGACTCCACCCACCCAGTCCTTCCAGCAGCGGCTGACCGGGGGTGGTGTACGCATAGATCACCAGCAAGGACAACATTATCCAGCGCGTGCGGCGCAATAGCTGTAGCATTTTTTTCCCGGCCATCAGCCAGCCCGACAGCAGCATGAGTCCCGCCACCCCGGATAGCGGCGCAAGTTCGAGCCTCTGCATGAAAGAGACCAGCACACACCACATCATGATTTGCAGGGCAGGATGTAAACGCAACTTTTTACTCCAAAAAAAACGGCAGCCTATACCGGCTGCCGCCACATCAGTCTATCGACCCTAACCGAGTTGCTTCAATATATCCTGCGCCGCCGCACGTTGTTCGGCATCGCCTTCGTGCAGCACTTCATCAAGGATCTCCTTCGCGCCGCCGGCATCACCCATTTCCTGGTAAGCCTTGGCCAGGTCTAGCTTGGTTGCCACTTCATGCCACTGCGCACTATCGGTATCCGCCTTGGCCGCCGGCCTGTCGTCGCCCAAGTCCAGGTTGATATCGCTCAAATTAAACTCCACCGGTTTTGCCGCCGCACCCGCTTTTGGCGCACCAGACTCTATCGGGAAATCCAGCGTGAACATACCATCATCGTGCTTAGCAGCAAGCGCCTCTTCGGTGGCGGCAGGCATGGACGGATGGCTTGAAGTCACATCAAAAACCAAATCATCCAAGCCAGCTAACGCCTCATTACCGGTTTTTGAATGAGCGGCAGTCACATCAAAATCCATCCCGGTAGACACCGGAAGAGAAGGATTCGTAGCCGTCACATCAAAATCCATCACCGCATTTTTTGTGTTCGCAAATTCATCTGCGGAAAAAACCACGGTTTTTTCCACACCTGCCCCGGTCACATCAAAGTCAGTAAAGTGTGTCAACGTTTTCTCGGTCGCATCGGGGGCAGCTGACAATGCAATGGTCTGCATGGTGGCGCTGTCGGAATCTTCAACGCTTGCAATCGCGCCGTACAGGGTGTTTTGCGGATCGATCTTGCGCCCCAAACTCACGACTTGTTGCCAGGCCTTATCGTCGCCGTCATTCTTCACAACCGCGGCGACCGCTTCAAATGATTTGGCATCTTTGCGTGCGGCATATATCTCCAACAACTTCAGCTTTATCGGGGTCTTGTTGGATGAGGTTTTCAGCGCTTCCTTTAAAATCTCTTCGGCCTGCGCATCACGCCCAAAACTCAAGAACAGATCCGCCTCACTGATCGGATCATCATCGCCTGAAGACGGAGTGGCAAGCTGCGTGCTGCCTGCCTGAATCGTAAAATCACCCGTGTCCGGAGATGGCGCGACCGGGGCAGTGATACGTCCGGTCGCTGAACCAATATCTTCAACAGGAGGTTTCCCCTCACCCTTCGTGCTCTTTTTGCGGCGACTCATCGCGAAGGCCAGACCGCCCAAACCCAGCACCGCGGCCGCGCCGCCCAGATACAGAGGCTCGGCCAGCAGCTGATCCAGCATTGAAGTTTCAAGCACAACAGGTTTGGGCGCAGGTTTCGGTTTGGGTGCCGGTTTTGGCACCGGCTGTACCGCACTCGCGGCCAGCACTGCTGAGGCCTCGCCTACCTGGGCAACCGCAGCGACTTGCGAAGCACTCGCCACCTTGGGAGCACTCGCGGCTTGTGCCAAAGCAGCCGCTTGGGTTTTAAGCTCGGCAAGATGCTTCATGTCCTGCCGGTTCTTTTCTAACAATGCCGCGCGGACACGTTCTTCTTCTGCGGTCTTCACCCTGGCAATAGCCTCTTCTTGTGCAGCATTCTTTTTGTCTTGGCTGGTGGCTTTGCCTGTCGCGGCAACCTTATCCGTCAGTGCATCGCCTTTGGACAGTTTCAACACTTCTTTTGCGGTTTCCTTGGCGACTGGCGTCTTATCCGCAACACTGCTGCCGATCTTGCCCGCGCTGACTTGCTGGGCGGTTTGCTGCTGCATGCTCGCCGGTGCAGCACTCGCCAACTTTTGACGGTAGGCGTTCCAGTCGCTCACCTGGACACGTATCTCTTTTTTCGCATCCGCCTGAGTCAATGCCTCCAATTCCTTGGCATCTGGCAAACGCAAAATCTTGCCCGTTTTGATGCGGTTCATGTTTTTTCCATCGAACTGGCTGGTATTCGCGCGATACAAAGCGACCAGCATGCGCTCGAGGCTTACACCTTCGATTTTGTGCGCCGCGCTGATCTTGTTCAACGTGTCACCGCGTTGCACGGTAATGTCGCCGCTGCCGATCGCTTTTTCAGCCGTCACCTGCTTGGTGACAGCTTGCGCGGGCTTCTCTTGTACGGGTTTCTCTTGAGCAGCTTTCTCTTCTTGTATGGGTTTTTCTGGTACAGGCTGTTCCACCGTTTTTTCTATCGGCGTACTGACCACCGCTGCGCTTTCGGCAGGCGGTTGAGTTACGGCATCTGGCCGAACGGGAGCTTGCACGGGCGCGACCTCCGAGACCGGCGCAACGACAGGCGCAACAGCTTGCACGGGTTTCGCGGCAGGCTGTTCAGCCTGATAGCCGACAGGATCGAGCAAAAAAGTGAATTCTCGCACCAGCTTGCCGGATGACCAGCTCAACTCCACCAGCAAACTCACAAAGGGATCATTGATGGACTGCGCACTCGTTGCATGAATATAAGATTCACCGTCGGCACGGCTTTCGATCGTGAATTTGAATTTATTGCCGAAGGGATAGTCCAGCCCCGCTGCTTTATAGGCTTCCGGTGCAGCGAGCCTGGCCACCAGGCTGGATTTTTCAGACTGATTGACCGCAACCAGTTCTATATCCGCCTTGAGGGGCTGGCCCAAAGCAGAGGTCACATTGATTCCGCCGATACCCGCCGCAGACACTTGCGCAGACCAGGTTATCACAGCAACCCCGAGCAGCTTTAATAGTGATTTTTTCACGCTATCACCTTCACTTTATTTGTTGGACAATTAAATTAACATCAAAGAGTTATCTGTACAAGCTAATAATCTTGTTTATCACGAGGTTTAGTTCAGATACTTCGCGATCAGGATTTCAGCGATTTGCACACTATTCAATGCCGCCCCTTTGCGCACGTTATCGCTCACCACCCACATATCCAAGCCCAGGGGATGCGACAGATCTTCGCGTATACGCCCAACAAACGTCGCATCTTGACCCGCCGCGTCAATCGCGGTCGGCCAGCCACCGGCCACACGTTCGTCCACCACCTTCACGCCCGGCGCTTTTTCCAGCAGGGCACGCGCTTGGGCGGCGGTGATTTTTCTGCGGGTTTCGATGTGTATCGCCTCGGAGTGCCCATAAAATACCGGCACGCGGGCGGCGGTCGGATTCACCAGTATCGAATCGTCTTCCATGATCTTTTGGGTTTCCCACACCATTTTCATTTCTTCTTTGGTGTAGCCGTTATCCATGAACACATCGATCTGCGGCAACACGTTAAACGCGATGCGTTTCGGGTAAACATCGATCGCCACTTCTTGAGAATTGGATAGTGCGCGGGTTTGCGCGGTCAACTCATCGATGGCTTCCTTGCCGGTGCCAGACACGGCCTGGTAAGTCGCCACATTGATACGCGCGATACCGACCGCGTCCTTGATCGGCTTGAGTGCCACCATCATCTGGATGGTAGAACAGTTCGGGTTGGCGATGATGCCACGATTCTTATATTGCGCGATGGCGTGCGGGTTCACTTCGGGCACGACCAAAGGAATATCGCGGTCGTAGCGAAAGTGCGCGGTATTGTCGATCACCACACAGCCGGCGGCAGCGGCGATAGGCGCGTATTTTTCCGACACGCTGCCGCCCGCCGAAAACAAACCGATCTGGGTCTTGGAAAAATCGAAGCCTTCCACATCCAGCACGGTGATCTCTTTGCCATGAAAGGTCACTTTGGCACCGGCGGAGCGGCTGGAAGCCAGCGGATACAGAATGCGCACGGGAAAGTTGCGCTGCTCGAGTATCGCCAACATCGCCTCGCCCACCGCGCCAGTCGCACCCAAGATACACACGTCGTATAGCTTACTCATTGTTTCTCTTTCAAAGTTTTTAATTGTTAAGCGTGTCGGCTGTAGCGGGTAGCAAAAAACGGTTTGGCTACTACCCACAAGCTACGCGCTACAGGCTACCAACCACCGCGTCACCCATCGCCGCACAACCGATTTTTTGCATTTCCGTTTCGGCGATGTCGCCGGTGCGCAACCCTTGCTGCAAGGTCTTGCGCACCGCAGTTTCGATACGCTGCGCCACATCCACTCTAGCGAAAGTGTAACGCATCATCATCGCCACCGACAAAATCGTCGCTAGCGGATTGGCGACATCTTTGCCCGCGATGTCCGGCGCGGAGCCGTGGCAAGGCTCGTACAACCCCTTGTTGTTCGCATCCAGCGAGGCCGACGGCAACATGCCGATAGAACCCGTCAACATGGACGCTTCGTCGGACAGAATATCGCCGAAAATATTGCCGGTCAGGATCACATCGAACTGTTTGGGCGCGCGCACCAACTGCATCGCCGCATTGTCCACATACATGTGCGACAACTCGACTTGCGGATACTCTTGACCCACTTCGGTGACGATCTCGCGCCAGAGCATGCTGGTGTCCAGCACGTTGGCCTTGTCCACCGAACACAGTTTTTTGCCGCGCTTCAACGCGATATTGAAACCCACATGCGCCACGCGACGGATCTCCGATTCACTGTAGTGCATGGTGTCAAAGCCTTGCCGTTCGCCCGTTTCAAGGGTGCGTATCCCGCGCGGCTGGCCGAAATAGATATCGCCGGTCAGCTCGCGCAAGATCATGATGTCCAGACCCGACACCAATTCCGGCTTCAGGCTCGACGCGTTCACCAGTTCGGGATAGACCATCGCGGGGCGCAGGTTGGCGAACAGCCCCAAGCCTTTGCGGATACGCAGTAAACCCTGCTCGGGACGCAGGGGACGCGGCAGGTTGTCGTACTGATATCCGCCCACCGCACCCAACAAAACCGCGTCGGATTCTTTGACTAGTTGTTCAGTTGCGGCAGGAAACGGATCACCCGCCGCGTCATAGCCCGCACCGCCGATATGCGCATATTCCATCTCGATAGACAAGCCATCGCTGCGCAACGCGCTCATCACCTTTACCGCCTGCGCGACGATTTCCGGGCCTATCCCGTCACCGGGTAACACTGCAATCTTCATAACGAAATCCTAAAAAACATGAAATACAGAAATTGGCAAACAGAGAGTGGGACACCATTGCGAGTGCCTACACCCACTTCTCGCTATTTACAACCAGGGCTGCGCGGCGCGGCGTTTCGTCTCGTACGCCTTGATCTCTTCCACATGCTGCAAGGTCAGACCGATGTCATCCAGCCCGTTCAACAAACAATGTTTGCGGAATGCCTCGACTTCAAATTTATACACTGTGCCGTCTGGCGCACCGATGGTTTGCCGCTCCAGATCGATCACCAGCGTGTAGCCCGCTTGCGCGGCTACGGCTTTGAACAAGGCATCGACCTGCCCCGCCGGCAAACGTATCGGCAACAAACCGTTCTTGAAACAGTTGTTGAAAAAAATATCGGCGAAACTGGGCGCGATGATGGCGCGAAATCCGTAGTTTTCCAAAGCCCAGGGCGCGTGCTCGCGCGACGAGCCGCAACCAAAATTCTCGCGTGCCAGCAAAATCTGCGCGCCCTGATAACGCGCCTGGTTCAATACAAATTCCGGATTAATCACGCGTTTGCTGTTATCCATACCCGGCTCACCGTGGTCGAGATAACGCCATTCGTCGAACGCGTTCGGACCGAAACCGGAACGCTTGATGGACTTCAAGAATTGCTTGGGAATGATCGCATCGGTATCGACGTTGGCGCGATCCAACGGAGCAACCAAGCCATTTAGCGTCGTGAATTTTTGCATGGTTATTTACTTACCTTTTCCAGTTTTTCGCCCGCTTTTTTAAGGCCCCGGCCCGCCCATTCGCCGCCTTTCTTGATACCCTTACCCGCCGCTTTAGCGCCCTTCTCGATGCCGCGCCCCGCCGCTTCGCCGCCCTTCTTCACGCTATCCCCCACCCGTTCAGGGATACTTTTTTTCGCACCCGCAGGAGCGTCTTCTTCTGTCGCACAAACTTGTTGGATCAGGCAAGCATTCAACATCAGCAGCAAGATAAACACTTGTTTCATAATATTTCTCCTATCGGCTGACATCCACAAAATGCCCCGCGATCGCCGCAGCCGCAGCCATTCCGGGACTGACCAGATGCGTGCGGCCACCCTGCCCCTGGCGACCTTCGAAATTCCGGTTGGAGGTCGAGGCGCAACGCTCGCCGGGCGAAAGCCTGTCGTCGTTCATCGCCAGACACATGGAACAACCCGGATCGCGCCACTCGAAACCCGCCGCGATAAAAATCTTATCCAAGCCCTCTTCCTCTGCCTGTCTTTTCACCAGACCCGAACCCGGCACGACCATCGCCAGTTTTACACTCGCGGCAATATGTTTGCCCTGGGCGATTGCCGCCGCCTCACGCATGTCTTCGATACGGGCATTGGTGCAAGACCCGATGAACACCTTGTCGATGTTGATTTCGGCGATGGGCGTATTCGCCACCAACCCCATGTATTGCAAGGCGCGCCGCGCCCCTGCACGCTGCACCGGATCGCTCATTTTTTCAGGGTCGGGCACACAGCCATCCACCGCCACCACCATTTCCGGCGACGTGCCCCAAGTCACTTGAGGGCGGATATCAGCGGCATCCAGCTTGACCACGGCATCGAACGCAGCCCCCATATCACTGTGCAAGGTGCGCCAGTACGCGACCGCTTGCTCCCACTCAGGTTCTTGCGGCGCGAACGGGCGCCCCTTGAGGTAATTGATCGTCGTGTCGTCGGCGGCAACCATGCCGGCCCGCGCCCCCGCTTCGATCGCCATGTTGCACAAGGTCATGCGGCCTTCCATGCTCAGCGCGCGGATCGCACTGCCCGCGAATTCGATCGCATAGCCCGTGCCGCCCGCCGTGCCGATCTTGCCGATCACCGCCAATGCGATATCCTTGGCCGTCACACCGCGACCCAGCGTACCTTCCACCCACACTTGCATGGCTTTGGATTTTTTCATCAGCAGACATTGCGTGGCCATGACGTGCTCGACCTCGGATGTGCCTATGCCAAACGCCAGCGCGGCGAACGCCCCGTGCGTGCTGGTATGCGAATCACCGCATACCACCGTCATGCCCGGCAAGGTCGCCCCCTGCTCCGGGCCGACCACATGCACGATGCCCTGACGCACATCGGACATCCTGAATTCGGTCACGCCGAATTCGGCGCAATTGCTGTCCAGAGTCTCCACCTGCAAACGCGAGATGGGATCGGCTATCCCTTGCGCCCGACCGGTGGTTGGCACGTTGTGGTCGGCCACCGCCAGAATCGACGAAGTGCGCCACAGCTTGCGCCCAGCCAGCTTGATGCCCTCGAAGGCTTGCGGACTGGTCACTTCATGCACCAGATGCCGGTCGATATACAGCAAAGCCGTACCATCGGATTCCTGGCGCACCAAATGAGAATTCCAGAGTTTGTCGTAAAGAGTTTTCGCAGTCATAGTGTTTCGTCAGCGGAATACGTTTTTTGAAGCGCGTAATTATGCCACAGCACCCGCGCCATCCCAAATCACGCCAATACCAACTCGGTGATTTTCGGAATGGCCGTCAGTTAAAACACAAGGCACAAGTGCTCCTGGTGACCATCAATTATTCTGACCTAGCGTTTCTAGCTCCTCTCTAAAGCAAGCCACGCCACTCGCATCGCGATCCCTCCTCGCCAAGGAGGATTGCGCCCGATTGATGCCGCTCACCAGCGCCTTGATCGCTGCCACAACGATGTTCGAGTCGATTCCAACCCCATAACACCCGGCTCCGGCCCCAGAATTCGAGATTTCCATGAATGCACATGCGTGAGCATCGCCTGCTTCGCTGCTCGCGCCCATTGCCCGCTCTTCGTAGCTGCGAACCTGAACACTGAATCCCGCGCTTCGCAGGGCGTGGACTGCCGCATCAACAGGACCATTCCCCTCGCCCGCCAGCATATGCGGTGTGCCGCCGATTTCGACACTCAGCCGGATGCAATGTGCAGCGCCTCGTTCGAAAAAATGACACTCTCGATACCGCACAGGAACACAGGTATCGAGATAAGACTCCGAGAACAGTTTCCAGATACCCGCTGCACTTATCTCACCACCATGGCTATCGGCATGTTTCTGTACGACACCGGAAAATTCGACCTGCAAGCGACGCGGCATGACGATGCCATATTCCTTTTCCAGCAAGTAAGCGATGCCACCTTTCCCGGACTGACTGTTGACCCGGATCACCGAGTCGTAGCTGCGTCCGACATCCCTTGGATCAATAGGAAGATATGGCACATTCCATGGCTCTCCCTGCCGCTGGGCGGCAAACCCCTTCTTGATCGCATCCTGGTGCGAACCGGAAAAGGCGGTGAATACCAGGTCGCCGACATAAGGATGGCGCGGATGTATGGGCAACTGATTGCAATATTCGACAGCGCGGGCAATGGCGTTGATATCAGAGAAATCAAGGCCGGGTGCTACACCCTGCGAGTAGAGATTCAAAGCCAGCGTCACAATATCCACATTGCCTGTGCGCTCCCCATTACCGAAAAGACAACCTTCTACCCGGTCGGCGCCCGCCATCAAAGCGAGCTCGGCAGATGCAACGGCAGTGCCTCGATCATTATGCGTGTGGACACTGAGAATGATACTGTCGCGCCGTGCCAGATGGCGGTGCATCCATTCAATCTGGTCAGCGTAGACATTAGGCGTAGCCAGCTCAACGGTCGTGGGGAGATTGATGATCACCTTGTTGTCCGGTGTCGCATCCCATGCACCGGTCACGGCATCGCAAATCTCGAGAGCAAAATCGAGCTCGGCCGCCGCGAATGTTTCCGGGCTGTATTCGAGTACCCATTCCGTCTCCGGCTGCTCCTCGACCAGCCGCTTAACCAACTCCACGGCAGAGACGGCCATTTCGATGACCTCTGCCTTGCTCATACCAAAGACAATATCGCGAAACGGTTTTGAAATCGGGTTGTAGACATGCACGATGGCCCGGCGCACTCCTTTAAGCGCTTCCATGGTGCGGCGAATCAGGTGCTCACGCGCCTGAGTCAGCACTTCTATGGTGACATCTGCTGGAATGTGGCTACCCTCAATCAGGCCCCGCACAAAATTGAAATCCGTTTCCGAAGCCGAAGGAAACGCAACTTCGATCTCCTTAAGGCTACGCTGAACAACCCCGTATTTTCCAAACTCCACTTACGAACCAAGCATGAGTCTGCAAAAAGGCGCGTTCAGCCCGTTTAGTTTTGCCCT
>JABEVF010000127.1 GCA_013043965.1 Gallionella sp. | reverse complement strand
TTATTTCATGCGCTTTGCAGCCTGACACCATCAGAAGCATTGCGCCACCACCCAATAACCAGATGATTCTGTTTGATTTTTAACCGGACACTAGTGTCCATACTTAATATCAATTTTGCGGCCATAGTATTACCTCTTGCACAGTTATTTTCTAAACCAATTAAGCAACTTTGCCCGCCAACTACGCGGTGCGGCAAAATCTCCGAGCACTTTTACCAGCATCACCGACACATTGTCCCGTCCGCCATTGTCATTAGCCATCTGTATCAATTGTTCGGCCGCCAGCGGCAAATTACCCTGCATCGAATATAAAACCGCCTCTATATCCCGATCTTCCACCATGTCATTCAAACCATCCGAGCACAGCAGATACACGTCTCCCTCCCGCACATCGTGCACATGTATCTCCGGGACCACTTGCGCATCAATCCCTACCGCGCGGGTCACCAGGTTTTTATTCTTCGAAAAACGCGCATCCTCAACGCTAATCATCCCGCTATCGATTTGTTCCTGCAACAAGGAGTGATCTTTGGTCATCGTCACGAGCGTTTCGCCGCGCAATCGGTACATGCGCGAGTCGCCTACATGCCCCACCGCGACGCGATTGTCGTAGAACAAACCCGCGACGATCGTCGTCCCCATGCCCGCATATTGCGGCTGGCTCTGCGATGCCTGAAAAATAGACGTGTTCGCCTTCTGGATATTGCTGCGCAACAGCGCGACCGCCAACTCCTCATGGCTTGCTGGATCCAGATCGACAGGATTGGCGTTCTGCAAGCTCTGGGCTATTTCTGTGGCCATCACCGAAACCGCGATCCCGCTCGCCACTTCTCCCGCGTTGTATCCCCCCATGCCATCGGCCAACACCGCCAAACCACACGCCGCCTCGACACCGACGCTGTCTTCGTTATGCGCGCGCACCATCCCGGGATGGGTCTTGCTAACGATTTGCAACGCCTCTGCAATATTCATCTTCTATCCCTGTAAACTGGCCGCGCAAAGGCGCAATGCCTCAGCCACCTGCGCGCCATCCCCGTAACGATCCTCGCTCTTCTTGGCCAGCATCTTCCCGATAATCTCGACCAGGCACGGCGGCAAATCAGGATTCACACTCAACACATCCTTTGGCGGCTCATTGGCGATGCGGTACATCAGTTCAGCCATAGAGTCGCCTTCAAACGGGAGCTTACCACAAGCCAATTGATACAAGCTCACGCCCAGCGAGAACAGGTCCGAACTCCCCTCTATTTCCTTGCCTGCCAGCTGCTCCGGCGACATGAAGGACGGCGTGCCCAACACCATCCCCGTTTTCGTTTTGCTGGAATCGGTGATCCGGGCGATACCGAAGTCGGTCACCTTGGGCGTGTCCGTTTCGGGGTCATACATGATGTTCGCGGGTTTGATATCGCGGTGCACCACGTTTTGTTTGTGCGCATAATCCAGCGCGTCGGCGACCCGCGCGATGATGCTTATCACCTTGCGTAGCGGCAACAGATGGCCTGGCCTGGCGTAAGTCCCCATGTCTTTACCTTTAAGAAACTCCATCGCGATATAGGCCAGATCATGCTCCTCGCCGGCATCATAGATCACCACGATGTTGGGATGGTTGAGGCGGCCCGCAGTCTCCGCTTCGCGGAAAAAACGCCTCTTCGCATCCTCCAACTCGTCGGTCTCGAACTCTTGTGACAAGGCCACGGTCTTGATCGCCACGACACGGCCTATCTTGGGGTCTTTGCCGCAATAGACCACTCCCATCGCGCCCTTGCCCAGCTCTTTTTCGATCTCATATCGACCCAGCATCGGTTTGGACATATCCGTTTGCCCCAACGCCAGCGTGCTCGCGTTACCCCGTGCGCCACCACCCATAATGACGGTCTCGGCCATTTCACGCGCTTGATTCAAGCGCTGCGGCAGATCGCGGAAATTGGCGTTGAAGCCGGACATATATTTGAAAACCGACTCCGCTTTGTTGAACTGGCGTTTGCGTTCAAAATCGAGGCCCAGGTTGTACATCACCTCCATCAAACTATCGTCCAAAGGAACTTCGCCGAATTTATCGAACGCCATATCCAACTGGCCCTGGAAAGCCAGGCCCAGCATGCGATTGCTTTCCGCCGATTCCGCATCCGACTTTTGTTTGCCTTTTTCGGTCAGCAAATAGCGTTTGGTGGTCAACAACAGATGGCCTACCAACAGCAGCGACGCAGGCAGCATCAGCCGCAGCCATACCGCCTGGGTCGTCATCAAGACGAAATGCGCAACCAGCAACACCGCGAACGAGCCTCCGGTCACGAACGCCCCGGCTCCGGCGTTCAAGCGCGGCAACAACAGGATCAAATACAGGGCTACGGTTAGCAACACCGTCATTTCCGCCAACGAACCCCAGGCCGGCGTGACAAAATAATCGCCTTTTAGGATGCTGGAGACCGAATGCGCCAGAATCAACACGGGAGCCATCGCCGGAGAGATCGGAGTGACTTGCATCGTCCCCACGCCTGCTGCGGAAGCGCCGATCAGGACGATCTTGTCGCGATATTTTTCTGCCGATATCTTGCCGCTATAGACATCGTAAAAAGAATCAACCGGAAAAGCTGGATGCCCATCGCGATCTTTGTAGAAAAAACTGTGCATCTGCATCGCGCCATCCGTTGCAATCTTCTGATTGCCCAGGCGCACTTCCTCGCCCGGATACACCTCGATGTCTTTGGCGTCGAGATTGAGGCTCTTCGCGGCCAGCATCAAAGACAGCGACGGGTAGTATTGGTCGTAATAAGCGACCACCAGCGGTTCGGTGCGCACCGCGCCGTCGACATCGGGAATGCTGTTCAAATGACCCAGAGCCGATGCCTTGCCACCTAGCATCGGGAGAGGAAAGAGCACGCTCCTGGCCGGCACCGGCATCGCACCGCTCGCGCCGGCCATTTGCACGTTGGGCAAAGCGTTGCGCAGCATATAGTCCGGCAAAGGCCCGTCAGGCTTGCCTTGCGGCTCGCCCAGGTCGAAAAATATTCCTAACAGCACATCATTCGCCTTCGCCATGCTGTCGCCGAGCTTCTGATCGTTATTCAGGTTTTGCATCGCATCGAGCAACAGGCCGTTTAGGGCAGGAGCATCCGGGCTTTGCTGCAATGAAGATTTCGTGACCAGGTCGGCAATCTTGTAGATATAGTCCAGGCCGGCATCAACCTGTGGCTCGAAAAAAAAAGCGGTATAGCCGATCAGCTTCGCGTGTCCGGCAGCCAAGACATCGATCATCCTGGCGTGTATCGCGCGCGGCCACGGCCAGCGCCCCAGATTCGCGATACTCCTATCGTCGATCGCGATCACCGCGATCTTGTCGCTGGGCATACGCGTTGTCGCCCTGACACCCAGGTCGTAAGCCTTGCGCTCCAAACTTTGGATCAGATCACTATTGGACGAGAGCAGGAAAAACAGTGTGACCAGGACCCCCACAAACCAATCCCGCTTCCAAAACAACCAGTTCTTCATTACTGCTCCCTGATTAGCTGCTGCGCTCGCGGCTCCCGTGGGCAAATATAATGTATTTCCCCGCCAGCGACCACACAGCCTTCGATTCTTCGCGTGTCGGCGGCGGATGAACGCGGCCGTCCAGTCGCATCACGCATCGCAGGCCGTTGACAGAACCGCCAACAACTATTTCATCACCAGCACCGGGCAATCCGCCAAGTGCAACACCTTGCTCACCACAGACCCCAGCAGCCATGACTGCAAACTGCTTCTCCCTTGCTTGCTCATGACAATCTGGTCTATGCCATGCTCGCGCGCGTATTGCACGATTGCTTCGGCGGGTGTGCCTATACTGATGTGATATTCGTACGCCAGTTTTGCCGCATCCAGAACCGCTCTCGCACCGGCCAATTCCGCCAAACCCTGCTCGCGATAATAATCGTTGATGACGTCCTGGTCGATGAACAGCTTGACGTTGCCCGCCGCCACTTTCCATTGCACGTTTAGCAGATAGATTTCGGGAGTTTGCTTCAACCATGCCGTACTGTTGGCCATGTAGTCGGCCACATGGCTGGCACTCGCCGACCCATCGATGGGGATCAAAAATTTCATCTTCATTTCTCCGCTTTCTGTGCATCGACCCTGGCATGCAGCAAATCGACCACATTGCTTTCCTTGCCCTCGCGTTTGGCCAACCATTTGCCCAAGCCCAGCACCAGGAACGCGCAAACGACCGGCACGACGCTATGCAAATAATGCTGCTGCTCCAGCAGCGACGCAAACACCGCCTCGCTGACCAGCATCTCGCCCGCCACATAACCCAACAACGCGCCACCCGCAAAAATCACCACCGGGAACCGGTCTATCACTTTGAGCACCAATTGGCTGCTCCAGGCGATCAGCGGGATGCTGATGAGCAGGCCAAACACCAGCAGCACCGCATTACCTTTCGCGGCTGCGGCCACGCCCAGCACGTTATCCAGGCTCATCACAAAATCCGCGACGATGATGGTCTTCACCGCGCCCAGCAACCGCGTGTCGGCCTTGATGTTGTCCTCGCCATGCTCGTCTTCCGGCAACAACAACTTAACGCCTATCCAAATCAGCAGGAACGCACCGACCAGCTTGAGATAAGGCACAGAGAGCAGCCCCACCGCGAAGAATGTCAACACCACGCGTAACGCTATCGCGCCCAGCACGCCCAGCAGAATACCTTTCTTGCGCTGCTCCAAAGGCAGGTTACGGCAGGCCAGCGCGATCACCACCGCGTTGTCGCCGCTGAGCAGCACATCGATCACGATGATCTTGAACACATCGACCCAGAACGAGCCGGTAGCTAGCATTTCTAACATTCACATCCCTTCACAAACAACATGATGAGCGAAAAGTGGTGCGCGGGGAAAACCGCTGCACGTCCTATTTACCACCCAACAATACCTTCTTCATCACGCGCCCCATTTCGGCCGGGTTGCGGGTGATGTGTATGCCGCACTCTTCCATCACGGCCAGCTTGGCATCCGCACCGCCCTGCCCTCCGGAAATGATCGCGCCCGCATGTCCCATACGTTTGCCGGGAGGTGCGGTGACCCCGGCGATAAAACCGACCACCGGTTTTTTCATGTTGTCCTTGATCCAGCGCGCGCATTCCTCTTCGTCACTGCCGCCGATCTCACCGACCATGATCACCGCATCGGTCTCCGGGTCGTCATTGAACAGCTTCATCACATCCAGATGCTTCAGTCCGTTGATCGGGTCACCGCCTATACCCACACAGGACGACTGCCCCAAGCCCAATGCGCTCAGCTGACCGACCGCCTCATAAGTCAGCGTACCGGAACGCGATACCACGCCGATGCGCCCCTTGCGATGGATATGGCCGGGCATGATGCCGATCTTGATCTCATCGGGGGTGATCAGCCCAGGGCAATTCGGCCCGATCAGCAGCGTGCGCTTGCCCGCCATTTTGTAACGCGTGCGCAGCATGTCGTGCACCGGGATCCCCTCGGTGATGCAGATCACCAGATCCAGATCGGCTTCGACCGCTTCATCGATTGCGGCCGCTGCATAAGGGGGAGGCACATAAATCACCGACACCGTCGCGCCAGTTTGCCGCTTGGCTTCCAGCACGCTGTTATAGATCGGTACGCCCTCGAAATACTGCCCGCCTTTGTTCGGCGTGACCCCCGCCACAAAACACGCCGCACCATTCGCATACGCGATGCAATTCTGGGTGTGGAACTGTCCTACCTTGCCCGTCATGCCTTGCGTCATCACGCGGGTATTTTTATCGACAAGAATAGACATTATTGGTTTTCCTTGGCAGCAACTACGACTTTCTGTGCCGCATCCGCCATGTCACTGCCGGAAATAATAGGCAAGCCCGATTCGGCCAGAATCTTTTTACCCAGCTCCACATTCGTGCCTTCCAAACGCACCACCAAGGGCACCGCCAGATGGACCTCGCGCGCCGCCGCCACCACGCCCTCGGCGATCACATCGCATTTCATGATGCCGCCAAAGATATTCACCAGGATCGCTTTGAGATTGGGGTTTTTCAGCATCAGCTTGAAGGCCTCGGTGACTTTTTCTTTGCTCGCACCGCCGCCCACATCGAGGAAATTCGCGGGGCTGCCGCCGTACAACTTGATGATGTCCATGGTCGCCATCGCCAGGCCCGCGCCATTCACCAGACAGCCTATGTCGCCATCCAAGGAGATATAGCTCAGATCGAATTTTGAGGCCTCGATCTCCGCCGCATCTTCTTCATCTAGATCGCGGTAGGCCACCACTTCGGGATGGCGATACAGCGCGTTGCTGTCGAAATTAAACTTCGCATCCAATGCGAGCACGCGATTATCGGCGGTCAGCACCAGCGGGTTGATCTCCGCCAACATCGCGTCTTTCTCGACGAAAGCGCGATACAGCCCCTGCAAAATGAGCACCGCCTCATTGATTGCCTCATCCGGAATGCCGATCTTTTTCGCGACCCGCGCGGCATCGGTCGCCACCAGGCCCTCGACCGGGTCGATCCACAGTTTATGAATTTTCTCCGGGTGGTGCGCGGCGACCTCTTCGATCTCCATCCCGCCCTCGCTGGAAGCCAGCAACGCCACGCGCTGACGGCTTCTATCGATCACCATGCCCAGATAGAACTCTTTCGCGATCACAGCCCCTTCCTCGATCAACAAACGGCGCACCACCTGCCCGTCTTTGCCGGTTTGATGGGTAACCAGATGCATGCCCAGAATCTGTTGCGCGGCGCGGCGCACCTCTTCCAGCGAGCGGACAACTTTCACCCCGCCGCCTTTGCCGCGACCACCCGCATGTATCTGCGCCTTCACCACCCACGCGTTACCGCCCAGGGACTGTGCAGCAGCCACCGCGTCAATCACACTAAAACACGCGCTACCGCGCGGAGTCGGTACGCCAAACTGGCGAAGAATCTCTTTACCCTGATATTCGTGAATTTTCATATTGAATGATCGCTCGATTGGAAGGCGCGCCACGATTGGCGCACGGAACCGATATTACCGAATTATTCGCAATCGAGAGGGCGATTGTACGAACACCCCCGGCCGGCTCGAATAGCTCGGTTAGAACAGCGTCACAAATTTGTCGCGTTTCTTATACGCCAGTACCCAAGCGCCTACGCTCAATAGCCAGGCAATGACCTTGGCGATCAGAAAATGGAACATCAGCATATCCAGTTGCAGCAGCAGCGTGAATAGCGTGAAATTGAGGGCGACAATCATGTAAACAATAACCATCGGCAACCTGAACATAAAAAACTCCTTCTGTTTGAGCAACGAAAATCAGGGTTCAGCGACACTCGCCCCCGGAGAGTCGCGCATTATAAACACTGCTTGGCATATCGAGGTTGAACTCGAGAACCGGTACAAAGTTTTCCGTGCTGGCCATGTGCCGATGGCGGTGCGACAGCTGAAACTGCCGGAGCCGGAGTGATGGAATTCGCGCGCGGCCAATTGGTTCCACGACCAGACAGGTTCTGTGCAGGATGCGGTAAAGAATGTTGCGCACATACCGCCTCTGATATGATTATCGCCGTAGTAAGCCGCTATCGACATGGAAATCCAGTGGGCATCAAATGCATATTAAAATAATTCTCGCCTTCTTTTTACTCAACGTTTGTTTGGTTTCCGCGCAAGCAGAAACAATCACTCCAGACCAAATATCGACCGTCATTGACACATACAATACGAATGAAGCCAGATTTATAAGCAGTTACCGAGGCAAGAAATTTGAAGGGCAAGTCACGCTTGCTAAAGTTACTGCAAGCTCCCTGTTTGAGAATAGCTTCATTGTTTATTTTGATGTTAATGCTCAGGAAAATTATTGCGATGACATTCAAGACAAACATATGATTAAAAAACTATCGAGTTTCGATCCTGGTCAGCACATATTTGTTACCGGGTTAATCGAAGATGTGGCCTTCGGTCAATTGATCTTAAAGAAATGCGCATTTGCCGCGCAAAAACCAAAGAGGTAACCGTTCATTTCTGCGACTATCGTCGCCCTAACTTAGGTTGACAGTTAAACGTAGTATTTACATCCCGTTTAGGTTCGCTGTTACAAACGCCTGATGCACAGCATCGGGCGTTTTGTATTGTAGTGTCCGGCCAAGAATCAAATAGATTCAGTTGATTGCTGAAATCGGCATTTTCTGCCTGGTCACTGATGCCCTGCAAGGCTTGTTGTATTGGCATTTTCTCGAACAGAATAACCGGCAGAAAATGTCAACTTATTTCAGGGCGGGGCACTCTCTGAAAAACAGCTAGCACCTCTTGAAATCCAGATGCATTTCCCTAACGTTAAGACTCCATACGGGGGTATCCCGGATCATTAATTTAAGGAGAATGAAATGGCTAACTTTTTGCGCTATAACTCAAGCAATGATGTTTTTGACGATTTATTTCGTGGATTTCTGATGCGCCCAGTACGTTTGGACGGACAACAGGAAGTTCAGATCAAGTTGGATGTAAAAGAAGACGGCAAAGCTTATACCGTTCACGCCGAAATACCCGGTGCAAAGAAGGAAGATATTCATGTCACGATTGAGGGCAATCAGATTGTCATTAGCGCGGAGATGAAAAACGAAAAAGAAGTGAAGGAAGGCGAAAAATTACTCCACAG
>JABEVF010000126.1 GCA_013043965.1 Gallionella sp. | reverse complement strand
TTTCAGGCCCGCCGCCGCCAGGATGATTGCGGCATACAGCCCTTCGTCCAGCTTGCGCAAACGCGTTTGCACGTTGCCACGCAGGGGCTGGATGTCCAGATGAGGAAAGCGCGCGCGCAACTGGCTTTCGCGGCGCAGGCTGGAAGTGCCGACCACACTGCCCGGGGGCAAGGCCGCGAGATTCTCAAAATGGTTCGACACGAACGCATCCAGCGGGTCTTCCCGCTCACCGATGGCCGCAAGCACAAAACCGTCCGGCAAGTTCATCGGCACATCTTTGAGCGAGTGCACGGCCAGATCGGCGCGGCCGTCCTCCAGCGCGGTTTCCAGCTCCTTGACGAACAAACCCTTGCCGCCTATTTTGGATAGCGTCACGTCGAGAATCTGATCTCCCTGAGTGGTCATGCCCAGGATGCTGACTTCGGTTTGCGGATATAATGCGCGCAGTCTGTCCCGGATATGTTGGGCTTGCCACATGGCCAACGCGCTTTCGCGCGATGCGATGACCAATCTGGATGGCGGGTTTATAACGACCTGACTCATAACATTTCCTGAACTGTAATTGTTAATTTGCGGCGCATTCTAACATAGGGTGCGTCGCGCTTTTGTGCCGAGAACGCGATGAATTTTACTGCTGCTGCCACCGATATTTCGAGTAAAGACCTGCCTCTGCGCGAGGATGTACGCTTGCTGGGTCGCATCCTCGGCGAAACTTTGCGCGAGCAGGAAGGCGAAGCGTCTTACACGCTGATCGAAAACGTGCGCCGCGCCGCCGTGCGCTTCCGCAAGACCCAGGACGACCGGGATCGCGTCGAACTGGAAAAGACGCTGGATGCCTTGTCGCCCAGCGAGGCGCTGGTCGTGGTGCGCGCCTTCAGCTATTTTTCGCAGCTCTCCAACATCGCCGAAGACTTGCACCACAACCGCCGCCATCGCGCCCACCTGCAATCCGGCTCCCCACCCAAGGACGGCAGTTTGCTGCTCGCCCTCGAGCGCATCGAAGAAAAACAGCTGGGCAAAGAAACGCTACAGGCTTTCCTGGACAGCGCGTTGATCTCGCCCGTGCTGACCGCGCATCCGACCGAAGTGCAGCGCAAGAGCATACTCGACTGCCAGCTGATCATTTCAGGCTTACTGTCCGACCGCGACCGCATCGCGATGACCCCTGATGAGCTGGCCGAGAACGAGGAAGCCTTGCACCGCTTCGTGCTGATCTTGTGGCAAACACGCATGTTGCGCACCGCCAAGCTCACCGTGGCCGACGAGATCAAGAACGGCCTGGAATTCTATCGCTACACCTTCCTCAACGAGATCCCCAAGATTTACGCCGCGCTGGAAAAACAGCTGGAGGCGCGCATCGACAAGGACATCAAGGTTCCGCCGCTGTTGCGGGTGGGCAGCTGGATAGGCGGCGACCGCGACGGCAACCCCTTCGTCACTCATGACGTGATGGACTACGCGGTGCAACAACATTCCGCGCTAGTGTTCGAACATTATTTGAGCGAGACCCATTTGCTGGGCCGCCGCTTGAGTTTGACCGATCGCCTGGTCGATGTCAGCGATGACTTGCGCACCCTGTCCGATGCCTCTCCGGACCGCGCCACCAGCCGCACCGACGAGCCTTATCGCCGCGCGCTGATTTTGATTTATTCGCGCTTGTCCGCCACGGCCAAACATCTGGGACACGAGATTTCCCATCTGCCGCCCGTGGGGAAAAATGCGCGGCCTTATGCCGCCGCCCACGAATTCATCGCCGATCTGGATGTGCTGATCGACTCGCTGTTCAAACACGGCGCGGTGTATCTGGCACGCGGCCGCTTGGCGAATCTGCGCCGTGCGGCGGAAGTGTTCGGCTTCCATCTGGCCCCGCTGGACATGCGCCAACACAGCGCGATCCTGGAACAGACGGTCAGCGAATTGCTGGGCACGGACGGGACATATCCCGCACTCGCCGAAACCGAGAAACGCAAAGTGCTGCTGGCCGCACTGC
Organism: Gallionella sp.; assembly: GCA_013043965.1. Lineage (GTDB taxonomy): Bacteria > Pseudomonadota > Gammaproteobacteria > Burkholderiales > Gallionellaceae > Gallionella. Next base: position 1,727 of record JABEVF010000126.1, on the reverse strand, counting down.
AAGCGGGCAAGATACTGCTGGGGGACTTGGCGAAATACTCTGAGGCCGCGCAAAGCGAGTTGCGCATCATGCAGACCGCCGCGAACATCCATCGGCGTTTCGGTCGCGCCGCCTTGCCCAACCACATCATCTCCAAGACCGATGCGGTGAGCGACATGCTCGAACTGGCTTTGATGATGCAGCAAGTCTCGCTGCTGGAAAGCGGCGCAACACCCACATTGCATATCAACATCATCCCGCTGTTCGAGACCATAGAAGACCTGCGCGGCTGCGGCCCCATCATGGACGAACTGTTCTCCATCCCCTACTACCGCGAACTGCTCAAGAGTCGCGGCAACACGCAGGAGGTGATGCTGGGTTATTCCGACAGCAACAAAGACGGCGGTTATCTGACTGCCAATTGGGAGCTGTATAAAGCCGAACTGGTGCTGGTGCAGGTGTTCGCCAAACACGGCGTCGAGCTGCGCTTGTTCCACGGGCGCGGCGGCACGGTGGGGCGCGGCGGCGGCCCCAGTTATGACGCGATACTCGCGCAACCGCCCGGCAGCGTGAACGGGCAGATACGCATCACCGAACAAGGCGAAGTGATCTCCAGCAAGTATTCCAACCCGGAAATCGGCCGGCGCAACCTGGAGACGCTGATCGCCGCGACCATGGAAGCCACGCTATTGCATCAGCATGGCGCGGACAGCGCCATGCCGGAATATCACCGCATCATGGAAGAACTGAGCCTCAACGCGTTCGCCGCTTACCGCAAACTGGTTTACGAGACGCCCGGCTTCACCGAATATTTCTTCACCGCCACACCGATACGCGAGATCGCCGAACTGAATATCGGCAGCCGCCCCTCGGCACGCAAGGCCTCCAACATGATAGAGGACCTGCGCGCTATACCCTGGGTGTTCAGCTGGGGCTTGAATCGCACACTGCTGCCGGGCTGGTTCGGTTTCGGCAGCGCGGTCAAACAGTTCATCGCAAAGGAAGGCAAGACCGGCCTGGCGCAATTGCAGACCATGTACCAGAACTGGGCGTTCTTCCGCGGCCTGATGTCCAACATGGACATGGTGTTGTCCAAGACCGACATGGGTATCGCCGCCAGCTATTCCGAGCTGGTCACAGATGTGGAGATGCGCGAACGCATCTTCGGCGCGATCAATACGGAATGGGAAGACACCATGGGGATGCTGTTCGCCGTCACCGGCAACACCAGCCTGCTGCAGGACAACCCCGCGTTTGCCCGCAGCCTGCTGACCCGCACGCCTTACATCGACCCGCTCAACCACTTGCAAGTGGCACTGTTGCTGCGCCATCGCGCGGGCGACGACGACATATTGGTCAAGCGCGCGATCCACCTGACCATCAACGGGATCGCGACCGGGCTGAGGAATAGCGGTTAGCGGCGGGCTGAGAATCTCATCCGCAGACAAAAGAACAGGCCCGATAATCTATCGGGCCTGTTCTACTTCCACCCCCCAGGGGGATTTAAGGCATCCGGCGTGTAAGCCGGACAGCTCTCTAGTGATGCATTTTCGCAAAATGCCGGTCCGCTGCGGCCTTCTGTTCCGGGGTCAATGCCGCGTAAAGCTGCTTGAGCGCTTCGTCCATGTTCTCGAAGCTCGCCAGACGTGCTCTCATCAGTTCGATATGGCGGTCGAAGCGTTCGGGCGCGGTTTGCGGCTGGTCGTGCATCGCCGCATCCATCCGGTCTTTGATCGCCTTGACGTTGC
>JABEVF010000125.1 GCA_013043965.1 Gallionella sp. | reverse complement strand
GTGTCCTCGACAGGAATCGAACCTGTAATTGACCCTTAGGAGGGGCCGGTTATATCCATTTAACTACGGGGACGGCGGCGCGCATTCTAGCGCAAAAGTACGGCAACCGGCACGCTATGACTGGTATGATGCGCTCTCTAATTTGGTGCGGTTCTGAGGGCGGTGAAAAATGAAGCTATTCCTGATTGTCGCGATGCTGTTCGCGCTCGCATCGCTCTGGGGGGGGCGCGCCGCACGCGCCGGTGAGTTGCCACAGGTGGGGCAGCCTGCCCCGGGTTTCCAGTTGCCGGATCAAAACGGCAAGGTGCACACGCTGCAAGATTTTAGCGGCAAGTGGCTGGTGCTGTATTTCTATCCCAAGGATGACACGCCCGGTTGTACGCAGGAGGCGTGCTCGTTCCGCGATGACCTGAATCAGTTGACGGAGATGGGCGCGGCGGTGGTCGGCATCAGCGTGGACGATAGCGATAGCCATGCCGAGTTCGCCAAGAAATACCATTTGCCTTTCCCGTTGCTGGCCGACAAGAGCGGGTCGGTGGCCGACAGTTATGGCGCATTGTTGAACCTGGGGATTTTGAAAGTGGCCCGCCGCTTTACTTTTCTGATCGATCCTCAGGGCAAGATCAACAAAGTCTATCTGAGTGTGGAAACCTCGCGTCATTCCAAAGACATCATCGCGGATATGCAGGCCTTGACCAAGGGAGGAAAGTAACACGGGGCGAGCCAGTCACGCGCCTGCCCGCTTGCAGCACATCGCTCATTCTTCAACCCGCACCCGTTGCGTTTTTTCATATCAAACAAATAATCATCCATGCCTTTTATTACTTTAGATAAGGCGAGTCTGGCCTTCGGTCACGTCGCCCTGTTAGATCATGCCGATTTCCAACTCGACGAGGGAGAACGCGTCGGTCTCATCGGCCGTAACGGCGGCGGCAAATCCAGCTTGATGCGCGTGTTGGCCGGCATCGCCAATCTGGACGACGGCTCGGTGTGGCGCGCGCCCGCCGCGCGCATCTGCTATGTGAGCCAGGAGCCGGTGCTGGATGCCGATGACACGGTGTTCGACGCGGTGGCGAAGGGCTTGGGAAAGTTGCAGAAATTGCTGCACGATTACCACCATGTGTCGCACCAGCTCGCCGAACCGGACGCGGATTTCGATACCTTGCTGGAGGAAATGCAGCAGCTGCAGACCCAGCTTGAAGCGCAAGACGGTTGGCAGGTCGAGTCGCGTATCGAGACGGCGATCGCCAAACTCGATCTGGATCCCGACAAGCGTGTCGGCGACCTGTCGGGCGGGCAGCGCAAGCGTGTGGCCTTGGCGCAAGCCCTGGTGGCAGCGCCCGATGTGCTGATACTGGACGAGCCGACCAACCATCTGGATTTTGCTTCTATCGAGTGGCTGGAAGGACTGCTGAACGGCTTTGTCGGCAGCGTTTTGTTCGTCACGCACGACAGGCGTTTCCTGGACAACGTGACCACGCGCATCGTCGAGCTGGATAGAGGCGTACTGTCGAGTTTCCCTGGTAACTTCACCGCGTATCAGGGCATTAAAGAACGCATGTTGAGCGACGAGGCGGTGGTGAACGCCAAGTTCGACAAGGTGCTGGCGCAGGAAGAAGTGTGGATACGCCAGGGTGTGAAAGCGCGGCGCACGCGCAATGAAGGCCGGGTGTTGCGTCTGGAACAACTGCGCCGTGATCGCGCCGCGCGCCGTGAAAAAGTGGGTAAGGTCGAGATGGCGGTGGACACCGGTGAACGCTCCGGCAAGTTGGTCGCGGAGCTGACCGACGTGTGCAAATCCTATGGTGGACGCACCCTGGTTAAAGATTTTTCCTGTCGTATTCAACGCGGCGACAAGATCGGGTTGCTGGGGCCGAATGGCGCGGGCAAGAGCACGTTGCTGAAAATGATCCTGGGCCAGCTGGAGCCGGATAGCGGTGAAGTGAAGCTCGGAACAAAAATAGCGGTCGCGTATTTCGATCAGTTGCGCGAGCAGCTGGATGACAACGCCACTTTGGCGGATACCATCAGCCAGGGCGCGGATTTCGTCGATATAGGCGGACAGAAGAAGCATGTCATCAGTTATCTGGGCGATTTTTTGTTCGCGCCGGAACGCGCCAGATCTCCGGTGAAAAGTTGTTCGGGCGGCGAGCGCAACCGTTTGCTGCTGGCGCGTTTGTTCACCCAGCCCGCCAATGTGCTGGTGCTCGATGAGCCGACCAACGATCTGGATATCGAGACGCTGGAATTGTTGGAGGAGTTGCTGGCGAATTATGAAGGCACGTTGTTTCTGGTCAGCCATGACCGCGCGTTCTTGGATAACGTCGTCACGCAAGTGATCGCCTTTGAAGGCGACGGCAAGCTCCAGGAGTACGTGGGCGGTTACGAAGACTGGGTGCGCGTGCAGAAATTCCAGGCGGCCCAGACGAGCAATAAACCCGCCAGTCCCGCACCGGCGGCAGCGGTTGAAAAGCCCAAAGCGAATAGCAAATTAAGCTTCAAAGAAAATCGCGAATTGGAAGAGTTGCCCAAACAGATCGAGGCTATGGAACAGGAGCAAATCGAAATCTCCACGCACTTGGCGGATGGAGCTATCTTCCGTTCCGACGCGAAGCGCGCGCAACAGTTGCAAACACGCAGCGAAGCGATAGATGGGCTGGTTTTGGAATTGATGTCGCGCTGGGAAGCGTTGGAAAAGAAATCGCGTGGATAACTCTGGGGAAAATATGAAACAGTACAGCAAACGTATGGTGGTCACCCATTGGCTGACGTTGGGCTTGCTGGTCGCAGCGTGGTTCTTGGGCGACTCGTTGAGCGATGCGCGGCACGATGGGAACGCCACGCTGGCGGGATATTTGATCCATGCCTTGGCGGGGGGTGCGATATTGTTATTGACCTTGCTGCGTTTGTTCTTTCGTCGCAAAGACGGCACGCCCGCCCCGGTGGGTTCGGGTTTGATGGATAAGATGGCGACCGGTATCCATCACTTGCTCTATACCCTCCTGATCCTCTTGCCCGTGACCGGTATCCTGACTATAGTCACCAGCAAAGTGGGCAGTGCACTGATGGCGGGAAATGCTGGCTTGTTGCCGAAAAAATTCACCGGCGTGTTGGCCCACGATGTCCATGAACTGTTGGTCAATGTATTGATCGCGATCGTTATCGTGCATGTGCTGGGCGCGGTCAAACATCAGTTCATTTTGAAAGACGGATTGATGGGCAGAATGTCGTTACGCAGGAAAAATTAGAGCGTCGTTTGATGATCGCAAGGGCGGGCTCTCACCCGCCTTTTTTACGCCCATATCGTTTGCGTGCGGCACGACAAATTTGTGTCGGGATGCATAAGAACCTGGCGGATCAAGACGGGCAATGCGCGCGACAGAATGCGCTGACCGGGCGCGGCGAATGAATATTATTATTTACCCACAGAATCTGTGGATAACTATGTTGGCAAATAGGCGAGATGCTGCTTTAAGTTGGTGTCTTATAAGGAGTTTTGTTAGATTGCTTATTTATTAATTTATACAAATTCACAATAAAAACAAGTGGTTGCGCTAAGCTTGTGCTCGCCTCAGGTGAGGGGTGGCGGCAAGCTGGCGAATTTGCTGGTTTTGTGGATTATTGTGAGATGTCAATATGCCAAACGGCCTATTTTCAAACAAAAAGCGCTTGCTTTTTTATTTTGCTGGAATCGCTTATCTGATCAACGGTTTTGCCTGTAGCACCCAACCGAATGCACCCAGCGCGACGAAGAAAATGAACAGGTGTGCCCAGCTCCAATAGAGATAGCGGCGCGACAGATCTTCCGGGGTCAGATTGCTGATCAGATAAAGTTTTCCGTCGCGCGGTCTACTGATGAGATGCAGGTCGGGTTGCGCTTCGGCTTCGCGCTTTTTTTTGGCGATTTCGCGCTGTACCGCTTTGCGCGCCAGCATCCATTCGTCCATGTTCAGCTCGCCGTCGTTATTCAGGTCGAAGCGTTTACGCAAATCGGGCATGTCCTTTTTCCATTCGGCCAGCAGCGCGTTGAGTTCGGCGTTAGGGTCGAACTCAACCGCGCCGCTGCGTGTGCGGAACTCTCCCAATATATAAAGCCGGTCATTCTTGAGCAGCTTCCATTCCGTGTAGCGAAGGTCGCCCTCGTTCCAGCGGTCTAGGTATATCGTGCTGATCTCGGCTTGTTCGGGATCGACGATGCATTCTCCGGTCGCGTCGCGCAACATGAATGAATCCGGGCTTTCTCCGCTCTCCACGGTGCGCCAGTTCTCCCGGTTCTTGCCGGTGTAAGTGCGTTCCTCTATCTTGTAGCGATACCACAAGCAGGGAAGCTGTTTCAGGTGACTGCGTAATAGCACGTCGCCGAAGGGCATGCCCCGCCCTATGAGTTCGACATAACCCTGTGCAGCCGAGTCTATCCTGGATGTGGGAGTGTCGCGTATTGCGCGCAGCCGGTTCAATGAAGAACGCCATGCGAGCAAGCTGAATAGCGCGATGAGCGGCAGGCAGAATTGCCAGCCTTCGCGCGTGCCGATCCGAAAGCCGACGGCGATCAGCAGTAATTGGCCGCCCGAGGTGATCAGCTGGGCATACTCGCGGCGCGGTGAAAACTGCATGGCGACTCAGTTGAATAGTTGCTTCATATCCACGTCTGACTTCTCCTCGGTGGCAAATTCCAGCAGGGGTTTTGCGCCGAATTCGAAAAGCTTGGCGACGACGCTCGCGGGGAACACTTCGATCTGCACGTTGTTGATGTTCACCGAGTCGTTGTATAGCTCGCGACGATCGGCGATCCCGTTCTCCAGGGAGGTGATGCGGTTCTGCAATTGCATGAAGTTCTCGTTGGCTTTTAGCTCGGGGTAGGCTTCCGCCACGGCGAAGATGCTGCCCAATCCCGCGCGCAACGCCCCTTCCGCCTGACCCAGCGCGGCGATGTCCTGGCTCTCGCGGGCGGCATGAACCTGCGAGCGGGCGGCGATGACTTTCTGCAAAGTCTCCTGCTCGAATTGTTTGTACTGTTTGCATGCTTCGACCAGCTTGGGCAACTCGTCGTGACGTTGTTTGAGCAGCACGTCGATGTTCGCCCAGGCCTTGGCGACCGCGTGCTTGACATTGACCAAGTGGTTGTACAGGCCGATGCTGTAGAGCGCTGCGACGACGAGAATGCCTAGAAGGATAAAGCTGGTCATGGTTTGCCCCTTGGAGTATGGATTATTGGATCTCTGCCGCCAGGTGTGAAACACGGCACGCCGGGCAACAGTATCAAATAACCAGTGTGTTGTTCAAGCAGGTCTTGGCTTGCGCCAGCCGTGTCAGCGTGGGCAGCAGATTCAAGCCGGTCTCTTCTTTCAGGGTCAGCGCGTTTTCTTTGAGATCGTCGAAAGTGATTGCCACGGGCTCGCCTTCGGCGGCGAAGGCGATGGTGTTGCCGCTCTCGCAGGAGGGGAAGATCAGCGCGCGATCATCGAACGCGTTCAGGATGTACTCGAAGCCGCCCATTACGCCGCGGCACAGCCCGAGCAAATTGACCGCCATCACGCCTTCATCGCTGAGGCGGCTGCGGCAAGCCTGGTAGAAGGGCAGGGTGTTCAAGCCGCCGGGGTGCGCGTGCTCGTTGAATCCGTCCACCAGAATCAGGTCGAACTTCTTGTCCGCCCCCAGCACATATTCGACCCCGTCGCCGATGACCAGATGGATGCGTTTGTCATCTTCCGGTAGCTTGAAGAATTGCCGCGCGGCCATCACCACCGACGGTTCGATTTCCACAATAGTCAGGTGCGATAGAGGGCGGTGGCGATACAGGAATTTGGTCAGCGAGGCCGTGCCCAAACCGATCAGCAACACATTGCGCGGCCAGCGCCCGCCGTCGCGCAACAGCAGCGATGCCATCATCTCGCGGGTGTATTCCAGCTCCAGGTCCCAGGGGCGGGCGATGCGCATCGCACCTTGTACCCAGGTCGAACCGAAGTGCAGATAGCGCACCCCGGCTTGTTCAGAAATGTCGATAGGAGTGCTCATTTTTTGATCGTCATTCCGGGCTTGACCCGGAGTCCAGTAGAAAACAGGGGAGCCGGATTATCGCAGGCAACCTTGGGATTTCAGAAATTCAGCGCGCGGATTTTGCGCCGGATGAATATTATTGGGCTATGAGTAGCGATATTTTTTTTCGCACTTCGGCCAGTTCGGCTGGCGATACTTTGCCTTTGTGACTGGCCTTGCGCGCCACCCAATCGAGACTCTTCATCTGGTCGGAGAGCACGGCACTGGAGCGTTTTTCGGCAATTACCACTTCAAATGGATACCCCTTGATTTGCGTGGTCATCGGGCAACACAACATCAGTCCGGTTTTGCCGTTGTAAGACGCGGGACTGACCACCATCCCCGGGCGATGTCCGGCTTTTTCATGCCTCGCCTGCGGATCGAAATGCAGCCAGACGATATCCCCGGCTTCGGGTATATAACGACGCGGCATTACAACAGCTCCTTGCCGGCAGGCGTGCCGAAATCCATTTCGCCATGCAGATTTTCCGGGGTGATGCCAGCCAGCATCACGGCCAGGTCGTACTCTGAGCGTATCGGTTCGATGATGATGCGACCCCGTTCCTCGCGCACATCGACCGGCGCATCCAAACTCAACCGCGCGGCCTCCATGATGCCGGCGGGAATACGCACCGAAGCACTGTTACCCCACTTTTTCACAATCACGCGCATGACAAACCTCCTGTTGATCCAATGTAGATACAGTAGCGGGTTTGCGGTATTGTGCCAACATTGAAGATACATGGCTGTTGATATTGAAACTCAGCGCAGCCGGGTGGAGGGGCGATGCAGCAGGCTTGTGAGCAGTGTGACCAAGCCGCGCGCCAGCGCGAGCAGCAGTTCCACCATCAGCAGGATCACGATGGCGGCGCCCGCACCGAACAGCAGCGCGTCCTGGTTGAGCGGCACGGTGTAGCTGTATTGCCCCAGCACCTCATTCGTGATCTCGCGGTCGCCGCGCAGCAGCACGTGCAAAGCCCGCAGCGGCAGGCTGGTTTGCAGCGCGGCCAGGTCGGCTTCGAAACGCAGCTTGCGCTGCACCATCTTCTCTATCGCCACACCCTCATCCTTAAAAGGCCGGGCATCGCTGTTGCGATGCAGCGCGACCAGCTTGTCGAGATCGCCGCCGAAGTATCTGGTGGCGATGTCGTTAAAGGGTTGCAGGTTGATGGTCACCTCGCGCAGATGCGCATCCAAGCGTTTTTGATACTGGTCGATGAAGCTGGGGACTTGCAGCCCGACCAACAGCGAGATGCACGCGACGACGATCATCAGATAGCGGTAGAGGAAAGCCATGGTCTGTTTAGTTGGATGCAAGCTGGTTCAATAGCCAGCGCGCCCACTCGGTGACTTCCGTCGCGGTCATGCCTATGCCGGCTTGCTGCTTGGCGAGCTCATCGCCTGCCGCGCCGTGCAGATATACGGCCAGTAACAGCGCGTCGTCGGCACTCATCCCTTGCGCGATGAAGGCGGCGATCATGCCGGTCAGCACATCGCCCATACCCGGCGCACTCATGCCGGGGTTGCCGGTTTTGTTGATGAACGATTTTCCGTCGCTCGTGGCGCACACGCTGTCCGCGCCTTTGAGTACCACGCTGCTGTGGAATCTTTTGCGTAACTCTTGTGCGGCCGCGTGGCGGTTTGCCTGCACGTCAGTTGTCTCGCAAGCCAATAAGTGCGCGGCTTCGCCGGGATGGGGGGTGAGTACGGTCGCGGCTTTGCGCGCGCCGAGCAGGGCGCGCAGATCGGGGCGCTTGGCCAGGATGTTGAGCGCGTCCGCATCCAGCACCAAGGCGGCCGCGCTGTGCAGCGCATCGTAAAGAATTTTGTGTGCGCTCAAGTCGGTTCCCATGCCGCAGCCGATGGCGAATACATCCACGCCAGGCAGGCGCAGCGCGTCGGGTGCAGAGTGCAGCATCAGCTCGGGCTGCAACATATCCACGCCAGGGGCGTTGTCGGCGAGCAGCCCGGCATGCACGCAACCCGCGCCCAGTTTGAGTGCGGCGCGTGCCGCGATGAGCGGTGCGCCCAGCATGCCGCGCTGGCCACCGATGACGGCCACGGTGCCGAACATCCCCTTATGGCTGTCGCGCGGACGCTTGGGGATGAGTTTGCTAAGTTGCTTGCTGCTTAAGAGGGTTGGGCTCATGGTAATTAGCTCGGATTAAGGAATCGGTTAAAGTTTTACACAGCGCGGTGGTTAAGCAAACTTAGTATAATCGCGCTCCGAATTTTATATCACCGGTCATCGCTATGTTTAGAGTCTCTGTAGGCACTGCCGCCTTGTCATCGTTTCGACTGGAAAAACTTCGCGCCGCCCTGCTGGCGGTCGCGCCGACGGTGGTGTTGCAGGATACGCGACATTGCTATTTCAGTGCGTTGAGCGTGCGGTCTTTGCCGGTAGCGCAAGCCGGTCTGCTGGATAAAGTGCTGGGGCTGGACAAAAGAGCGGGCGAGCCCAAGCAGGCCACCGACGCCACGCGGGTGCTGGTCGTGCCGCGCCTGGGCACGATCTCGCCGTGGTCCACCAAGGCGACCGATATCGCCCAGCATTGCGGCCTGACCGGGGTGCAGCGCATCGAGCGCGGCGTGGTGTACTACCTTTACGGCAAGAACGGCAGGCCGCTGGGCAAGGCCGAACAGGCCGCAGTCTGGCCCTTGCTGCATGACCGCATGACCGAATCGGTATTGACGGACGTCGAGAGTGCGCCGGAAAAGATCTTCCAGCACGGTAAGCCGTGCCCCTTGTCCAGCGTCAATGTGCTCAAAGGCGGCAGCAAGGCTTTGGAGCAAGCCAACCGGGAGATGGGACTCGCGCTGTCCGCGGACGAGATCGGATACCTGGTCGAGAATTTCAAAAAATTGAAACGTAATCCCACCGATGTCGAGCTGATGATGTTCGCGCAGGCGAATTCGGAGCATTGCCGCCACAAGATATTCAACGCGGACTGGGTGATAGACGGGCAGGTGCAGGATATGTCGCTGTTCGGCATGATACGCAACACCCACAAGGTCAGTCCGCAAGGCACGGTGGTCGCGTACTCGGATAACTCTTCCGTGATCGAGGGCGCGCGCGTCGAACGTTTCTACCCCCGCCCAGACGGCAGCTATGCATTCAGCGATGAATTGGTGCACACGCTGATGAAAGTCGAGACGCACAACCATCCCACAGCCATCGCGCCATTCGCCGGTGCGGCGACCGGCAGCGGCGGCGAGATACGCGACGAGGGCGCGACCGGTACGGGTTCCAGACCCAAGGCGGGGTTGACCGGTTTCTCGGTATCCAATCTGAACATCCCGGGTTTCGAGCAGCCGTGGGAATCGCCCTATGGCAAGCCAAGCCGCATTGTCACTGCGCTGCAGATCATGCTGGACGGGCCGCTGGGTGGGGCGGCATTCAACAACGAGTTCGGTCGCCCGAATCTGACCGGCTATTTCCGCACCTTTGAAGAGAATGTCAGCGGCGAGATGCGTGGCTATCACAAGCCCATCATGCTGGCGGGCGGCGTCGGCAATATCTCCGCGATCCACACGCACAAACACGAGCTGCCGGTGGGGGCGCTGGTGGTGCATCTGGGCGGGCCGGGCATGCTGATCGGTCTGGGCGGCGGTGCGGCATCGAGCATGGACACCGGCAGCAATGCCGAGAACCTGGACTTCGATTCGGTGCAGCGCGGCAACCCCGAGATGCAGCGCCGCGCGCAGGAAGTGATCGACCGTTGCTGGCAGCTGGGTGCCGCGAATCCGATCCTGTCGATACACGATGTCGGCGCGGGCGGCATGTCCAACGCCCTGCCGGAGCTGGTGCACGGCGGCGGGCGGGGAGCGCGTTTCGAGCTGCGCAAGATCCCGCTCGACGAGACCGGTATGTCGCCGAAACAGATCTGGTGCAACGAATCCCAGGAGCGTTATGTGCTGGCGATCGCACCCGAGCGCCTGGCGCAATTCCGCGCGTTCTGCGAGCGTGAGCGCTGCCCGTTCGCGGTGGTGGGTGTCGCGACAGAAGACGACCAGCTGGTCGTGCATGATGCCGAGTTCAACAATGATTCGGTGAACATGCCCCTGTCCGTGCTGCTCGGCAAGCCGCCCAAGATGACGCGCGATGTGGCCCGCGAGATCCCGCGACTGAGCGCTTGCGATATCGGCAAGATCGAGTTGCACGACGCGGTCGGACGCGTGCTGCGCTTGCCGTCGGTGGCGAACAAGACGTTTTTGATCAGCATCGGCGACCGCACCGTGGGCGGCATGACCGCGCGCGACCAGATGGTCGGCCCCTGGCAAGTGCCGGTCGCCGACGTGGCCGTGACGCTGATGGGATTCAACACGAACCGCGCGGAAGCGTTCGCGCTCGGCGAGCGCACGCCCTTGGCTCTGGTGAACGCGCCGGCTTCGGGGCGCATGGCGGTGGGCGAGGCGCTGACGAACATCGCGGCGGCGCGGATCGAGAAGATAGGCGACATCAAGCTGTCGGCGAACTGGATGGCTGCTGCCGGACATCACGGCGAAGATGCCGCGCTGTTCGACACGGTGCGTGCGGTGGGCATGGAGCTGTGCCCGCAACTGGGCATCGGTATCCCGGTCGGCAAGGATTCGATGTCGATGAAGACGGTTTGGAAAGACGGCAAGGAAGACAAATCCGTCACCGCACCCTTGTCGCTGATCATCACCGCATTCGCGCCGTGCCCCGATGCGCGCGACACGCTGACTCCGCAACTCGCCGCCGATCTCGACACCACGCTGTTGCTGGTCGATCTGGGGCAAGGCAAGAACCGCATGGGCGGCTCGGCGCTGGCGCAAGTTTACAAACAAGTCGGCGATGTCGCACCGGATGTCGACGACGCAGCCGCGCTCAAAGCCTACTTTGAACTGATACAGAAACTGAATGCGGCAGGGACGCTGCTGTCTTACCACGACCGTTCCGACGGTGGCGCGTTCGTGACTTTGTGCGAGATGTCCTTCGCCTCGCACGTGGGGCTCAACATCCATCTGGACGAGCAGCATGGCGACACGCTGCGTGCCCTGTTCAACGAGGAGTTGGGGGCGGTGGTGCAGGTGCGTAACCGCGACGTGAAATACGTGCTGCAACTGGCGACCGAGGCGGGGCTGAAGAGCGTGCGCAAGATCGCCACGTTGAATGAGACCGGCATGATAATCGTGACGCGCGGCGGCGAAGAGATTTACGCGGAAAGCGGCGCGACACTGCAACGCATCTGGTCCGAGACCACCTATCAAATGCAGAAGCTGCGCGACAATCCGGTCTGCGCGCAGCAGGAATTCGACCGCCTGCTGGATGTCGCCGACCCCGGTCTGCACGTCAAGCTCAGCTACGATCCGAACCAGGCCCCGGCAACGTTCCGCGCCGTTCTCGACCCGCTGTCTTCGGCCCTCATCCCTCGCGCCCGCCCCAAGATCGCCATTCTGCGCGAACAGGGCGTGAACGGCCAGGTCGAGATGGCGGCGGCGTTCGACCGAGCCGGCTTCGCCAGCGTCGATGTGCACATGAGCGACATCATCAGCGGCCGTGTGAAGCTGGGCGATTTCAAAGGCGTGGCGGCGTGCGGCGGGTTCTCCTACGGCGACGTGCTC
>JABEVF010000124.1 GCA_013043965.1 Gallionella sp. | reverse complement strand
TGCGGGATTCCCCTGCCGAGCTGGTCGGGATATTGTTTGAACCGGTCGAACCCTATGTGTGGGAATGACGGACTACTGGGAGAATCTCATGTTTAATGCCTTATCCAATCCTGTCGCGGAAGTTTTTCTGGGCCACGCCCTGGCGGTATTTTTCATGTTTGGCGCGCTGCTGGGCATCGCGCTGGGCATCGTGCTGGTCTTCAAATCGCACTGGCTGGCCCCGCTGGGGCGGGTCGCCAATCACTGGGTCTCGCTGCGCTTCATCAGCGCCTGGCTGGACCGCAACATCTCCATCGAGCCCTGGTTCTACAAGCACCACCGCGCGGCGGGCATCGCGGTGGTGCTGGGCGCGGGCTATGTGTTCTATCACTTCGCGCTGCGCTTCGACAAAGCCGGACTGATGCGCCAGCTCGGCGGGGCGACCCCCCGGCTCGAGGGTCTGATGGACGCGCTGGTGCTGTCCGCGCTGGTCGGGTCGGTCGCCGCACTTTGGGTGGGCCTGTATTTGTGGCTGCGCCCCAGCGCGTTGCGCGGCATCGAGCAGCGCTCCAACGCCTGGGTCTCGTCGCGCCGCGCCACCAAGCCGCTGGATGTGCCGCATGCCCAGATCGACGCTTACGTGATGCGCAACGCCAGGGGCGCGGGCTGGCTGCTGTTCTCGGCCAGCCTGGCCCTGTTGCTGCTGTTGTTGCGCTGGTGGCTGTAAAGCAACCCTTCGTCGGCTGGCCGGTTCAGCGGGTTGTAAGGTGATAGGTAATCCCTTATAGTGCGGGCGGTTTCAAAACTATCCCCTGCTGCGGCAGCGATTTTTTGAAGCGAGTGAGGTTTATCCATCCGGGCTGCGGCCCAAACTAGGAGAATGAAAATGAACAAGCAAGCAGGTTTTACACTGATCGAACTGATCATGGTGATCGTGATTCTGGGTATCCTGGCAGCCACCGCGTTGCCCAAGTTCGTCAATCTGAGTTCCGATGCGCGCACCGCCGCCGTCCAGGCATTGGAAGGCTCGATGCGCAGCACCAATTCCATCATCTATGCCAAAGCGGCAGTTGGTAATACGATGGGCCCAGGTGCCACCACTTTGGTTAATGGGATAAGTGTTGCTACTAACTATGGCTTTGCTGCCACTGTTGCCGCGTTATCGAGTGTTATGGACTTGAGCCCATCCATCGGTATCAACGGAACAGGATCACCAGGTCAATTGAATTATTCAGGTGCTCCGACTCCGGCAAACTGTGGGACTACTTATACCGCTCCTACAGCAGTGTCAGGTGTTGGCAGTCTCCCCACTTACGTGACGACGACCACAGGTTGCTAATCGGTTCGCGTGGGGTAGCAGCATAGAGCAATAAACCAGGGGGGCTTAGGCCTCCCTTGTTTTGTCGGTTTGCTTGCTACACTGCGCATCCATGTGAATTCCGTTCCTGAGGGGTGGTGAGGACATGCGTTTGAATCCCGGTCAAATCGAGGCGATCAGGCAGCAGGCCGCGTGTTGTTCCGGCGCGGACGCGCCAGTGCGGCGGTTCGCGCGCGTGGATGACACGGCCAGAGGCGGCGCCATCGGTCTGGCACGGCACGTTGAACAAGCTGCGGTGCGTGTCACCATGCGTCATCGGCAATCCGCCACTCGCTTTGCCCGACGGGGGGCGGCAGCGCTGTGCCGGGGTTTCACGCTGATCGAGATGGTCATGGTGCTGGTCATCGCGGGTGTGCTGGCGGTCGTGGCCCTGCCGCGCATGTTTAACGCCACCGAGTTTCAATCGCGCGGCCTGTCGGACCAGGTGCAAGCCTCGCTGCGCTACGCGCAGAAGATCGCCATCGCGCAACACCGTTTCGTGTGCGCCACTTTCACCGCCAACAGCCTGAGTCTGACGATAGGCCCGAGCAATACCTGCGGTACGCCGATCGCGTCCTTGACCAGCAACGGCAACTATGTGCTCAACGCGCCATCGTCGATCAGTTTCGCCGCCACGCCCACTGCATTCAGTTTCGACGCGCTGGGCCAGCCGCGTACCGCGAGCTTGCCGGACGCGGCGATAGGCGCGGTGACGGTGGGTGTGACGGGCGACGTGACGCGCACCATTACCGTGGAGGCGGAGACCGGCTATGTGCATCAATAGGAGCCATCCATGACCAGCCCGGGCGCGACTGTATCGGCGGCCCAGCGAATCATGATGCGCCAGCGCGGCATCAGCCTGATCGAGCTCATCATGTTCATCGTGATCATCAGCGTCGCGCTGGCGGGCATCCTGCTGGTGATGAACACCACCAACAAAAGCAGTGCCGATCCTTTAGTCACCAAACAAGCCCTGGCGATCGCCGAGTCGCTGCTCGAGGAAGTCGAGTTGCAGCCCTTCACGTACTGCGAGCCGGACGATGCCAACGCGCCTTACGCCACCGCCGCCACGTCGGCCCAATGCCCCAAGGCGGGCGGCATCGGCGGAGTCGAGGCGATGGGGCCGGAGACGGAGGCGGGCGTGCCCGAGACGCGCGGCTCGCTGACCACGCCTTTCGACAACGTCAACGACTACAGCGGATTCAGCATGCCCGCCGGCGCGATCATGAATATCGCGAACGCCAACACCGGGGTGAGCGGTTATAGCGCGGCGATCACGATGACCCAGCCGGCACTGAATGGCATCGCCGGGACGGATGCGAATGGCGCGCCCCAGGTGATACTGATCCAAGTGACCGTCACCAACACGAGCGGTTATGCGGTGACGCTGGAAGGCTATCGCGCGCGTTACTCACCGAGGGCGATGCCATGATGAAAAGTCTGAACACCGCCAACGGCTTCACGCTGATCGAGATGATTATGGTGATCGTGATCACCGGGATACTGGGCGGGATAGTGGCGATGTTCCTCAAGGCGCCGATACAACAGTATATGGATGTCGGGCGGCGCGCCGACATGACGGATGTGGCCAACACCGCCTCGCGCCGCGTGGTGCGCGATGTGCGCCTGGCCCTGCCCAATAGCGTGAATGTCTATGGCGCATGCACCGGATCGACGAGTTGCACGTTGCAATTCATCCCGACCAGCGCGGGCGGCCGCTATCGTTACTATCAAGACCCCAGCGGACCGGCCAGCGCGGTGTTGAGCATCAGCCCCGCCATCACGACCCAGTTTCAGGTGTTGACCCCGGTTGCCCCGGCGATAGGCGCGGGCGATCAGATGGTGATCTATAACCAGAACGTGACCGACGCATACGGCGGCGTGAACCGGACTTCCGGCACGGTCTCGTTGCCCGCCTCTTCGCTCGGCACGGTGATCGGGCTGAGTCCCGGCATGGCATTCCCTTACGCGTCACCCAATGCCCGTTTCAGTATCGTCAATATGCCGGTCAGTTACGTGTGCAACCCCAACGCGGGCAACCCGGCGCTGGGCACGCTGACGCGCGTGACCGGCAATAGCTGGGCGTACCAGTCGACGGCGGGCACGAGCAATTTGCTGGCGAAAAATGTCAGCTTCTGCAGCTTCACCTATAGCCCGTCGGTCGTCGCGCAGCGTAGCGGGCTGGTGACGCTCGGCCTGGGTATCAGCGAAGCGGACCTCAGCGGCGCGATGGAAAGCGTGACCTTGTATAGCGCCGCGCATGTGAGTAACGAACCATGAATGCGGAAAATATCAGGATGCGGAATTTACGCGGTCAAACCGGCTTCAGTCTGATCTCGGCTATTTTTCTGCTGGTGGTGATCGCCGCGCTCGGCACGTTCGCGGTGACGCTGTCGACCACCCAGCAACAGAGCGAGGCGCTGGATGTGCTCGGTTCGCGGGCTTATCAGGCGGCGCGCGCCGGTATCGAGTGGGGCGCGTTCGAGATCGTGCAAAGCCAGGTGTCGCCGACCTTCGCGCAGAACTGTCAGGCCGGCGCGACAGCGGCCTCGTTCGTGCCGGCGGCGGCCACGCTGAATAATTTTAATGTCACGGTGGCTTGCATCGCCCAGTCGTTTGTCGAGCCGGTGTCCAGCGTCTCGGCCTCCGGTGTCGTCACGACGATACATACCGCTGCCAACCCTTTGTGGGTGTACCAGCTGAATGTGTCTGCGGTGACCAACACCGCGACGGTGGGTAGCTACGGCTATGTGGAGCGGGGCATCAGTGTGTCGATTGCGCAGTAAACTTTAGGGGTTAGAAAAATGAAACGAACCGGTCATTGGTTGAGTGTGTTGGGTTTGATCGCGCTGACGGCGTTCGCGCAGAGTGCGTGGGCCGCCACCTGCACCTCGAAGACAGGAGGGCCTTACAGCTGGAGCCAGGCGAACTCATGGACGGGCTGCAATAACAGCAAGCCACGAGATGGGGATGCAGTCATTATTTCCGGCGGCAGTACGGTCACGTTGAATGTCGATACCAACCAGCTTGTCAGTTTGACGGTGCAGGCCGGTGGGGTCTTGCAGGGGGACAATCGCGGCGGTCAAAATCGGGTGGACCTAAGCGGCGGGCCGGGTAACTTGACCAATAACGGGACGATCACGCTGACCGACAATGTCCTCAATCTCGCCGGGAATTTCATCAATAACGGCAGCTTTTCTGCAGGAAACAGTGTAACGACATTCCTCGGCGCGACCCCGACTATCGGCGGCACCAGCCCGACTACATTCGCGAATCTTGATCTGTCACAGACCACGTCTGTCCTGCTCGGAAATAATGTAACGGTGACAGGCACGTTTAGTGGCCCGGTGACGCTTACCTCCACTTGCCCGACCGATTACACGTTCACTTATAACAACGGCACGACGGTGTTGCATAGCTGCCCGAGTGGTGTCGTTACACCGGCATATTTGCAATATCACATGGACGAAACGTCATGGGGGGGGATATCAGGTGAAGTGATAGACAGTTCAGGCAACGGACTCAACGGCACGGCCGTCAACGGTGCCACCACCGCAAGTACCACGCCGGCCCTTACAGGCAATCCGGGTACTTGCGGCTATGGCGTGTTCAATGGAAACAACAGCTATGTCGCGTTGCCCAGCAGCTTTCCCAATCTGACCAGCAATTTCACGATCACCGCCTGGATACGCACCACGAATAACGCTAATAGCGGCCAGCGCATTTTCATTGACGACCAGAACAACACCGGCGGTTACGGCTTTTCGCTGGGTGACGGTGGCACGGGCAAGCTGCGTTTTTACGCGCGCGGGTCTTCGCAAGTCATTCTCGACACCGCAAATGTGATCAACAGCAACACCTGGTATTTTGTCGCTGCGGTAGCCGATATCAGCAATGCCAGGCGCTACATTTATGTGTACGACGCGACCGGCGCGCTCGTCACCAGCGTCAACGTCAATTCATCCGGCTGGGGCACAGACAACGGCGCGGCTTCGATAGGCGGCGAAAACAATCTTTCTACCGAGACCGGTCCGGCTTTCCACTTTGCCGGCAATATCGACGAGGCGCAGGTCTTCCAGTCGGCGTTGACTCAGACCCAGCTGGGAACCATAGCCGTGCAAACCCATCCGTGTGCCGGCGTCAGCGGCAGCTCGACGGCGGGCAGTTTTAACGCGTTTGAATCCTCCACGGCGGCGAATTCCACAACCGGACTGCTTTACACCAAGCTGGCCGGCACGGCATTCGGCTTCGATGTGGTGGCGATCCAGACCAACGGCACGGCGATCGCCAATACCTTTGCCGGTACGGTCAAGGTGGAGTTGGTGGATGTTTCCACGGGCGCGGCGTGTGCGGCCGCGCCTTTGATCCAGAGCGTGGGGACACTCACTTTTGCCCCGTCCAATGCGGGGCGGATGACGGCTCCGCAAACCACGGTCGCCACGGCATGGGCGAATGTGAAGGTGCGCATGACGACTCCCGCCACCGGCACGGCGACGGTGGTGGCTTGCTCCACCGACAATTTTGCGATCCGCCCCAGTAGCTTCACGGTCACGGCGAGCGCCGTGCCGTCATTGGGGGCGACCATCAAAGTGGGCAGCAATTTTAATTTCACGGCGACCAGCAATGTGAGCAGCGGATATACGGGCACGCCGGCCATCGTGCCAGCATCGGTCTTTGTTGATGGGACTACTACGCCCATCACCGCCACTAACCTGGTTGGTGCGTTTGCGGCTGCGACCGGTGCGGCTGCGACCGGTACGTTCCAGTACAACGAACTCGGCACGATCACGCTGAACACCGATGCGGTGCTCGACACGAGCTTTACCTCGCTGGACCAAGCCTCCGGTGGGTGCGTGCTGAACAGCACCTCGAATGCCTTAAGCGGTGGCAAATACGGTTGCAATATCGGCAGTGCGGTATTCGGTCCGTTGGGCCGATTCATTCCCGACCACTTCGACACGGTGGTGACACAGGGCTGCAACACCACCGGAACGGTGGCACAGATATTCACCTATTCCGGGCAACCCTTCACCGCGACGATCACGGCACGCGGCGCGGCGACCGCCACCCCAGCCAATAAGCAGATGACCAAGTACGCCGGGACTTACGCTCAAACAAATAGCCTGACTGTCGTTCCGGCGAGCGGAACGTTGTCGCCGTTGCAAGCCTTGAGTAGCGATTTCGTGAGTGGGGTGGCGACCAAAACCCTGGTCTTTACGTTCACGACGCTGCCGTCGGTACCGGCCTCGATCACGATACGCGCGACCGACACCGACGGAGTCACCTCGCTCGGCGCCACAGAAGGCGCTGTCAATGCGCGCTCGGGACGGTTCAGCGTATCGAATGCGCTGGGCGCGGACCTGTATCCTTTGAGCGTGCCGTGGGCTGTCCAGTACTACGGCGCGAGCGGCTGGATCACTAATCCCGACGACACTTGCACAGCTGTACCCGCGACATCAGCCATCAGTTTGTCCAACTACAAAGGCGGTTTGACCAGCACTTCGGTGACCGCGGTGACTTTGCTAACAGCGTTGCCTGCGACAGCCGGCAACGGTGCGGGCGTGATCACGCTCGCCAAGCCCAATCCAAAATTGACTAGCAGCGGTTCGGTATGGGTAAGCCCGCCGACTTTGCCTGGTTGGCTACAACCCGGCGTGGCAGGTTTGGCGAATTTCAGCATTTTCAATGGCGCGAAAGAATTTATTTACATGCGGGAAAACTATTGATGAGCGAAGCTCATCAATAGTTTCAGTGTAGGGTAACGTGCGTAGCACGTTATGCCGAAACTAAAACCCATAAAGAGGAGCGAAGCTCATCAATAGTTTGGCTACGACTAACCTGCGGTAAGTCTGCGCCGCAACCAGCTGCTGCGCAGCGTGAGCCAGAACTACTGATGAGTTTTGTCGGCGCAAGCGCGTAAGCTGGACAACAATTTGTTGTACCTTGAGCGGACAGGCTGGGCTGCAAACCGGGGCGCGCAAGCGTTGGCTCGGTCGATAAAACGTGTCGATCCATAGAAGTAAGCTCTGGAATGGGGCGGTAAATTTAAAAACCAATAAAAACCAATTGACAACCCATAATACTTAAATTATGTTCGCGAGCTTATGAAAATCCCATATATCGCCAAGCTGCTCGGCTCGAAATCCCATAACGGGGGCTGGTTCGCGTTGGATGTCGGCGCACGCGGAGTGCATTGCGCCCAAGTCCAATTTTCGGGTGCCATGCCCAGGGTGCTGCGCTGCGAATTTCATCTGACAGGGCAGGTGACTGTCGAGGCGTTGGGAAAATTGAGCCGGGAAGCGCGCTTTAGCGATTATCAGTTCACGACCCTGCTCAGATTCGGCGAGTATCAGATATTGATGGTGGAGGCACCGGTCGTGCCCGCAGATGAATTAAAAACAGCGATACGCTGGAAGATTAAAGACGGGCTGAATTTTCATGTCGACGATGCGACGGTGGATGTGTTGCAGATCCCCAAGCATGGCGCGGAGCGGGCCCAGTCCCTGTATGCCATCGCGGCGAACAACCAAGTCATACAAAGGTATATCTCGCTATTCGAAGGGGCGAATCTGGCGCTGAGTGTGATCGACATCCGCGAAACAGCCCAGCGCAATATCGCCGCGTTGTTCGAGCGGGACGATTTCGCCCTCGGCTTGCTGGCATTCGACGAGGATGGCGGCTTGCTGACTTTCACCGCCGGGGGCGAGCTGCATTTGTCGCGGCGTATCGAGATCAGCGCGAGCCAGTTGCGCGAGGCGAATCCGGAAATCCTTCAGCAATCCCTCAATCGTGTCGAGTTGGAGTTGCAACGCTCGCTGGATTATTTTGACCGCCAGTACAATCATTTGCCGGTTAGCCGGATGTTGATCTGCGCGCCGACCCAATCCGGTCTGGTCGAATTGCTCGCCACGATGAGAGACGTCAAAGTCGAGCCGCTCGATCTGGCGCAGGTACTGGATATCAGTGCGGTGCCGATGTTGTCAGACAACGAGTTCCTGATCGACGCCTTGCCGGTTGTCGGCGCGACGCTCCGTCAGGAAAGGCGCGCTTTATGAGCCAGCAAATCAATCTGTTCAACCCGATTTTCATGAAGCAGCGAAAATATTTTTCGTTGCCGACCATGCTCCAGGCACTGGCGCTCATTGTGTTGGGCTCGCTGGTTTTTTATGCCTACGCACGGTATCAAGTCGGGCAACTCGACAAGCAGTACGCGGAAAACACCCGCCGGTTTGAGACCGACCAGGTGCGCCTTGCCAGCCTCGCGGCCGAATTCTCCCCGCAACAAAGCAACCAGTTGCTGCAAGACGAAGTGCGGCAGCTGGAAAAGAATCTGGCCGATCAGACCGAGCTCGTGGACACGCTAAAGTCCGGGGTGATTGGCAACACGGCTGGCTATTCGCAGTATATGAGCGCGTTCGCCCGGCAGGTCGTACCGGGCTTGTGGCTGACCGGATTCAAGGTGACGGGCGACGGGGCGCAAATCAGCCTGAACGGCGCGGTGACCGATGGAAAGCTTTTGCCCGATTACATCCGGCGTCTGGGCAGAGAACCCAGCATGCAGGGTAAATCTTTCTCGACGTTGCAAATGCAGCAGGTGAAAAGCCTTCCGGGCAAGGACAGCAAGCTCCCGCCCGTGCCCCGTTACGTCGAGTTCGTTTTGCAATCGGCAGCGGATAGCGAGGTAAAAAAATGAAACGGTATTGGGCCTTATGGGTGGGCAAAGTCGACGATATGTCGCTGCGCGAACGGGCGATGATCTTTGCCGCGGTGGGTTTTGTGGTGATCGCGGTGATCGACAATTTGTTGCTCGACCCCCTGCTGTCCAAGCAAAAAAGCCGTGCCGCGCAAATGCAACAGCAACATGAGAAATCCAAAGAGCTGGAAGCTACGATGCGGGCGCTGATGCAGGCCAAACAGGATGACGAGCATTCGCCGTTGCGATCGAGAGCCGCCCGGATCAAACAGCAACTGGCCGAGCAGGAAGACTATCTGAAGAGCCGCCGCGACCATTTGGTCGAGCCCAATCAAATGGCGCATCTGCTGGAGCAGGTGCTGAGTAAAAATGCACGCCTGCAGCTGGTTTCATTGAAAACGTTGCCGGTGAGTTTGCTGATCGAGAAAAAGCCTACCCCCGACGGGGCGGCCCAGCCCGCGGACACGGGCGCGCAAAAACAGATTTACAAACACGGTGTGCAAATCAGCATACGCGGCAACTATCTGGATCTGCTTCAATACGTCAGCGCGCTGGAAAAAATGCCCACGCAGATGTTCTGGGCTGAAGCCGGTATGAACGTGGAAAAATATCCCGATGCGGTGCTGACCCTGATCCTGTATACCTTGAGTCTGGATAAAACATGGCTAACCGTTTAATACCGGGCCTCTTGTTATCTGGCGTGCTGCTGGCGCACGGGGCCGGGGTGGCCGCGCAGGAATTGACGGATCCGACCCGCCCCGCCGCGACACTGGAAGCCAGTGAGCCGTCGGCGGATGCGGAAGCGCGGGCGGAACAGAATCAGACGCAGGGTTTGCGCCTGATCATCATCCAGAAAGACCGGCGTGCCGCCATCATCGATGGCAGAACGATAGAGTTGGGAGGCAAGGTTGGCGATGCCAGGCTGGTCGAAGTGAGCGAGGGTAGTGTCCTGCTGCAAGGGGCGCGCGGCAAACAGGTGATGACGCTCTTCCCCCATGTAAAAATGAGCAGGCAGCAAGATGCGGTAGTGTCGCCTGCAACCGTGAGACCATCAGACAATAACAAAATAATGCCGGTTGCAAATAAGGAGAAAAAATGAAGCACTCGTTATGGCCCAGTGCCATGTTGGTTTTGTTGGCAGGCTGCGCGGCCCCAAGCAATCACAACCAGACCAACCAGGCTATCCAGCGCGAAATGAATCAGGCTGCGGAAAACAGTGCGCTGCCGGGCAAGGCGGATGCGGTCAACGCGGCCTTGCTGCCCCCGCTGTCTATGGATATGCCCAAGGTGGACAACAAATCGCTGGAGAGCAAATTCGACCTGTCGGTGAACAACACGCCGGCTGCGCAAGTGTTTATGGCGATCGTCTCGGGCACGCGTTACAGCATGCTGTTGCATCCCGATGTGAGCGGCAACATCACCCTGAACCTGAAAGATGTCAGTGTGTTCGATGCACTGGATGCGATACGCGAACTGTATGGCTACGATTACAAGGTGGAGGGCACGAGGATTTACATACAGTCGGCCGCCTTGCAAACCCGTATATTCCAAGTCAGTTATTTGAGCGGATTGCGCGCTGGCACATCCTCGTTGCGGGTGAGCTCGGGTTCGGTATCGGATAACACGACCGCTACCGGGCAGACTCCCACGCTGGCAAACCGGGTAGAGTTCGCCAAAAACAAACTGTCCAACCAGAACACGCCGGCCAGCATCACCAATGAAAGCGGCAGGGATGAAAGCAAGGTCATGACGGTCACCAGCACCGATTTCTGGGGCGAATTGGATAGCGCGCTGCACACTATAGTCGGCGAGGAAAAAGGCCGCAGTGTGGTGATCAGCCCGTCCTCGGGTGTGATCGTGATACGCGCGATGCCGGAGGAGCTCAAGCATGTGGCGGCCTACCTCAAGGCCGCGCAGATATCCGTGGAGCGCCAGGTCATCCTCGAAGCCAAGATCGTCGAGGTTCAGTTGCTCGATGCCTATCAATCCGGGATCAATTGGGGGGCGTTCAAGACCGGACCCAATAGTGCGGCCAGTGCCGGGCTGCTGGGTTCAAGCACGGCGGGCAACGGGGTGGTCGCCCCCGGCGTCGCGGGAGCGGCCGGTATCACGCCCAGTCTGCTGAATGGGGGCGGCCCGTTAACGGCGGTCCCCGGTCAGAATCTGCTGAACGCGCCTTTGGCTGGGCAGCCCGCCGGCACGCTGTTCGGCATGGCATTCCAGACCAGCAATTTTGGGGCGCTGTTGAGCTTCCTCGAATCGCAGGGCAATACCCATGTGTTATCCAGCCCGCGCATCGCGACCTTGAACAATCAGAAGGCGGTATTGAAGGTCGGCACGGATGCGTTCTTTGTGACCGGGGTAACGGGAGGGACGCCCGGTTACCTGGGCTATCCGGCCACACCGCCCACCGTGACCGTACAGCCCTTCTTTTCCGGTATCGCGCTGGATGTGACACCGCGTATCGACCAGAACGGTGAAATCATTTTGCACGTGCACCCGTCGGTCAGCGCGGTCTCAACGGTGAACACGGTGCTGAACATGGGCGCGCAATTTGGCACCTTTAACTTGCCGCTGGCATCGAGTACGGTTTCCGAAACAGACAGCATCGTGCGCGCCCGCGATGGCCAGATCGTCGCCATCGGCGGTTTGATGCGCCAGGCGAGTTTTGATAACCAGTCGGGTTTGCCGGGTTTGTCCAAGAGCGTGTTCGGGCAAATCAGCCAGAGCAACGAGAAACGCGAATTGGTGATCCTGTTAAAACCTTCCGTGGTGGATGGAGATAAAGGTTGGGCGGAAGACATTGAGCGCTCCCGCGAACGCGTGAACGCGCTGTCTTCCACGCAGGAAGACAAACCTTGATATGTACTTAAAACACTTCGGTCTGCACGAACTCCCTTTCGGGCTGACCCCTGATACCAGTTTCTTTTTTGCCTGCTCCAGCTATCAGGAGGCGCTGAATACATTGCTGGTGGCCGCGCGCAACGGCGAGGGCTTCATCAAAGTGACCGGGGAAGTCGGTAACGGGAAGACCTTGCTGTGCCGGAAATTTCTGGCCGCTTTGAACCAGCGTGCCGCTGCGGGCAATTCGATCGGCACGCAAGACAACAGCGGCGAACCCGATCAACGCTACATGATCGCCTATATCCCCAATCCGCATCTCGAACCGCGCAGCCTGTTGCTGGCTCTGGCCGAGCAGTTTCGCGTTCCCGCCGAAAAACTCGCGGACCAACACCAGCTGCTGAAAGGCTTGACGGCCAGTTTGCTGGATTGCGCGCGCAACGGGCAACGCGCGCTGGTGTGTCTGGATGAGGCGCAAGCCATGCCGCTGCAAAGTCTGGAAGTGCTGCGGCTGTTGACCAATCTGGAAACGGAAAAGCGCAAGCTGCTGCAAGTCGTGTTGTTCGGACAGCCCGAACTCGATGAGAATCTGGCGCATCATTCAGTGCGGCAGCTGCGCCAACGCATCACCTTTCAGCACCAGTTGCACGGGCTGCGCGGCGACGAGTTGGACCGGTATCTGCGCCATCGTTTGACGGTGGCAGGTTACGCCGGGGAGACCTTGTTCAGCAAGGCGGCGGTCGGCAAGTTGCAGCGCATTACCAGGGGCACGCCGCGACTGGTCAATATCGTGGCGCACAAGGCATTGATGCTGGCCTATGGCGAGGGTCGCCAGCATGTGTCGGTGCTGCATGTTGCAACGGCCGCAAAAGACACACCGCAAATCGGGCGCGACTGGTTGATGTGGATCGCTGCCGCAAGTGCGGGTGGGGTGATCGCCGTGCTGGCGGCGACCTGGATGGTGATGCGATGAGCCTGATCAATCAGGTCATCAGCCAGTTGGAGCAGCGCGGCGCGGAGGAGACCCAGGAGCTGGCGATGGTGCGCCCGGTATCCCGGACCGACCGGTCGCGCAAAACGCCCTGGCTGGTTCTGTTGCCGCTGGCTCTGTTGTTGGTGTCGGCGCTGCTCGCATGGCAATGGCAGAAAAAAGTAACCGCACAAAATAACAGTTTGGCGAGCGCGCAAAGATCGATGCCCATTTTGCAACCGCCTGCACCTGCGTCCGCAGCTGGCGCGATGGTTACCGCCCAATCTGCGGTCGCGGAAATCGCACCGGTATTTCAACTGAGTCTGGAATTAAGCGCGGCCGGGCTAGCCAACCCGTCGGCCGATACGGGGGAAGCGATCACTGTCCCCCCGCATCACACCGCTGCGCCGCGGACCCGGCTCCCCGCGCCACCGGGCAATAAGGTCGCCAAGTTGGCGAATGAGAAACCCGTGACGACCGCGCCTATCGCGCCCGCACCGGCTGACAATAGCGCGCTGCCGATGAAGCAGGTCAGCACCAGACAGCAGGCGGAAGCCGAGTTTCGCAAGGCGGTGTCGTTGATGCAGCAGGGCCGTGTCGATGATGCGATCGCCGGTTATCAGGCCGCGCTGAACCTGGATGCCGGGCACGACCAGGCGCGTCAGGCGCTAGTGCAGTTGTTGCTGGAAAACAAACGCGGCGCGGATGCCGAGCGGGTGTTGCAGGACGCGATCAAAAACAGGCCGGAGAAATTGCGCTTCGTGATGATGGAGGCGCGCTTGCAGGTTGAGCGCGGGGCGGTCGCCGACGGGGTGGCGACGCTGGAAAAATCATCGTCATTTGCCGGGCAGCAGCCCGACTACCAGGCGTTTCTGGCCGCGTTGTTGCAGCGCCAGGAGCAGCATAAGGAGGCGGTCGAGCATTACCAGATCGCGTTGCAGCAGATGCCGAATAATGCGCTATGGTTGATGGGGGAGGGGATCTCCTTGCAGGCGCTGCAACGCAATGCCGAAGCCAGAGACGTTTATAACCGCGCGTTGTCGACGCGCACGCTGCGCCCCGATCTGCAATCTTTCGTGCAGCAAAAGCTCAAAGAACTTTGAGGCCGTGCGCGCCGCATCGGCTCGCAGGTGTGCGCTTTAGGCCTGATCCCTGAGCGTACGCGCCACCACCCAGACCTGCATATCAATCGCCCCTTGTCTTTGCACGGCCGAAGCGAGCGCGTTCAGACTGGCTCCGCTGGTGAGCACGTCATCCACCAGCGCGACTTTTTTCCCGCCCAGATCGGCATCGCAGACAAAAGCGTCGCGCATATTCTTGCCGCGTTCTTTGAACGGCAAGGTGGATTGCGATGGCGTGTCGCGCACGCGCTGGCAGGCATGAGTGAGCAACTCGACACCCAATTCGCGCGCCAGTACTCCGGCAAGCAGCAGGGCCTGGTTATAGCCGCGATGCTTAAGTTTGTTGGGGTGCAGCGGCATGGCGATGATGCAGTCGGGCAGATTGGAGCGATCAATTCGCGCCGCGAGTTGTTTGGCCAGCGTGTCGGCCAGCGCGAGTTGGTCGCCATACTTGAGACCCTGTATCAGCTTGTTGACCGGGAAGGCGTAGGCCAGGACCGCCGTGCAGCGACTGAATTTCGGCGGGTGTGCCAAACAATGCCCGCACAGATCACCGTCGGGTATGGGATGTGCGCACGACAGGCACAAAGGGTCGCGGAGGTAAGGCAGCGCCTGCTCGCAAGCCACGCACCACAAACCATGGCGGCTCATGCTGCCGCACAGCACACAGGGTTGCTTGAGTGCGAACCGCTCAAAAATTGAGCGCATGTTTAATAAACCCACGCTTAAAATTGACAAGCTCTCGTCCTTTCAAGGATGATGCCGCGTTGCCCTAATCATAACGAGTACGCAAAACGATGAACACCCAAACCATAGAATTTATCCGCCCCGTCAAACGCAGCACAGCCCCGCAACGCTGGGAGGTGAGCGAGGTGGAAGCCTTGTTCAATCTGCCGTTCGCGGATCTGATGTATCAGGCCCAGCAAACTCATCGCGAACATTTCGATGTGAATGCGGTGCAGCTCTCCACCTTGCTGTCGATCAAGACCGGCGGCTGTTCCGAAGACTGCGGCTATTGCCCGCAATCGGCGTTCCACGATACCGGCGTGGAAAACCGCAAAATGCTGGAAGTCGAGGAGGTCGTCCGCGCCGCCAAAGCCGCGCAGGACAACGGCGCGAGCCGGTTCTGCATGGGCGCGGCCTGGCGCGAACCTTCCGAGGGCGACATGGAAGCCGTGGTGGAAATGGTCAAGGCGGTGCGCGGGCTGGGCATGGAGACCTGCGCCACGCTGGGGATGTTGAACGACGCGCAAACAAAACAATTAAGCGACGCGGGGCTGGATTACTACAATCACAACATCGACACTGCGCCGGAGTTCTATGGCGACATCATCAGCACCCGCGATTATCAAGATCGTCTGGACACCTTGGAACGCGTGCGTAAGGCCGGGATGCATGTGTGCAGTGGCGGCATCGTAGGCTTGGGCGAAAATCTCACGCAACGCGCCGGACTGGTCGCGCAGCTGGCGAACATGGAGCCGTATCCCGAGAGCGTGCCGATCAACAATCTGGTGAAGGTCGAAGGCACGCCATTGGCCGACCAGCCCGATCTCGATCCGCTGGATTTCGTGCGCACCATCGCGGTCGCGCGCATCACTATGCCCAAGGCGCGTGTGCGCCTGTCCGCGGGACGCCAGCAAATGTCCGATGCGGTGCAAGCCTTGTGCTTCCTGGCGGGCGCGAACTCCATCTTCTATGGCGAGCAGCTGCTCACCACCGGCAATCCCGAAGCCGAACGCGACCGCGCGCTGCTGGATAAGCTGGGCATGTATCCGTTTGCGGATAAATACTAAGAGGGACGCATGATGGATAAAAAATTTGCCGACGAGTTTGCGACCGACTGGGTTGAGTCTTGGAATGCACACAATCTGCCCCGCATTTTGTCCCATTACGCTGATGATTTTGAAATGTCCTCACCTGTCATTAGCAAAATTGCTGACGAGCCTTCTGGGACGCTGAAAGGCAAAGAAAAAATTGGAAACTATTGGGCGAAAGCATTGCAATTGACTCCTGAACTTCATTTTAATTTGCTTGCCACGCTTGTTGGAGTAAATAGTATTACCCTTTACTACGAGGGCGCACGAGGGTTGTCTGCAGAAGTATTTCACTTTAATCAGGATGGTAAAGTCTTCAAAGCGTATGCACATTACGTTTAAGGTTGTTTGCTGACCTGAATGCCTTTTGCTCAATTACAAGCTGAACTCGACGAGCGCGCCGCACAGGGGCTGTTGCGCGCGCGCCGTACTTTAGACACGCCGCAATCGCCGCGTATCGTTGTCGATGGCAAGCCGTATCTGGCGTTTTGCAGCAACGACTATCTCGGTTTAGCCTGTCACCCGCAACTCGTTGCCGCACTGCAACAAGGCGCGCAGCAGTGGGGGGCGGGGGCGGGGGCGGCGCATCTGGTGAGCGGGCATTTTGCGCCGCATCATCAGCTCGAAGCCCAGCTTGCCGCCTTTGTCGGCAAACCCGCCGCGCTGCTGTTCTCCACCGGCTACATGGCCAATCTGGGTGTGGTGCAAGCCCTGGTGGGCAAGGACGACACGGTGTACGCCGACAAGCTCAACCATGCTTCGTTGAACGACGCGATGCTGTTGTCGCGCGCCGCATTGAAACGCTACCGCCACGGCGACATGGAGCAGTTGGATCAACTGTTGGGAAAAGTAAACCAAGGTAGAAAACTGATTATCACCGACGCGGTGTTCAGCATGGACGGCGATCTCGCGCCGTTGCCGGAATTGCTGGCCTTGTGCGAGCGGCATGATGCCTGGCTGCTGGTGGATGATGCGCATGGTTTCGGCGTGCTGGGCGAGCAGGGGCGAGGCTCGTTGGTGCATTTCAAATTAGACTCACCGCGCATCGTCTATATGGCGACGCTGGGCAAGGCGGCGGGTGTGTTCGGCGCGTTCGTCGCCGCCGAGCAGGTCGTCATCGATACCCTCATCAACCATGCGCGCAGCTATGTCTATACCACCGCCACGCCGCCCGCCTTGTCGGCCGCGCTGTTGCAGAGTTTGCAACTCATCAAGCAGGGCGACGACAGGCGCGCGCACTTGCAACAGTTGATCGCGCGACTGCGTGAAGGTTTGAGTGATCTGCCATGGCCGCTGATGCCATCGGCTACGGCGATACAACCTCTGCTGGTCGGTGAAAACAAAATGGCTTTACAGTTAAGCGAGGGCTTGCGCGAGCGCGGCATCTGGGTCGCGGCGATCCGTCCGCCCACTGTTCCGCAAGACACGGCGCGCCTGCGCATCACCTTGTCGGCATCGCATACGGAAGTCGATGTGCGGCAACTTGTCGGAGCCTTGCATGAGCTTGCATGTTGAAACATTTGGCAGCGGCGCGCCGCTGTTGCTGATCCACGGTTGGGGTATGCACGGCGGCATGTGGGGCAGCGTGGCCGCAAAACTCGCCGAACGATTTTGCGTGCATGTGGTGGATCTGCCGGGGCACGGTTTGAGCCGTAAGCCGGAAGCCGTAGGCGAAACAACAATAGTGGGAAGCCGTAAGTTAGAAGACGCAAGCAAACCTTTTCCTAACTTACGTCTTACGTCTTACGACTCACGACTTACGACTCACGATTTACGTCTGGAATCCATTATCCAGCAATTGTCAGCGCAATTTTCCGAGCCTCTGACCGTGTGCGGTTGGTCGTTGGGCGGGCAGATCGCGTTGCGTTGGGCGATGCTTGAGCCGCACAAAATTCAAAAACTGGCGCTGGTGTCCAGCACGCCGTGTTTTGTACAGCAAGAAGATTGGCCATGCGCGATGGCAGCCGAAACGTTGGCGGGTTTTGCCGCCGCATTGACTGAAAACTACGCGCAGACCCTGCGCCGCTTTCTCGCGCTGCAAGTGCGCGGCAGCGAGCAGGAGCGCGAGCTGTTGGCGAGTTTGCGCAACGCGCTGTTCAGTCGCGGCGAACCGGACCTGGCCGCGCTGCAAACGGGGCTGGAGATCTTGCGCGATTGCGATCTGCGCGCCGCCCTGCCGGGCATCCCGCAACCGACCTTAGTCATCGCGGGCGTACGTGATACGCTCACGCCGCTGCCGGCCTCTGAATATATGGTGAGCGTGATGTCTGCCGCGCGCTTGGCGACCATAGAAGGCGCGGCACACGCACCCTTTTTATCGCACTCCGAAATCTTTGTTGAACAGCTAAAGAACTTTTTGCATGAATGAATTTGAAATAGATAAACGCCAGATGCGCCGCGCCTTCAGCCGCGCCGCGCCGAACTACGATGCGACAGCGGTGTTGCAGCGCGAGGTGTGTGCCCGCATGCTGGAACGCCTGGAGTACATCAAGCTGCAACCCTCGCGGATATTGGATGCGGGCAGCGGGACGGGCTGGGGGACGCGGCAACTCATGGCGAAATATCCATCCGCGCAGATGATCGCTCTGGACATCGCCATCGGCATGTTGCACAACGCGCGTGAACACACGGGCTGGTGGAAAAAACTATTCGGCAGCCAACAGAGCACCATGTTGTGTGCCGATGTCGAAGCCTTGCCCATCGCGGCCAACAGCCTGGACATGGTGTGGTCGAATCTGGCGGTGCAATGGTGCAACGACCTGCCCGCGACCCTGGGCGATCTGCATCGCGTGCTCAAGGTCGAGGGCTTGCTGATGTTCAGCACCTTCGGGCCCGATACGCTGAAGGAGTTACGCCAGGCGTTCCATGGCGTGGATGCCCACAATCACCTGAACCGTTTCGCCGACATGCACGACATCGGCGACATGTTGTCGCACGGCGGTTTCGCCGAGCCGGTGATGGATATGGAATATCTGACGCTGACCTATGACGACGTGCGCTCGGTGTTGCAGGATCTAAAAGCCATAGGCGCGAACAACGCGACGGCGGGGCGCGGACAGGGATTGATGGGCAAACATGCCTGGCGGCAGCTGGTGGAGAACTACGAGGCGTTGCGGCGCGACGGGAAGCTGCCCGCCACCTATGAGGTCATCTACGGCCATGCGTGGAAGCCAGCGCCCAAGAAGACGGCGGACGGGCGCGCGATCATCAAGACGGATTTCAAGCTGTGATGAGTTTTTTTGTCACCGGCACGGACACCAGCGCGGGCAAGACGCTAGTCAGTTGTGCGTTGCTGCATGCTTATGCCGCGCAAGGTAAGCATGTCATAGGCATGAAACCCGTAGCTGCCGGGTGTGATGAGTCTGGAAAATACGACGATGTGGAACGCTTGAGATTGGCGAGCAATGTGCAAGCCGAAGAGTCACTTATCAACCCCTACCGTTTCACGTCGGCCATCGCGCCGCATCTGGCCGCGCAACAAGAGCGCGCCACGATAAATTTGGCGCGCATCGTGGTATCGTTCGCCGCTTTGCAGGAGCTTGCCGAGGTGGTGATCGTCGAAGGCGCGGGCGGTTTCGTCGTGCCGCTCAACGATCATGAGGACAGTGCCGATCTGGCGGTGCGGCTGGGGTTGCCTGTCGTGCTGGTGGTCGGCATGCGGCTGGGGTGTTTGAATCATGCCCTGCTGACCGTGCAGGCGATTGGCGCACGCGGCTTGACCCTGGCAGGCTGGGTGGCGAATTGTGTGGACGAGCACATGGCGATGCGCGATGAAAACATCGCCGCTTTGCGGCAGCGTATTTCCGCACCTTTGCTGGGCATCGTGCCGCATCAAGCGTGGCCCGATGCGCGGCTGGCGGGGGCGCATCTGAAGCTGGGCGGCTGGGACGATCCAAACGGTTGACTTCTCCCGAACGGGAGCATGCTAAAGTCGCCGCCGAACGAGGCGGCTGGGGAAAGGTACGAGGTATGCTCTATTCTTTGCGCGAACAACTGTCGTTTGAGATAGACGAGGCGAATCTGCCCATACGATCGGAACAGATACGCGCCCGCCTGCGCAGCTATCCGCGCATGGTCGCGGCGCGGAGCGCGGTCACGCTGATGGTACTAGGCCTGATGTGGGGCAAGGTCGCGGTTCCTGTGCTGTTGGGCTGGGCGGGGATGCTGTTCCTGATGTATGCGATAGAGTCTCTTTATGTTTGGCGTTATTGGGATGCCATGCGCACCGTAGCCGAATGCAGGATATGGCATAGCAGGCTGATGCTCTTCGTCAGCCTGGTCGGGGGGTTGTGGGGTGCGGGCGGTTTGCTGTTGTTCGTCCCCGATAATCTGGCGTATCAGGCCATTCTGATCTGCGCCATGCTGGGTATGGCAGCGGGTGCGGTGACCACCAACCCGGTCTTCCCTCCCGCTTTGTATATTTTTGTGCCGCTGCTGATACTGCCCATTCTGCTTGCCAATGCCCTGGTTGGCGATTCCGAGCACTTGCTGTTGTCCGGATTGCTGATGTTGTTTCTGGTGTATGTGATGATCACGGGCAAAGAATTGGCGCAGACCTTCGAGTTGTCGTTGCGCCAGATGTTGGAGAACAAGCAGCTGGCCCAGGGATTGATACTGGAGAATCAGCGCGCCGAGTTGGCGCAACAGCAAGCCGAGCAAGCCAGCATCTCAAAGTCCAGATTCCTCGCCGCCGCCAGCCATGATTTGCGCCAGCCGATGCACGCGCTGACCATGTTCGTCGGAGCGCTCAAAGCCCATGTGCACGGCGAGCAGGGGACGAGGCTGATGGCGCAAGTGGAGACTTCGGTGGACGTGCTGGGCGAGATGTTCGACTCGCTGTTGGATATCTCCCGCCTGGACACGGGCGCGGTGTCCCCCTATTACCAGACCTTTCCCGTACAGCAAATCTTCGATCGCATGGAGGGCGAGTTTTCCCGCATCGCCCAGGAGAAGGGGCTGGCCTTAAATATGGAAGAATGCGCGGACACCGTGCACAGCGACTCCCTGTTGCTGGAACGTATCTTGCGAAACCTGCTCGCCAATGCCATCCGCTATACCGAGCGCGGCTGGGTATCGGTGCGATGCGAGAGGGTTGCCGAAAATTTGAAAATCGAGGTGCGCGATAGCGGCCTCGGCATATCCGGGGAGCATTTGCCGCATATTTTTGACGAGTATTACCAGATCGGCAACAAGCAGCGTGACCGTAACAACGGTTTGGGGCTGGGTCTGGCTATCGTGCAGCGGCTGGCCCGTTTGCTGGGTGCCGAAGTGCGGGTCAGCTCGAGCGAGGGTGTCGGGAGTTGTTTTAGTTTGTTGCTGCCGCTGGAGCTTTCGGATGTTATGATTCAAGCAGTTAGCAAAGTATGAGTGCAAGGGAAAAAATGAAAATCTTACTGGTCGATGATCACAGCCTGTTCCGCGAGGGCATGCGCTATGTGTTGCAGCAACTGCCGGATGTAGGCGAGATATTCGAGGCGGGTAACTACCCGGACGGCCTGAAGCAGGCGGAGTTGCACCCCGAACTGGATCTGGCACTGATGGATCTGAACATGCCTGGCAGCGAAGGCGCGATTTCGATTAAATTCTTTCATCAACGCTTCCCGCACATTCCCGTGGTGGTCGTGTCCGGTGAGGATGGCCGGGACAAGATGGAAAAAGTGATGAGCTACGGCGCGATGGGTTTCGTGTGCAAGAGTGCCACCGCGCCGGTGATGCTGAGTGCCTTGAACCTGGTCCTGGCGGGCGGGGTCTATGTGCCCCCGCAAATGCTGGAACAGCAAGGTGTCCTGGAATCCAGCCCGCCCGAGCGCATGGACAAACGCAGCTTGAACACCAACGAATACGGGCTGACCCCGCGCCAGATGCAGGTGCTGGGGCATCTGGCGGAAGGCTTGAGCAACAAGCAGATCGCGAGGGCGGTCGACCTGGCCGAGGGCACGGTGAAAATCCATGTCGCGGCGGTGTATCAGGTCCTGCGCGTGAACAGCCGCATGGAGGCGGTGCGCGTCGCGGAGCAGCTCGGTTTGATCGGAGCGGTGTGATGGCGCAACCGGATCGCAACCAAGTCGGCAACAGGCTGCTGGTGGTGTTGCGCGAATCGCGCTGGCTACTGTTTGTCGCGTGCGCCATCTATTTCACCGTGGTGTTGTTCGGCTACCAGCACGGCGACCCGGCCTGGTCGCATAGCGGCAGCGGCGCGGTCACCCGCAATCCCGGCGGCGTGCTGGGCGCGTATCTCTCCGATGTGTTGTTCTATCTGTTCGGCTTGTCCGCATGGTGGTGGGTGGGGTTGATGCTGCAACGCATCTGGGCGGGCTACCACAATCTGCGCGCCGACAGCCTGTTCGACCGGCGCGTGCTCTGGGTGAGCGGCATCGGCTTTGCTGTGCTGTTGTTGTCCAGCAGCGCGCTCGAAGCGATCCGTTTGTACAGCCTGAAAGTGGTCCTGCCATTGGCTCCCGGCGGGATGATGGGACGGGTGGTGGGCGACGCGCTGACGCATCTGCTGGGTTTTACCGGCGCGACCTTGTTGTTGCTGGCACTGCTCGCGACCAGTTTCAGCGTGTTCAGCGGATTATCCTGGCTGCGCTTCATCGATAGCCTGGGCGGCGCTTTGGAGGCCGCCTATCTGTGGGCGCACACGGCCTGGCAGACCCGCCAGGACAAACGCATCGGCGCGCAGGCGATGACGCAGCGCAGTGCCGTGGTCGAGGTGGAAAAGAAACGCGTCGAAGACCATCAGCCCATCCATATCGAAATGCCGGTCACCGACGTGCCGAAATCGGCGCGCGTGAGCCAGGAGAAACAAACCCATTTGTTCGCCGAGATACCCGATTCGCCTTTGCCACCTTTGCATCTGCTGGATACCGCCAGCAAACAGGTCGAGAGCGTGTCGGCGGAGGCGCTGGAATTCACCTCGCGTCTGATCGAGCGCAAGCTCAAGGATTTCGGCGTGGAAGTCAAAGTGGTGGGCGCGTATCCGGGACCTGTCATCACGCGTTACGAGATCGATCCGGCGGTGGGTGTGAAAGGCAGCCAGATCACCAATCTGGTGAAAGATCTGGCGCGCGCGCTGTCGGTGGTGAGCATACGTCTGGTCGAGACCATACCCGGCAAGGCTTATATGGCGTTGGAGCTACCCAACGCCCGCCGGCAGATGGTGCAGCTCTCGGAGATATTGAGCTCGCAGGTGTATGCCGATATGGGCTCGATGCTGACCATCGCGATGGGCAAGGATATTTCCGGCAAAGCGGTCGTGGCGGACTTGGCCAAGATGCCGCATGTGCTGGTCGCGGGCACGACAGGTTCGGGCAAGTCGGTGGGCATCAACGCGATGATATTGAGCATCCTGTACAAGGCCACCCCGCAGCAAGTGCGCATGCTGTTGATCGACCCCAAGATGCTGGAATTGTCGGTGTACGAAGGCATACCGCATCTGATCGCGCCGGTCGTGACCGACATGCGCCAGGCGGCATCGGGGCTTAACTGGTGCGTGCAAGACATGGATAAACGCTACCGCCTGATGTCTCATTTCGGTGTGCGCAACATCGCCGGCTACAACCAGAAGGTCCGCGATGCGATCAAAGCGGGCGCGCCGCTCACCAACCCGTT
Source organism: Gallionella sp. (assembly GCA_013043965.1). Classification (GTDB taxonomy): domain Bacteria; phylum Pseudomonadota; class Gammaproteobacteria; order Burkholderiales; family Gallionellaceae; genus Gallionella. Next base: position 10,454 of record JABEVF010000124.1, on the reverse strand, counting down.
CAGCCTGACACCGGAAAATCCCGAACTGCTGGAGGAGATGTATCTGCTGGTGGTATTCATCGACGAGCTGGCCGACCTGATGATGGTGGTGGGCAAGAAGATCGAAGAGCTGATCGCGCGTCTGGCGCAGAAAGCGAGAGCATCGGGCATCCATCTGGTGCTGGCGACGCAACGTCCCTCGGTGGATGTGATCACCGGCCTGATCAAAGCCAATGTGCCGACCCGCGTGGCGTTCCAGGTGTCGAGCAAGATAGATTCGCGCACCATCCTCGACCAGATGGGCGCGGAAGCCCTGCTGGGTCAGGGCGACATGCTGTACTTGCCGCCCGGCACGGGCTATCCGCAGAGGGTGCACGGCGCGTTCGTGTCGGACCAGGAGGTGCATCGCGTGGCCGAATATCTGAAGGCGCAAGGCGAGCCGCAATATATAGACGGCGTGCTCAGTTCGCTGGATGAATCCGGTGCGGAGAATGACGGCGGCGGCGAGTCCCTGGGCTCGGAAGCGGACCCGCTCTACGACCAGGCGGTCGAGGTGGTGCTCAAGTCGCGCCGCGCATCGATCTCGCTGGTGCAACGCAATCTGCGCATCGGCTACAACCGCGCCGCGCGGCTGGTCGAGCAAATGGAAGCGGCCGGGCTGGTGTCCGCCATGCAGAGCAACGGCAACCGCGAAGTGCTGGCCCCCAACAGACAGGATTGAGGCGCGTGGAGCAAGGGTCGAGGAACATCGATGCGCCGCGTTTAACTCAATCCCCGATCCTCGCTCTTCGATCCTAAAAGGAACAAATGAAAAAAATTATTGCTGCTTCATTGCTGTTATTGTTGCCGCTTTGCGCGCATGCCGGCGCGATCGAAAGACTCAAGACCTTCATCGCGGGCACGCATTCCGCACAAGCCGATTTCACGCAAGTGGTGGTCGATCAGAACGGCAAACGCGTGCAAAGCGCTGCCGGGGTGATGCAATTCCAGCGTCCGGGAAAATTCCGCTGGACGTACCAGAAGCCTTACGCGCAGATCATCGTCGGCGATGGGGTCAAGTTCTGGCTGTATGACGAGGACCTCAACCAGGTCACGGTCAAAAAACTGGATGCCGCGCTGGGCAGCAGTCCCGCCGCCTTGCTGTCCGGCAACAACGAGATCGAGCGCGGATTTAACCTGAAAGAAGATGGCAGCCGCGATGGGCTGGAGTGGTTGCAGGCCAACGCGAAAGCGCAAGACACCAGCTTCGACAAGATACGCATGGGCTTCAACGCGCAGTCGGAACTGGTCGCTATGGAATTGAACGATATGTTCGGGCATAAGACCGTGCTGCGGTTTTCCAACATGCTGCACAACCCGAAATTTTCAGCGCAGCAATTCCACTTCACTCCGCCTAAAGGCGCGGATGTGCTGGGTGAGTAATTGAACGACCTGTTCGCCGCCGCGCAACCTGCCGCCCCGCTTGCAGAGCGCTTGCGCCCCAGGCATATCGACGCGGTCATAGGTCAGTCGCATCTGTTGGGCTCGGGTCGCCCGCTGCGTCTGGCATTCCAGTCCGGCAAGCTGCATTCGATGATCTTGTGGGGGCCGCCGGGGGTGGGCAAGACCACGCTGGCGAGGCTGATGGCGCAGGCCTTCGATGCCGAGTTCATGCCGCTGTCGGCGGTATTGTCCGGCGTGAAAGACATACGCGAGGCCATCGCGCAGGCGCAACAGACGTTGCAACAGAATGGCCGTCACACGATCCTGTTCGTGGACGAGGTGCACCGGTTCAACAAGTCGCAGCAGGATGCGTTCCTGCCCTTCGTCGAACAGGGGCTGGTGACGTTCATCGGCGCGACCACCGAGAACCCTTCCTTCGAAGTGAACAACGCGCTGCTCTCCAGAGCGCAGGTGTATGTGCTGCATTCCTTGTCGGCGGAGGAGTTGGGCGCGTTGTTCGAGCGCGCGCGGCAAGAGGCGATGCAAGGCATCGCGTTCGATGACGAGGCCAGGGAGCGCATCATCGGCTACGCGGACGGCGATGCGCGGCGTTTGCTCAACGTGCTGGAGCAATTGCATACCGCCGCCGAGACGGCGGGTGTCAGTAACATCGACAGCGCGTTCCTCGACAACACGCTGGCGCAAAATCTGCGCCGTTTTGACAAGGGCGGCGAGGCGTTCTACGACCAGATCTCCGCGCTGCACAAATCGGTGCGCGGCTCGAATCCCGATGCGGCCCTGTATTGGCTGGTGCGCATGCTGGACGGCGGCGCCGATGCGCGCTATCTGGCGCGGCGTATCGTGCGCATGGCCTGGGAAGACATCGGCCTTGCCGATCCGCGCGCCTTGCAGATCACCAACGATGCGGCTCAGACCTATGAGCGGCTGGGCTCGCCCGAAGGCGAGTTGGCTTTGGCGCAGGCGGTGCTGTATCTGGCCTGCGCGCCGAAGTCGAACGCCGGATACGTCGCGTATAATGCCGCCCGCGCCTGGGTGGCGAAGGACGGCTCGCGCGAGGTGCCGCTGCATCTGCGCAACGCGCCGACCAGGCTGATGAAGCAACTCGATTACGGCAAGGATTACCGCTACGCGCACGACGAGGCGGGCGGCTATGCGGCGGGCGAGAATTATTTGCCGGCAGGCATGCCCGAGGTGAGTTTTTATCAGCCCACCGAACGCGGGCTGGAAGCAAAGATATCAGAGAAGCTCGCGCATTTGCGCGAGCTGGATGCGGCGGAAAAAAATAAAAAAGGATAAGCGGTATGTTGGATATTCAAGCATTGCGTAATGATTTGGCGGGCATGGCAGCGCGGTTGGCGACGCGCGGTTTTGTTTTGGATACGGCATCGTTCGAGAAGTGGGAAGGTATTCGTAAAAATATTCAGACTCATGCGCAAGAGCTGCAAGCCAAGCGCAATGCGACTTCCAAGCAGATCGGTTTCGCCAAATCCAAGGGGGAGGATGTGGCTGGCATCATGGCCGAAGTCGCGACTCTGGGCGATGAGTTAAAGCAGGCCGAAGTGCTGTTGGCAGAAGTGCAAAGCGCGTTGCAAAATTTATTGGAAGGTTTGCCCAACACGCCGAACGAAAATGTGCCGGTGGGAAAATCGGCGGCGGACAACGTCGAGGTGCGCAAGGTCGGCGCGAAACCGAGTTTCGATTTCGCGGTGCGGGACCATGTCAGTCTGGGCGAAGGGCTGGGCGGACTGGATTTCGAGACCGCCGCGAAGATATCCGGCGCGCGCTTCTCGCTGCTGAAGGGTGGCTTGGCGCGCTTGCACCGTGCCTTGGCGCAATTCATGCTGGACACGCATACCGACCAACACGGCTACACCGAAGTGTATGTGCCGTATCTGGTGAATGCGGCATCGATGCGCGGCACGGGACAGTTGCCGAAGTTCGAGGAAGATTTATTCAAGGTGGGATTTGGTAGTCCAGTTCAAACTCTTGACGCAGCTAATACAGGACAAGTCGCTAGTTTTTATCTGATCCCCACCGCCGAAGTTCCCGTGACGAATATGGTGCGCGACGAGATCGTGCCGCTGGAGAAACTACCGATGAAGCTCGTCGCGCACACGCCGTGCTTCCGCTCCGAGGCGGGGTCGGCCGGACGCGACACGCGCGGCATGATACGCCAGCACCAGTTCGACAAGGTGGAGTTGGTGCAGATGGTGCATCCCGACGAATCCTACGTCGCGCTGGAGCAGTTGCTAGGCCATGCCGAAACGATATTGCAAAAGCTCGGCCTGCATTACCGCGTGGTCAAGCTGTGCACCGGCGACATCGGTTTTTCTGCGGCGATGACATATGACATCGAAGTGTGGTTGCCCGCGCAGGACACCTATCGCGAGATTTCTTCATGCTCGAATTTTGAAACCTTCCAGGCGCGGCGCATGCAGGCGCGCTTCCGCAACGCGCAGGGCAAGCCGGAGCTGCTGCACACCCTGAACGGTTCCGGCCTGGCAGTCGGGCGCACCCTGGTCGCGGTGCTGGAAAACAATCAACTCGCGGACGGTAGCGTGGTGATACCAGAAGCGCTGCGTCCCTACATGGGCGGGTTGGAAGTTCTGCGCAGCCTGGAGTAATCAGGCGGGCTTGTTGCCCGACATCTTGGTCAGCGCGTCCTTGAGCGGTGAGTCCACCAGGCTGTCGCCGAGTTGTTTGATGGCGGTTCGCGCCACGCTGCTTAACTTGCGGGCTTTTGTTTGGCGCGATGGCGCGAGGTATGAAACTTGCACCTTGACGCGGATTCCGCTAACCTCGGCTCCCCGATTTTTAAGATTGCCCAGGATTTCCGGTGCGAGCTGGCGCAGCTTGGCGGCGACAGTGGCATTGCCGGTGGCGATGGTCAATATGCCGAATTCCAGGCTCAATACTTGGCTGGTTTGCGCGAGATAGGTCGGGGTCGCCGCACAGAGCTGTTGTTGCAGCGCGCACAAAGCTTGCGCTTTGCCGAGTATCGAGCGGAACTCCGTGCTGTTGTTCAGTAAGTTTTTGAGTGGTTGGGTCACAACTTTATTATCGTGGTAAAAAGGGAGCGGTGATGAATATTATTCTAGTTTCTAATCGTCTGGCAAAAACACACAGTATTTCTCTGGGCGGCAAACAGATACTGCTGGCCTTGATACTGCTCATGGTGATAACCGTGATATTCGCAAGCGCGTTGCAAAACGTGCTGTTGCGTTTCGCGCCGCAGAACCTAAGCGACGCGGCACGCACCATACTGCTGAGCGGGCGGGAAGCCGAGCGTGAGAGACAACAGGCTTATGTGCAAGCCAGCCTGCAGGCGATGGCCGCCAAAGTCGGTCAGATGCAAGCGCAGATGCAGCGTTTGGACGCCCTGGGCGGGCGGCTGGCAAAATTGACCGGCATGAATCCGGCGGAATTTTCTTTTGATAAGCCGGTCGCACAAGGCGGCCCGTTGGTGACCTCGTCCGTATCCGAGGTCGGCGTGGCGGACCTGGAACGCGAATTGAAGAACATGACCCAGCTGGTGGGTGATCGCGGCGACAAGTTGTCCGCGTTGCAAACCATGCTGATGCAGAACCAATTGAGCCAGAAATTATTGCCCTCGGTCGCGCCGGTCAAATCGGGTTGGTACTCGTCCAATTTCGGCTGGCGAGTCGACCCTTTCACCGGCCAAAGCGCGATGCATGAAGGGGTGGATTATGTGGTGCCCGAGGGCACGCCTATTTACGCTTCAGCCGGCGGTGTGGTGTCGTATGCGGATAAGCATCCCAGCTATGGTAATATGGTCGAGATCGAGCACGGCAACGACATCATCACGCGCTACGCCCATGCCTCCAAGCTGTTCGTAAAGGTTGGTCAGATGGTGAGGCGAGGTGACAAGATCGCCGAAGTCGGTAGTACCGGGCGCTCCACGGGCAACCACTTGCATTTTGAAGTTCGCTATAAAGGTATCGCCCAGAATCCGGTGCGTTTTTTGAAGAACGCCGCTAGTTAAAGTTAGATAATTTTGTGCTAGGGTGAGGTGATGGTTCTGCCTCGCCTTTTTTATTTGCCGTCAAGAAAAACGAAAACATGATTTCCAGTGTGCTAAAAAATATCTTCGGTAGCCGTAATGACCGCCTGCTCAAACAGTATCGCGCCACCGTTGTTGCCATCAATCAATTCGAATCTCGGATCGGAAAACTCAGCGACGAGCAGTTGCGCGAGAAGACCGAAAGTTTCAGGCAGCGTTCCGCGCAGGGCGCGTCTCTCGACAGCTTGCTGCCGGAAGCCTTTGCGGTGGTGCGCGAGGGTAGCCGCCGCGCCTTGGGTATGCGCCATTACGATGTGCAACTCATAGGCGGCATGGCGTTGCATTACGGCAAGATCGCCGAGATGCGCACCGGCGAAGGCAAGACGCTGATGGCAACTTTGCCTGCTTATCTGAATGCGATCTCCGGTCGCGGCGTGCATGTGGTGACGGTCAACGATTATTTGGCCAGCCGCGATGCGGCGTGGATGGGAAAGTTGTATCGCTTCCTCGGTTTGTCCGTGGGCGTGATCCTGTCGCAGATGGACTCGCGCGACAAGCAGACGGCTTATGCTTCCGACATCACCTACGGAACCAACAACGAGTTCGGGTTCGACTACCTGCGCGACAACATGGCGACGCAGCGTGAGGAGCGTTTCCAGCGCCAGCTTAATTTCGCCATCGTCGACGAGGTCGACTCGATCCTGATAGACGAGGCCCGAACGCCGCTGATCATTTCCGGCCAGGCTGAGGACGATGTGGCGATCTATACGCAGATGAATTTGCTCGCGCCGAAGCTGAAGAAGCAAAAGGATGAGGAGAGCGACGGCGACTTCAGCGTGGACGAGAAGAGCCAGCAGATCCTGCTGAGCGAGGCGGGGCATGAACACGCCGAACAATTGCTAGGCCAGGCGGGCTTGCTGCCCGTGGGCGGCAGTTTGTATGACCCGGCCAACATCTCGCTGATACACCATTTGTACGCCGCTTTGCGAGCGCACAACCTGTATTTCCGCGATCAGCATTACGTGGTGCAGAACCACGAAGTGGTGATCGTCGACGAGTTCACCGGGCGTTTGATGTCGGGACGGCGCTGGTCTGACGGTTTGCATCAGGCCATTGAAGCCAAAGAGGGCGTGGTGGTGCAAAAAGAGAACCAGACGCTGGCATCCATCACGTTCCAGAATTTCTTCCGCATGTACGACAAGCTCAGCGGCATGACGGGAACGGCGGACACCGAGGCTTACGAATTCCAGCAAATCTACAATCTCGAAACCGTCATCATCCCGCCGCATCGCCCGACCATACGCAAAGACCAGATGGATAAGGTGTATCTCACCGCCAAGGAAAAATATCGCGCGGTGATCGCGGACATTCAGGACTGTTACGAGCGCGGCCAGCCGGTATTGGTCGGCACAACCTCCATCGAAAACTCCGAGCTGTTGTCGCAATATCTGACCCGCGACAAGATGCCGCACCAGGTGCTGAACGCCAAGCAGCACGAACGCGAGGCCGACATCATCGCGCAAGCGGGTCGCCCCAAGATGGTCACGATCGCCACCAATATGGCGGGTCGCGGTACGGACATCGTGCTGGGCGGGAATATCGAAAAGTCGATCGAGCAAGTGCAGGAAGACGGCGCGCTGGATGAGGCCGCCAAGCAGGAGCGCATCGCCGATCTGCGGACCGAGTGGCTGCAAGTGCATGAGCAGGTTCTGGCCAGCGGCGGTTTGCATATCATCGGCACGGAACGCCACGAATCGCGCCGTGTCGACAACCAGTTGCGCGGGCGAGCCGGCCGCCAGGGCGACGCGGGCTCCAGCCGTTTCTATCTGTCGTTGGAAGACCCGCTGCTGCGCATCTTCGCGTCGGACCGCGTCGCGGCGATCATGAACAGGTTCAAGTTGCCGGAAGGCGAGGCGATCGAGCATACCTGGGTCACGCGCGCGATCGAGAACGCGCAGCGCAAAGTCGAGGCGCGTAACTACGATATGCGCAAGCAGATCCTGGAGTACGACGACGTGGCCAACGAGCAGCGCAAAGTGATCTACCAGCAACGCACCGAGCTGCTGGAAAGCTCCGACATCACCGAGACTATCGCCGCGATGCGCGACGGCGTGCTGCAAAGCACCGTCGATCTGCATCTGCCGCCCGGCAGCATGGAGGAGCAATGGGATGCCGTTGCATTGCAGAAGACCCTGCTCGCCGAGTTCGCGCTGGATACGCCCGTGGCGCAATGGCTGGAAACCGAGAAGCAGCTCGATCTCGCGGGGGTGGGCGAGCGCGTGCGCGAGCTTGGCCGGCAACAATACCAAAGCAAAGTGGAGCGGGTCGGCGCGGAGAATATGCATCACTACGAGCGCGCCATCATGTTGCAAAGCCTCGACCAGCATTGGCGCGAGCATCTGTCGGCGCTGGATCATTTGCGCCAGGGCATCCATTTGCGCGGTTACGCGCAGAAGAACCCCAAGCAGGAATACAAGCGCGAGGCGTTTGAATTGTTCGCGTCCATGCTAGATGCGATCAAGCTGGAAGTGACCCAGGTGTTGATGAGCGTGCAAGTGCGCAGCGAACAGGACGTGGCGCAGATCGAGGCCGCACCCGCCCCGGAAAATGTGCAGTACCATCACGCCGATTACGCGGAGGCGCTGGCCCAGACCACGGAAAAGGAAGCCGAGCCATTCGTTCGTGCTGGTGAAAAAATGGGCCGTAACGATCCGTGCCCGTGCGGCTCCGGCAAAAAATACAAACAATGCCATGGTAAATTGAGTTAATTGATAGGGAGAATGTGATGTCATTAGTGATTGATACGCTGCGCACTTCAACGATTACCGAAGAATTGAGCGATGCCGAAGTGCAGATTCTGGGCAGTTTGTTCGAGGTGAAATCTTATAAAGCGGGTGAGCAGATCACCAAGCCAGGCGACGAGGGTCACGATAACCTGTTCATCCTCGCGAACGGCGACATCGAGGTGAAGATCCATAACGGTAGCGAAATCTCCACCATCCATGTGCTCAAACCCGGCGATCTGGCCGGCATCATCACTTTCGTCGGCGGCGCGGCCTCGCATATCAGCGCGACCCTGTTCGCGATGGGCGACACGCAGGTGCTGAGTCTGGAGCGCGCGCGTTTCGAGACGCTGATCAACAGCCATCCGATGATCATGTATCGCGTGATGCGCGGCGTGGTGCGCAACGTGCACGGCATCGTGCGCCGCATGAACATGCAGGCGGTGGAAATGAGTAACTACATCTTCAGTTCCAAAGGCCGTTACTAAAAATAGGGAAGCTGCATGCCAGTGAATTTGACATCGCCCGTTGCGGCACAACTGTTGCCCGTTGCGGGCGTTTCTTTGGGGGTCGCCTGTGCGGGCATCAAACATCCCGGCCGCAAGGACCTGCTGGTCATGGAATTGTGCGCTGGCGCGCGCATCGCCGGTGTGTTTACCACCAACCGTTTTTGCGCCGCACCCGTCACCGTGGCGAAAGCGCATCTGGCGCAGGCCGATGGCATACGCGCGTTGCTGGTGAACACCGGCAACGCCAATGCCGGAACGGGGGAGCAGGGCATGGCCGATGCGCGGGCGAGCTGTGCCGCACTGGCCGGACTGCTGGGCTGCCAAGCCGCACAGATACTGCCGTTCTCGACCGGCGTGATCATGGAGCCGTTGCCTGTCGCCAGGATTGCCGCCGGTTTGCCCGCCGCGGTGGCGGATGTGCGTGCCGATAACTGGTTGGCGGGGGCGCAGGCGATAATGACCACCGACATCGTCGCCAAAGCGATCTCCAAACAAGTGGTCATAGACGGCGTGACCGTCACGCTAACCGGCATCGCCAAAGGCTCCGGCATGATTCATCCGAACATGGCGACCATGCTGGGCTACATCGCCACCGATGCGGCGATCAGCCAGGCGCTGTTGCAGAAAATGGTGAGTGCTGCCTGCGACAGTTCATTCAATTGCATCACCGTCGATGGCGACACCTCGACCAACGACGCGCTGATGCTGATTGCCACGGGCAAAGCCGCATTGCCGGAGATTGCCTCGGCAGACAGCGCGGCTTACGCAAAATTGTTGGCGGCGGTGAGCGAAGTCGCGACCTACCTGGCACAGGCCATCGTGCGTGACGGCGAAGGCGCGACCAAGTTCATCACCATCCAAATCGAAGGCGGCCGCGACGAAGCTGAATGTAAAAAGATCGGCTACGCGATCGCGCATTCGCCGCTGGTCAAGACCGCGTTCTTCGCTTCCGACCCCAACCTCGGCCGCATCCTAGCCGCCATCGGCTACGCCGGGGTGACGGACTTGGACGTGTCTCAACTCAGGCTGTATCTGGACGACGTGCTGGTCGCCGAAAATGGCGGACGCGCGGCGAGTTACCAGGAAGCAGACGGCCAGCGCGTGATGCAACAAAGCGACATCACCATCCGCGTGGTGCTGGCTCGTGGCGCGGAAAATGCCACGCTGTGGACCTGCGATTTTTCGTATGATTACGTGAAGATCAACGCCAGCTATCGCAGCTAGATAATGGCGGATGTGCCAGATCAGCTTAGCCCTGTTTACTTCTGGTTACTTATTTGCCTGTCTGACTTGGATCACCCGTGAGTGTGATGATGCTATGCTGCGCGTTGCAGATATAAGCTGCAAATCTCGCCAATCTAACCACTCTGGCGGATCGTTGTTTTTCGTTCTCACCGTGAGGTACTAAATGAAAAAATTGATATTGATGAGCGCGCTGCTGCTGGCATTGACCGGCTGCGTGGGCATGCCCATGGGTGATGGGTATAGTAATTATGAATCCGGCTATGGCGGTTTCGGCGGTATGGATGGAGGCGGCTTCGGCGGCATGGACGGGGGGGGGTTCGGCGGTTTCGGTGACGGAGGCTTTGGCGGCGGTATGGTCGGCTTCGGCGGCGAAGGAGGCGGCGATGATTGAATGTGCCGACTAGACCTCCCCGGTGTCAGACCCCGACTTTTAAAATTCTAAGGAGCTATTGATGAAAAAAATCCAGCACATGA
>JABEVF010000123.1 GCA_013043965.1 Gallionella sp. | reverse complement strand
TTCGTTTGTTCAAGTTCCTTGAGGGGGATCTTCTACTCCCCATCACGCTATCTGACCAATTCGGCAGATAACACCATCAAGATTACTGATCGTACTCAGACAACCCCGGCAATCACATTGATGTTATCAAATTGCAACGCCGCAACCATTATAAGACGCTGCCGCCTGTTCTTATTATGGACTGGCTTAAGCATGACCTATGGACACGCCAGCAAGCTATTCAGCTACTCGCTGGCTATCTGCCGTCATTGAGTGAGTTTGCGCTTTCCGATACTCAGCCGCGAGACGGTCTTGATGGCATAACGTCCCTTCAACGCGGCGTAAACGGGTTATTTAACCCAAGGCAAGATGAATGCCTAAGAGACTTCCTCTCATTAAAATCCTACTCAGAAAACAGCCCCAGCAACGAAACTAGAAAGCCTCAAGAATGGATAGAATGGGCCAAGGGAAAAGACTTTACACCTTACTGGCTCGAATATGCAGCGAATACCCAGAGCGCACCCGCCCCGAAGGTGGAAGCCGTGCCAGTCAAGCCGCCAGTGCCAGCCATTAAAGGGGTTGATAAGCGCAAAGTGCAGGCCGCATTCCAACATATAAAATGGGACTATGACCATTGGGGGAAAAATCTTGCATCGCCCTCCAATAAATTAAAGGCTTGCCGTGTTTCGCCTGGCAGCAAGAAAGCGTCCGCCCTTTGGAACCTTGCCGACATAGCCCTTTATTTGCTCGATGAAGGGATAGTGCGAAAAACACTTGACACCGTGTTCTTACGCCTTCCCGACTGGGCTGCCGAATGGAGAGAGAAAACTACACTTGAACCCGATTAGATACCGCACCATGATACCTGACACATACCGGACACACGCCCGCAACGCCGCATAAAACATAGCATTAGCATGCCGCGGCATGATGAATAAAAAAGCGGCATGAAATCTTGAAGCCTCGCAAATACAAAACGAGGTTTCACAATGAACACATTCACAAATCAATTCACCCCACTGGAGCAAGTGACCCGGCCAACGGTTCCCACCGCTGACGCTGCGCACTACTTGAACAGACAGCCGCAAACAATGAGAGCATGGGCCTGTTTAGAGAATGGCCCTATGCGCCCGGTTCGTATCAATGGCCGCCTTGCGTGGCCGGTTGCTCAAATCCGCGCCCTGCTGAATGGCGAGGTGGCAAAATGAAAAACGCCCCCATTCAGAATACAAACGAGAGCGCCCCAGACAAGCGCGATTATACCCCCGGAACACTGCCCAAGCATATCAACACGGTAACCGCATCCGTTATGGTTGCGCTGCTGGAATCGCACACGATGACAAGTATGGAATCGGTATTCAAGGAGCATACAACCCGCCTTGGTGCTGTTATCCATTACCTTGAAGGTGAATATGGCTGGCACATTGACCGCCGCGACATGGCGACCGGGACGAATGACGGCCGCATTGCAACAATTGCCGCTTATTGGTTGCCACAAGAAACAATCGCAAGGGCGTTTGAAGCCGGTGCGCGTGACTGGATTAACAAGGTAAAAGCTGCCAGAGCCGAACGCCGCAAGCTGTCCGATAAGTGCAAATCTGATGCAGCCCGGATAAATCTGCATAGGCGTTTTAAAACACCCGACCCAAGGCAGTCGGATATATGGGGGCAAGTATGAGCGCCAAGCCCGCCAAAACATCCACCAAGCATCCCTATGCCGCGATTGAGTGGCGTGTGATTGATTCTGAGGCATACGCCGACCTCACGTTTTCAGCACGCGCCCTGCTTGTTCAGATAACCCGTCAACTGACCAAAACAAATAACGGACACCTGCAAGCCACGTTTTCCGACATGGAGCGGTTCGGGTTCAGCGTCAACACACTGAGCAGGGCCACGCATGAGCTGATAACGCATGGGTTCATCTACAAAACCAAAAGCGGCGGCTTTCATCAAGGGGCGGCACAGTTTGCGGTTACTTGGCTATCAGTAACAAATACTCACGGGATTTATATGCAGGGTTTCAAATCTTGCGCATGGCGTGACTGGCAGCCGAAAGAAAAAAACCGCACCCCAAAAATGAGGGCGTACAGCATCAAAAATGGTGAACGGACACCACCTACACACCCCAAAAGTGAGGCTGTGCCGCCCCCCAAAAGTGAACATATTGTATTAGTACCAATGGGGGATGATTTATCAACCAATTCAGCAAGCAGAGCAAGAGCAAGTATTCATCGCTTGCCGGTGATGGCCGGTGGTCGTATGCAACAAATCAAACATTACGCATAGGAGCAGAAAAAATGACCGCACAATTTCACGACTTGAATGTTGAAACTTTGGAAGATGGAACAATCAGACTTGAGCAACGCGACTATTGCGGCGAGTCGGTGATTATCGACCTGCACCCAATACAGGCAGCCTTCATTGCTGGCGGGTTGCCTGATAGCTCAGTACCCGAACGCATCGCCACACTTGAGCGCCGCATGTTATGGATGCGCGACCGCTTCGATGAATGCTACGCAGCGTTACCGCATGATATGTATGAGCGATGCGCCGGAGCATTTGAGTTTGGCTCATGGCTACAGGCCAGCGTTGATGTTGCAACCGAGTATTGCGCAGACCTCACGACCAGAGCGCACCAAAGCGCCGAGGATGGAACTTTGCAACAGTCTGTTGATGTAAGCATACTGAACAATGCCGGGTGCAGTAGTGAACCGTCACAGCGCCACAATGCTGAATTATTTTGATGCGCCTAGGGAATCCCCAATTACGCCAATCGGCGCAATTGGTCACAGCGCCACAATGCTGAATTATTTTGATGCGCCCCCACCGGCAGGCAAATCCCCACAACTGGACGAAACCGCCTCGAAGATTATGAAATCCAATTGCAAGCTGTTTTCTGGTTCACAGATGGTTCACAATTTCCGCACACATAACGCAACTAAAAAAATGCCATGCAGGATATATGCAATAAGGACTTATGAGCACAGGGAAAAAGGAGTTACGCAACAATAACCGTGCAATAACTGCGCACTTTTGGAACATAACGAGCTATTTTTAAAAGGAATCATCATGGCGCGACACTGGACAGACGAACAGAAGGCACGGCAGGCCGCTTTAATCCACACATGGCAGCCTTGGACACGCTCAACAGGGGCAAGGACACCCGAAGGCAAGGCGGCAAGCTCTCGCAATGTCCTTGTGGGTAATGTGAACCGAGCGGCAGCGATGGTGATAGCAAAGCAGGAATTGCAGGCAGCCAAGGCGAAGGTTATTCGGCTTTCACGCGGTAAAATAATCCCGTGGTAAAGGCCGAATAACTGCGTCGTCCAAAAAAAGAGTGCAATCTTGCACCCTTATCCACCTCGAAAGACAGGAGCAAGGTGCAATCATTGCACCTTGAAACAGTTTCACAACGTGCTGAAAAATAAGGAGTTTCTGTAAGAACTCAAAAAACAGCAGACAAAATAACTAAAGCAGACCCGGAATTATCAAAGAGTGTGGCACGAGGGGAAATAACACTGGCGAAAGCAGCGGCCATAACTGCTCAGGCGATGCCGGGAAATCATCCGAGCCAGAAAGCGGGCAAAACAGTGTCAACGATAACAGACCGCCTTCGGGTGGTTTTTTATTTGTGGGTGCGTGAGACATTCCGGAAAATCCTACACTGCGCCTACACGGACACGAAACCGCTTGACGTGAAAAAGGCCTGCATCGCTGCAAGCCTTGGTATTACTGGCTCCCCGACCTGGATTCGAACCAGGGACCTGCGGATTAACAGTCGGAAGTCCGTAAGTGCTTCAAAGCCACGTCAATTATACGTTTCGGCATCGACCTTGTCTAAGATGATTTGCCGTTTTGGGTAAATTCAGGCCGCATATTTGTTGGGTTTCCGGTCGATCTTAGACAGATTGATCGGCTGCCCAAGCGCCGCGCATCTGCTCGGAATCCCGGCGCTTTCCCAGCCACTGCGCATAGTGCGCAGTATCGAACTCGACCAGTCGAGCACCGAGCGCCACGGCCTCGGCGATCACTGAACACTGCGGCCGCCACAAGATCGGCTCGCGTCCGGCCAGCGATGCCCATCCGTCCATGGTGTCGTACCATACCAGCACGATGTCCAGCTCGCCGTGCGCATCCTTGCCTTCTCCGATCGCGCCGTGCATCGCATCGAGCGCGCGCGCTCTCCACTCGCACAGCTTCAGAATCATCTCGGCGATGTTGTCCGGCACGGCCAGTGTGCCATCCTCCCAGCGCCGCCACGTTCGTTCCTGAACGCCGCTGATGCGTTCCGGCGAGGCTGCTACCAGCAGCGCTGCTTCCGGCACTGAAAAAAACAGAAGACGACGCAAGGATTGAAGTTCTAGATTATTCATAATGGTCACCTGTGCCTGCCGGTTCCCCGGCAGGCTAGTCGGTTTAAAAATATGTCAGATCGCAATTCAGGGCCATTCTGAAATCACCGAAGTCGATCACCGAGAGCGACCGGCGCTGCTGGCCTTTGGCTCCCTGCACCTCGTGCCATGCCACGAATTTGAAGCCGGCGATCTCGCCGAATTGGTCTTTTGTGCAAGATGCCCACTTGTTCGAGGATTCGACGAACTGCTCGATGGTTTCTGCGGTTTGAACTGCCTCGATCATCCACTCTCCGCCGTTGTATTCCGGATCGAAGAGTTCGTTGTGGGTGGCTGCCGCGAAGGTGAGAAGGGCTTGTTGAGTGGTGTTCATGATGATCTCCTTGAGAGTTCGGTTTGCTTGATTGCCAACCGTGAAAGAATATTAGTTCCGTTTTCGGAACAGGTCAAGCGATTTCGAAATATATTTTCAGGCCATTAGCACCCGGTTCGGCTGGGCTGTTTCTCGCCAGCGTTGCTTGATGTACTTCTCGGTAGTGCTCTTGTCTTCATGGCCGCACAGCAGTTGGATTTCTTCGATGGGCACACCAGAGATCCACATGTCTGTCGCACCCTTGCCCTTGAGGTCGCGGAAGCCGAAGGGTAGCATCTTGGTCTGGCCTTTTTTCACGTGCTCGGTATTGGCCGAGACGATGGCGCGCTTGAGCATGGAGCTGATGCCGTCGTAGGTGTAGCGCTGGCCGGCATACTTGCCTCGGCTGCAGCAGATTAGCGGTTTTCCGATGCGCGGGATGTCGCCGATCAGTGTTTGCAGCAGGGTGCTCAGGTCGTCGGATAGGGCGATGTCGACGACCTTTCCGGTCTTGCCCTGATCGACGCGCAAGATGCGTTTGCCGTCCTTCATCGTGAGGTTGGCCACCGTCCAGTCCAGGATGTCGCTCTCGGGGCGCTGCAGGGTGCGGTAGGTCAGTTCCATCATGGCCTGCACCTGGGGAGGTGCGACGGCGTAGACCTCTCGGTATTCGTCGTGGCTGACGTAGCGCTCGCGCTTGCTCTCGGGGTTGCGCTTGATGCCGCTGGCGCGCATGCAGGGGTTGACGATAAGTCCGTCCACCTTGCCGCTGCGAATCAGCCAGGATATGCAGGAAGACAGGCACGCCTTCTCGCGGTTGGCTCGAACGGGTCGCCCATTTGCTGCGCCGATCTCCAGATAGTCTTGTATGTGATTCGGCTCGATGTCGGTCGGCAGCATCGGCGGGGCGAGGTATATCTTCAGTGGCGCGATGTCTTTTTGATAGTCTTCCAGGGTACGCTGAGCAAGCGTGCCTGATTTGACGCGCGCCTCACAATCGACGATGAACATATCTAGCCAGTAAGCCATCGTGTCAAACAATCCGCCCGAGTCGTTATAGAGTTTGGCGCGGTCGTTGGCCTTGGCGATGTCCGTGCCTATCTTCTCCCAGCGACCGTCACGGTGGACGTAATAAAACGCGCCATGCTTTGCATAGACGCGCGGCTCAAGACCGAGCGGATTGTTTTTTCTGCGACCGACCATGCGGGACATTCTACCCCCTTGAATATGCGAGAGACAAAGCCGCGCGATTCGGCCCTGTTTTGGTTTGCTGACGTACCTTGCCTGCTGGACTCATCTTTTCTTCAAAATGTGCCCGCATCACCAGCGCTGCACCGTTCGGTTTTTCACGTACGGTGATGCCGAGGCCACGAATGAATCTGATCTGTGCGGCATGCTGTTTCAGCGGCGCACACAGATCGTCGATTTCATTGGGAGAGAGCCACGGTGTCATGGTTATACTGCCTCGGCTTCGTTCAGGTCTCTGTCCAGCCGCTTTTTGAGCAGTCCGGAAAGAGGTGTCGCGTGCTTAATACGGGCGAGGTGGGCAATCATTTTAATAGTCAAGCCGCGGTAGCGGCTTTCATCTTCGCTTTTGGTTTTGCAGCTTTCCCGTCTTGGGGTTTAACCACGCCTTTGTCTTGCGCTTGCGCAGCGGGAAGAGGGGTAAGAGCTTTTTTCACAGCAGGTTTTTTACCTTCGGCCAAGATCGTCTTCTTGGCTGCGGCATTTATTTCTGAGGCCACTTCCTTTTCGATCTCCGCCGCATCGATGCCGATCTCTTTGGCGATACCGAGCATCGCGGCGGGTTCCTTGTCGCAGTTCCAGCGACCCACCAATACTTCATGAATCATCAGCGTATCGATCATCAGCAGGAAGTGCTGCTGGGTCGTCATGATGTGGATGAGTTCCCGTAGTGCGTCAAAAAGCTCGTCTTGACCTTCTGGGTGCGGATGGGGTAAAAGGCGTTTGGCCAGATATTCTGATTCGCGATAGTCGCCAATATCTTCGAGCATGCGCTCGGCCAAAATGCGATACAGGCCATCTGCGACATGAGGTACGGTTTGCGTCATATCGGCTTCGACTTTATTGTGTAAAGCGGTGAACAAGCGTTCGCGGAAGTTGCTGACTTGTTCTACCTTGGCTTTGAGCTTTGCCTCTTCGGTCTTGTTGGTGCGGTTTGCCGATTCTGTGGTCGCTTTGAGTTTGATATCGAATCCAGCCTCGCGCAGGGCTTTCACTGCGTCCTCGATCTTGACGATAGGAACCAGCTCGCCGCTGTGGGTGTTTTCGACGAAGGTTTTTTGCACGAAGGGCTTGCCGGCTTCCTTTACCGGCTCGAAAACTTTTTTGCCGAGGGCTTGTTCCCAGGTGCGATTCTTGTCATCATTTGGCACGCGATCACTCAGCTTGGCATAACCGCTATCGCTGTCGAGCATGGTGTTGTGCTGCGCCCACGGCATGATCTTCTTGGCATCCTTGCCGGTGATGACGAGCTGCCCTTTGGCCTCGGCTTCTTTCTGGATCGCGAGAATGTGCGCGGTGCGCTTCATCTGGAAGCATACGGTGTCGGTGCAAATGTCTTTGCTCTTCACATCGTCAAAGAGTTCCGGTTGGTTGCCGGTGCGCTTGGCACAGTCTGTGCATGCACCAGCCTTCTCGATGAGCTTGGTATCTTTGATTGGAAAAGGGGCCCGTTCGAGGTCAGTCATATATTCGCGCTGGATATAGTCGCGTGCGGTGCGAAAAGACATCGCCAGGTCGCCCTGCCAATTCTTTTCGGTTATCTTCTCTGTGGCTTGAATTTGGAGTTTTTGCACCGGGATACGTGCGATGAGCAGGGCGGTGGACGCGTCCAGTTCGTCGTCATAGAACGCCTTGCGCGCTTCCGGACAGAGAGAGGTCAGTTTCAGCCTGGCGTATATATAGGCCTTGCTCTTGCCGATCTCGACGGCAAGGCTGTCGGCCGTGCTTCCGTGTTCTTTCATCAGTTTTTCGTAGCCCTCGGCCTCTTCCAGGGGATGTAGATCGTCGCGCTGCAAGTTCTCGATCACCTGAGCATGCAGTACCTGGGTATCGGTGAGGTTGCGCACGAAGCAGGGTATCTCGCTCAGTCCTGCCAGCTTGGCGGCACGATAACGCCGCTCACCAGCAATAATCTCGAAACGTCCAGTGGGTGTTGCCGGTGTTGAGAACGGCCAGCTTGGCTTGTCGGATTTGGCGTGGGCTTTCCCCTCGCGTACCAACAACGGCTGAAGAATGCCTTGTTGCTTGATCGATGTGGCCAGCTCGGCGAGCTTGGCTTCGTCGAAGCGTTTGCGCGGGTTCGTTGGCGACGGGTCGAGAATATCCAGCGCGATGACTTGGTGGACGGCGAGTGCGGTAGTGGATTCGGACATGATGTATCTCCTGAGTTATGCGGTGGCTTGGGCGACTGTCAATTTCTCGCTGACGAAAGTCATGAATTTCCGCGCTTCATCACGGGATAGGTCGATGCGCTGACTGCCCTTGCTAATAGTCATGCTGCCGGATAGAGATATGGTGCAGTCGAACGTTTTTGCGGAAGATGCGTTGGAATCGTCTTGTATTTGTTTATAAGTCTCAGCACGCGTAGGTTTGTTTGTTGCGACAGAAGGTTTGTGGGTGTCAGGCTTTTTGACTACCTTGGATGGTTTGGCTGTGGGCACGCTGGATGCCGTGTTCAAAAAATAGGTAACCGGAGGTTTGTTTGGGCTGCCTTCTTGACTTAGTAGTTTTTTGGTGTTGCGCAGATCCCAGATCGCTTTGTCGAGTCGCTTGTGAGTATGATCGGCGGATAAGTTTTTGGCATAGACGAGCAACTCGGCGCGTTCGATGCCGGGTTGTGCGGCGACTTTATCAAGCAGTATTTGATAGAGAGTACCGCGAGTTTGTTTGGTTTTGGTTGTCATAGATTGCTCCTTTTCAGATGTTGATTCGGCTGAAATTGAAATATTCGACTTCACTTGGGTCTCTTCGCGGATAGCAACCCGACGCGGCGGAAGCGGACGACCGTATGCCACGCTGGAATGTAGAAACGTCTGCACGACACCAGTGAGCCAATAGGCCATATAGGGCACGCCTTTTTTTTCGCCGGCGCATCGGTTGACTTTATGTTCGGCGTAGAGATCATCGAGCTGCTTGTGCAGTACGTTAGGGTCATCGCAGATACGCTCGGTCTTTTTGCGTAGGACGGTGAGATACACCGGATTTTGACTGGTGGTTCCGGCGAGTTGTGCCAAGATGAGTTCGCGAAGGTTGGTCATTGCATGCCTTTATGTCGTGTTGAGCCTGTGTGATTAAGCATTGCTTGATATGAACGCAGCGCGTCGGTTCTATCGCGAGTGCCTGAATCGTGCTGGCGTAGCCGCTGGTGATAACGAGTTCGAATGTAGCGCCCGGCAGAAATGTGTTGCGGCCAGACGACGTAGCCCAAGAATGGGATGCCTGTACTGGTCGGTGCCAGGCGAATCTTGTGCGGGTGAATGACCAAACCATCGCTGGCGAGCTTGGCGGTTATCTGTTCGCACAGGGTTTGCAGCCCTTCCAGGGAGTCGCACAGGATGACCATGTCATCCACGTAACGAACATAGCGACGCACGCGCAATGTCTCCTTGATCCAGTGATCGAAGTCATTTAGAAAAATGTTGGCGAACAGCTGGCTGCTCAGGTTGCCAATGGGCATGCCCTTGGCTGTGGTCTGCCGGAACAACGTGGACTCATCAAATAGATGGTTGTAGCTGTCATTGGTTTGAAACGAATCGATGAGATTGACCAGGAGCGTGCGCAGTTCGTGATCGCCGATGTAACGCAATACGCGCTCTTTGAGCAGGACATGGTTGATTGAGTAGAAATACTTGCTGATGTCGAGTTGCAGCACCCAAGTGGCATTCGCGCTACGGGCAAATTGTGCCAGTCTGCGCACAGCGGCATGCGTGCCGCGACCGGGCAGATTGCCGTAGGTATCATGTATGAATTTCGGCTGCCAGATTGGCAGCAGGTACTGGTAAAGCATCCAGTGCACGATGCGGTCTTTCATCGGTGCATCGACCACGTCGCGGAATTTCTTCTCGCGCACGGTGAATGTCTTGTACGGGCCGAAGGTATATTGCCGATCGAGCAGGCGTTGCTGGATGATGGTCAGGTAATGCAATGGATCTTCGGCAAAACGTTGGATGCGCAGACGGGCACCCTTGTTGCTGCGGGCGTGTAGCCAGCAATCGAATAGGTTGGCGAGTGTAGTGAGGCGATAAAAATCATTACCGCATTCCACCGCGCCACCCGTAGGCATCGCAGCGGTTTCCAGTTGGGCGTGTTGCCGTGCTTTGGGTGCGCGAGCACCAGGAGATTCTCGACCAAGAGTTGTCCTTCCGTGGGCATGCCCAGCGTCTAGGCTGTATGTTCTTGGGTCAGCGAAAGCCGACATTGTCGTTGCGATTGTCGGGCCAGTCGTTGTTGAGATTGAAGACACCCGCATTCGATTCGGAATACCAGTAGCCGCCCCGGATGAGCGCATTGCCGGACTTTCAGAGAATCCCCTTCGTTGTGTCATGGCTGCACCTGTGTAGAACGGATGAGACCGCCAACCAGACGGCCAAGCTCAACGGCTAAACCGGCGCGATGCTCGAATGAGAGCTTGAGCCCGTTTAGCCGTGGGGCCTGTGCAAGGTAGTGTTTGAGCATATCCACGTCGGCCGAAAGTGACTTGAGCAGCTGCGGCTTGTTGTCTTCCAGCCCATAGGCCATAACGCTATGCAGGATGCGTCCAATGCAGCTGCGCAGGTTCTCGCCGTAGGTGGCGCGCAGATCGCGCGGCATTTTGATGATGTCGTGCAACAGTTGCGTGTCCAGATCCTGAGCTTTGGCTTTGAGCTGGAAGCAGGTGCTGTCTGGATTGGCCAGCAGCTGCTTGGCGGCAGCCTTATTCACTTCGCCGCGCTGCTTGAGGTCGTAGATCACGTCCGCGATGATTTGAGGCGAGACCGATTCCAGTACCTGGTTGTTGCCTGTAGGTTGGCTGGACACATAGATCGTGCGACCTGATGCCAGCGTG
The DNA here is from genome assembly GCA_013043965.1 of Gallionella sp. Classification (GTDB taxonomy): domain Bacteria; phylum Pseudomonadota; class Gammaproteobacteria; order Burkholderiales; family Gallionellaceae; genus Gallionella. Next base: position 25,514 of record JABEVF010000123.1, on the reverse strand, counting down.
CCCAGCGCAACTACATAGGGAATCCCGAATTCTTCCACCACGATCCACAACCGGCGCTTGAAATTGCCGACCGGAAAGCCGACGCGGATGTGAGGCTCGATAGTGGTGCCGACCAGCTTGAGTTTGTATTGCTTCAACGTGGCCAGCGCGTAGGCGGTACGGTCGTAGCCATGCAGGAACTTGCCAGCCTGTACCAGGATCAAGTGACCAGGATGCTGCGCTTCCAGCTTCTGCGCGATGGTGGCAATCGGATCGGCCTCACCCAGTCCGGCCTCTATGCCCCTGAAGGCGCGGAGGCTGAACTGGATTTGTTCTTCGTCGGTTGGTTGCGTTTCGTTCATATTCGTCCTATTGATGGGTTGGGCCACGGCTACGCCGCGACCAGAGGCCAGTGATCAGAGACCAATTGGTTTGGTGCAGCGAAAGCCGACACTGCCGCCGCGATAGTCGGGCCAGCCGTCGTCGAGATAGAAGACACCCGCACTCGACGCGGAACACCAGCAGCCGCCCCGGATGAGCGCATCGCCGGACCAATCGCGCGCGTCATCTGGACGGTAGCCAACGCCTTTTTCGCAGGACGGATAGGGTGCTGTGGTAAGCGAGATTGAGTCGGCGGCGATCTTGGTGGTCAGACCTTTCTCGCCACCTTGCACGTCGTCAAACACCCAGGTGTAAGCATTGCCAGCAAAGTCATAGATACGCTCACCGTTGCTCAGCTGGTGCCAGCGGCGTTCTGCCTCGTTCGGTTCGTAAGTTGCAGCCTGGGCCTCGCTGACGTTGCCAAGATGGATGCCTTGAAAGATTTTCCCTTCACCGACCTTGCCACCTGTCCAATTGCAGTCTTGATTGGCTACGTCATGCGCGATGGCCAGTGCCTGCGTTTCCTTTATCAGATCGAGCGCATTGCAATCGGCGGCATCGAGCGCATCGTGGTAACAGATCTCGACCCAAGGTTTTGCGGTAGCGATCGACACTGGTGTCCCCATAGGACCACGCGAGCTTAGATATTTGCCAACCTTGAACGAAGGTACGACTATGCCATTCGGTAGAATAATTTGGGGCACAGTGATGTATTCGGATTTCTCCAATACATATCCAGCAATCTTCCCGCGCAGTTCATCGGCCAGCTTGGGATATTCAGAGGCGCAGGATTCTGCATATGCCGCAAGCGCAGGAATGACGTGTTCATCGGTGGTTAGATTCAGGACAAAATATTCATCACCGTAGTGTTTTTCGCCAGGTGCATCTTTGCCATCTGTCCGGGTGACGTTGAATTTTTGGTATAGACCAAGTTCTTTTTGGTTGATCGCATTCATGGTTTGCTCCTGTTGTTAAGTTGATGTGTTTGGCCACGGCTACGCCGCGACCAGAGGCCAGTGATCAGAGACCAATTGGTTTGGTGCAGCGAAAGCCGACATTGTCGTAGCGATAGCCGGGCCAGTCGTAGAGGAGATAGAAGACACCCGCATGCGATGCGGAATACCAGCAGCCGCCCCGGATGAGCGCAAAGCCGGACCAATCCCATGCGGCATAATCGCCCATGCCCTTCTCGCGAGTGGGGAACGGTGGGGTGACGACTGACGGAGAATCTTTGGCGAAGTCGCTCGCGATGATTCCCTTCTCGTTGCCCTGCACATCGTCGAATACCCACTGATAGACATTCCCGTTCAGATCGCAGATGCGCTCGCCGTTGGAAAGTGTGAGCCAGCGTTGTTCTGATGTGTCGGACGAAACATAATCGCCAGCCTGAGCGTCGTTGACTGTGCCGTTGCGCAGACCTTGGAACAGATCACCTGCGCCGACTTTGCCACTGGTCCAATTGCAGTCTTGTTGGGAGGCATTCCATGCGAGAGCCAGCCATTGCAGTTCAGTGATCAGTGCTGCACCAATCTCGGTGCAGGCGGCTTTGGCTTCCTCGAAGTCGATGTTCACCCAGGGTTTGCCATGAGAGGTGACAGCAGCATTACCATCTTCTCCCTTACTGCAGACGTATGCGCCGACTTGAAATGAGGGGACTATGGTGCCGTTCGGTAAGGATGTTGCTGGTACGGTGATGAAAGTGTTCATGATTTCTCCTTGATGGTTTTTGAAAATTAGTCGAGCGTATGACGTGTCACCCCTGGTGCCGGATGGGTGATCTTGGGTGGTGTATCGTATTTTTTTGGCAAGATTCCTTTCTCGCGCAGATTCTCAAGCGCGGGTCTCGGTTCTGGTTTTTGCGGGGGCAGAGCCGGTATAAATCCACTCCCCGTACCACCGATGACACGCAGCGCGTCGACTTCGACCTTCGCGCTGTTGATGATGGTCTGCGCCACTTCGTTGATCGCCTTGGCGCGATCGATGTCCATCGGCTTATCCTTGTCGCCCAAAGCGCGCAGGGTATCGAATAGTGCGGTGCGCACTGCGGTGATGTCATTCACTGGTTGTGTCGGTTGGTCGCTCATCTTTTAGTCTCCGGTTGATTTTTCGATTCACTAACCCGCGCAGCCGCATGAGCTGGGCGATCTCTTTGGGATAATTGTGCAAAGTGTTGCGCCGCATCATTTCCGCGATCGATACGGCTTCGAGGTTTTCGAAAGTGATGTGGGTCTTGTCGCCATCTTTGAAGGCAATGCGATGTCCTTTTGGGATCGCTCCGCGATGCAGTTCCCACACCAGGTGATGCACCGGCACATAATCGTGGCGGCTCACACCGGTGTCTTTTAGTTTGACCTGAAGATATCCTTCCTTCGATAGCCGCTCGCTGCCTATGGGACGCCAGGTATGTGGCTTTTCGCCTTTTTTGAATTGAGTGGCTTCTGTGCCTGGGTAACTGATCCCTTTTACCCCTTTATTGACCGGAATATGCCCTTTGGAAAATTGATAGGATTTGCCGATCTCTGTACCTCGAAGCAATCTCCCCCCGTCCGGTCCGGCCATATATTCTTGAGTCTTTTTAAGACCTAATAGATGGGCCTTGTGGTAAATCTGCTGCTCGGTTTTATCGAGCATCGGCGCGAGTTTTGAGGTTGAGATGTGCGGATATTTCTCTACCAGAAGAGCAACAAGCTCTTGCGTCCAATGCGTTTTAGATGCATTGATGTGGCGAGATTTGGTCATGGCTTGCCACGCGTTAAAATCTGCACGAGTCGGGGATGCGCCCACATGCTGGATATGATGCCGAACGGGCCGCCTAGCAAGAACGCGGCGATCTCGGTCGGGCTGGCGTTCGGAGCGAGTTTGAACAAGATCATCTGCATCGCACCGATGGCGAAGCTGGTGACGGCGGCAGCGATGTGATGCCCGTTGTTGACGTTCAGCGATTGCAGCCCGAGCGCGAAGACCAGGACGAAGGTGCTGGCGAAGAGGGTGAGTTCGGTCATACTGTCTCTCCGATCTCAATCCTGCGATGTACTTCCGTGAGCGCGCTCACGACCTGCGCCCGTGTTGCGAATTCCAGTTGTTCGTCGTGTATCGAACATGCGCTCATCACCATCCGCGCTTCATCGCCGCTGAATGCCCAGCGGCTCAACCGCCGTGCCCGTTCGCGGCAGGCAAGCAGGGCTTCTTGTGCAAGCTGAATCGTCTGAATTGCGTTCGCACCGATACCTTGCTCGCACAGGATTAGAGCAATATTCAGCGAACAAGTGAGCGTATTCCATGTCTCTTCTGTGCCGCTGCCGCGCAGCATGGCTTGAAGCTGGATACGATAGGCGATGCAGAGGTCGCGCTGCTGATCGTCGGTCAGCGGCATGCGCTGGGTGACGCACGCCATCGGGTCGCGGACTTGGCGGGGAGTGCGTTTTCTCATTTCGAGACCTTATCGAGCGAGCCCATTACGACGTTTTGCAGCATCGATTCATCGAGGTCGGGTAATTCGGGCGAGTCGTCTTGAAAAACCGCCCATGCCTTCCTGATGTCTTCGATGTTGTCGCTAAAAATTCCACACCAACCGGATTTTCTTTGAACCACAGCGCACAGTCCGCAAAATAGCGTGCCGTCGATCGTGACGGGGCCGGCGATGTATTTTTCTGGCATGAGGCTCATAGCGTCCTCCCAGCCTTATCCCACGCCACAGCATGCCGGCACCCGAGGCCGCGATAGAATCGATATAGCGCAAACTGCCGGCGCAATTGCCCGACGCGCCGCGCGATGCGTTTAAGCCAGTTTGGATTACGTCGGCGCGGGATAATGTTGGGGTTCATGCGAGCCTCCTGAGCGGTTGGCAGATGATTGCGCAAGGTTCGTCGGTCTGCGGCATCGTGTTTAGGCCGATGCGTCCGGCCTGCACCGAGCTGGCGGCGATGATGTTGCGCACATGCCGCGTGCCGCCGTAAATCAAAATGATGAGGTAGTGTTTCATGCGGGTATTCCCTTCGGTTCCATAAGAGATTCGCAAGCTGCATGAACGCGCTCGATGATCTGCCTGGCCGCATCTTGTTCGGCAGGATCCGGCATCAAATCTTTTTTCATTTCGTCGAGCGCGACGGCGGCATCTTGCGCGGCCTTGATGAGCACCGCGATCTGGTGCTCGCGGCAGTCGCATGCGGTGTCGCAATAGATGCTTTGGCAGGTCATGCTTTTTCTGCTTTTGCGATGGCGGCGAAAACTCGATCGCAGATATGCGGTGGCAGGTAACTGTCCACGCTAAACGGACGCACAGTCTCCGAGATTTCGCCCGCCACGGCCCTCAACACTGCCAGCGGGTCATCGTAATCAAGAGTTTTTTGGTTGAAAGGCCAGTTTGCAGTCTTTATTTCCATGATGCGATCCCCTTCTCAAAATGCCTGCTGAATCGGGGCAGGATTGCCGTGTTTATGAGTCTTCATTTCCTGCGCGGTGCAGTGCAGGGCCTTGTTGATGCAGGGTGTCATGATCGCTTTCTGGTAGCTGATGCCGATCCTGCGCAATTGGGCCAGCAGATAGGCGCGACGCAGATCCTCACCAGTGATCTCGGCTGGTTTGCCCACTTGCACAATGTGGTCGGTCATGGCGCTCCCCCTGGTGGATGAGACTTAATCCGGCTTGGTTGCGTTCTCCACGTTTTTCATTACGCCTTTCAGCGCGGTTGCGGTGTATGGCTCGTTTTTATCTGTTATCGCACCACCCAGCGTTACAAGATCGGCAGCAATCGCGATAGGCGTTTCAACAACAATCCCAACTACGGCCTTCGTTAAATCTCCAAGCATTCCAAACATGATGTGTCTCCTGTGTGTTGTTGCCAGTTTCGCGCCCTTGCTCTCTACGTCTTTCGGGTGTTGTCGCTGTTCGATCACTGGTCCTGTGGCTTGCTCAGGATTCCGGCGGTGCGATGCGCTCGCAGTGATCTAGGGTTTGTTTTGTCGCTCGACTCCGCTGATGCTTTGTTTTGCGACTGAGGTGATTATTAGGCAAGCCTAAATAATTTGTCAAGATTTATTTTAGGCTTGCCTAATAATTGTGGCAGAATAAAAAACCGCAGGGGTGTCCTGCGGCTTAATTTGGAGGGTGCGATGAGCGATTGTAAAGTGGTTTATGGTCCGCAGGGCTGCGGTAAAACGAAGCACAGCGCGGTGTTGATGCAGAAGCTAGGCTGCACAAGCGTAATAGATATAGAAGATGTGGTCGATCTGCACGCTTTGCCTGCCGACAGGCTGGTGCTGACCAACAATCCGGCCACGGCTGGCGCGTTAAATTACGATGAGATTATGGCTGCGGGCTGACCTTTAGCTTGGCAAGAATGGCGACGCGTCCCAAATAATCATTCATGTTTTTGTCACTGGCTGTCGGGACGCAGCCATCGTTGTAAAGATAAACGCGATCTGTATTTTCGCTACCATTCCAAGATAGCTTGCGAGTGGTAGCGGGGTCTAGCCCAGCGAGGTGACAAAGAATGGGTTTGTCTGCATATTCTACCCATTCGCCAGTGAGGTAGCCAAGCGGCTTATAACGCCGATTCACCACCGCATATCGCCCGTCCGCTTGTTGAATTAAACAATAGGGTAAGTAGGTTGCGCGAAAATCATCCATGGGTACGATCCTGTTTAATGGGTGGTCAGACTCCATTGACCCACAATATCTAATTGAGTTGCGCGCAGGGGTCTAGGAATTGATGTTTTACTTTTTTTAGGCTAGTGGCTTCGCCACCCAATGACTTATATGTTATCCAGTTTTTTTTGAGCTGCTCATCAAGGCGTACAATCATTAAGCCATAGTCATATCTTCTGTTTAAATCGCTAACGCCAGCAACTTGGATGATTTTTTGATCTTCGGCTATACCGGATTTCATGTGGGCTTTATCTTCAAGGTTTGAGATAATTTCTTCCTGGACACTGAATAGCTGATACGGTTTAGAATTTTTGCATGCTTCGATTCGTGCTTGTTGTTGTATTTCAGCTTGTGCTTCAGCTTCCCTGCGATGCGCAATTTCTTGCCTCTGTGTTTCCTCTTGTTTGGTTTTTTCAGCTAATGTCCTGATGTTATTCTCAGACTCAATCTGATTTACTTTGGATTGGGCGTGCTGTTGAGCGATGGCAATTTGCTCTCGTTCTTGAGGTGTTGAATAACCTATTTTTAAAAAACCGGGAGTGGATAATTCCCGTTCAAATTGCGAGTAACATTGCCCTATTTTTTGATCTAAAAACCGGAAAATATCCCAAGTCCATTCCGATTTCTTAACATCAAAGACCACTTCCGAAGAATCAAATTTTCCTTTCCCGAAATCGTCAATCTCTGCACAGCTAACGCGCATTCCATTGGGGCCGTCCACCAATGTGGTGTTTAATCGCGATTCAAGCGGATCAAATTGATTTGTTATATCTGCGCAACTAGCTAACAGGGCTGTGAGCGCGATAAGCAAGATGGCTGATTTTTGGATCATCTGCGTGGACTTCATTGTTTAGGGGTGCATCATGATGTGTGCAAGATTTTTCTTGGCTATAGAAAGCGCATTTTTGGCTTGAACTAAATCTCTTTCGGCAATTATCTCAGCATTCAAGGCGGCTTCGAGATTGGTTCCTATCAGCCATGCCGCAACGGTGGGTACTTGAGAATTATTTCCACTCACGATACCTTGGTCGCTCCCCTGAAGGATTTGAATTCGATGTTTGCAATGTTGACCGTTTTCCCCTGCCGAGCAGGTGCAAAATGCGGATAATTTGTTTCCCAGTTTATGAAATTTTACTTCATAAGGTATGGGGGCAGACCCCTGAACTGAAAATTTGATAGTTTCCATTGCCAATTCCTCAGTCGAATTTGAATTTAAGTTGAATTTGCAGTTGAATCACGTTATTGCTTGCCATTGGTGCCTTCGTCTCGTTCAGCAAGCGAATTGCCGACTTGATACCACGTGCGTCGTTGCTTCAATTCCAAGGCGCGATTGATTTTAATAGCATGGTAGTCATCATCTGTTAAAACCAATTCATCCATCTCGCCTTTTCCAAATAACAACCACTTAGCAGATATATTCAAGAAGTCGCATATTTTTAAAAGATTATCAGCTTCAAGTTTTTTTATTTCACCACTTTCCCAATCTGTTACGGTTGGGCTAGAAACAAAAACGCCTTTTGCCAGCTCGCTTTTATTGAGACCCCGCAATTCGCGCGCATAGGTTAGTCGTTCATTCCAGTTTTTCATATAGGCAAGCCTAACACTTAAAAAGTTAGGTATGCCTTGACTTGTATATTTAGGTATGCCTAAAATAGATTCCATGAAAGACTCCAAAATAATTGATGCTTTAGGCGGAACCTCGGCGGTGGCTGAAATTTGCGAGGTTAAGCCTTCTTCCGTATCTGAATGGCGAAAGACCGGCATACCAAAAGCGCGTAGACAATATCTGGCTTTGCTGCGACCAGACGTGTTCGGCACCTCGGCGGATTGCGCCTGTATTCAAACGTCGGAGGCCGCATGAACGATCCCACAATAATTCTGACGTGCGATACCGCACTGATAGATGAAGCGTTAGATTTACTTTCCGATATTGCGCAGACTTCTCACGAGGTCGTCCAGGGCTTTCTCGGCGGATTGGATTCCTTGTCTCAGCTCGTCCGCCTTGATAGTGATAACGCTTCCACACCCGGGGCAGGTGAGTTTCGGGTTGTTCTTCAGCCTTCCGATCTTCTCGTTGAATTTTTGACTGCAGCCAGGGCAGGTCAGAACGATGGCTTGTGAGTCTAAATCGAGTTTCATGGGCAGCCCTTTCGTGTCGGCTGGTTGATATGAAGGCTTTGGCGCTCTCATTTTTCTTTTCTTCGGCATCGCGCTGGTTATTTGGCGCGTACCGGTCGGACGGATTGGCTTTACGGGTTATTTTCGATTTTGATGCGCCGCAATCCAATCCCAAGACCCCGTTAATAAATGGCCTGAAATCACTGGGCTGGCTGCTGCGAGTAAGTACAGAAACGTCTCGCGCTCTATCCCGTGAAACTTGGCTTTCAGAGTGTTCTGATCGAGGTCTGAAGTGAAGGCGATGGCGCATGAAAAATGATTTTATTAATGAGCGGCTGTCGGCTTGGGCATATTGGCTATCGTCGCGCGAAGTTCGGCGATATTTTGTTTTGCGCCAGAGGTTGGGATTTCTCTGGCTGAAATTGCGGTGTCGAGTGCGTTGATGTAATCGTCTGCAAGTTCCGGATGAAATTTGAGAAGGGTTTGTATCAGTAGATTGAGTGCTAGTTCGTTGCTGATGGCCGAGTCGATGACGAATTGAAGCGGATCGGGTTTCAAGGGGTTTCCTTTCGATGGTGGGTTTTGGGTTCAAAAATTCAAAGCTTAGCACGGTAGCGAATCTCCAACTTTTGACAGTGGCAACGTAACGCGTGGCTTTTTTATAACGTGATGCAGTCAAAGTATCCATGACGGCATCCTATTTTTTTGCTTGAAATTTGTCTGTCCGACCTTGTCCGAAAAATAAATTAAATTTCGGACAGCGTCGGACAAGGTGGAACTGGGAGGTTCTTTTGCAATACGACTTGATCCATGAATCCATCAACGATGCCCTGCGCGAGGTCGTGCAGGCATTGGGCGGCACCAAAAAGGTGGGGATGATGATGCGCCCCGAAAAGACGATAGACGATGCTGCAAGATGGCTTTCTGATTGCCTCAATCAGGAGCGGCGCGAAAAGCTCGACCCGGAGCAGGTTCTTTGGCTATTGCGCGAAGCGCAGAAGATCGGTTGCCACGGCGCGATGAATTTTATCGGGAACGAGGCGGGCTATGCGGTCTCGGTTATCGAGCCGCTGGATGAGATGGCTCAATTGAAGCGGCAAATTATCGATTCGACCCAGCTTTTATCCAGGATGGCGGAGCGAATCGAATTGCTTTCAAAGAACCTGTAACCTGATCATGAATTCACTCCTCTCAGTGAACCTGCCGCAGCAGTCAGCGCGCGAGCGTAGCCATAGCATCAGCATTGGCCGGATGGCTGTTTCAAATTCCGGGAGGCAGCTTTGAAGTCGAAGATTGACTTCAAAGCTGTCTCTGATCGCGCGCTGGGTTCGCTGGAGTCTTTGCTCGGCCAGTGGTTGCCCGGCGGCAAGCGCGATGGGCATGAATACAAGGCCCTGAACCCGAATCGCTCAGATAGCAAGCTGGGCAGTTTCTCGATCAATCTGCGCACGGGGGTGTGGGCAGATTTTGCGACCGATGACAAGGGTAGTGGTGCGATCGATCTGTATATTTATCTGTTTGGCGTTTCCGCGCTCGATGCGGCCAAGGAGATTATGGCGCAGCTCGGCATGAGCGTGCCGGACTCGGGCGATTCACATACGCAGGTGGTCTCGGTAAAAGTAAAAAAGGCGCGCAGCGAGTGGTCGCCGGTTGTGCCTATCCCGGATGGTGTGGCCCAAACTGCGCCTGTGGCGCATATCAAGCGCGGCAAGCCCGATCAGGCGTGGACGTACCGCTTGGCCGATGGCGGGCTGGTCGGGTTCATTTGCCGATTCACCGCTTCGGACGGCGGCAAGGAGATATTGCCGCTCACGTATTGCAAGCACGAGGTGACGGGTGCGCATGACTGGCGTTGGATGGCTTTTCCCGAGCCGCGCCCGCTGTATATCCCCGCTGGCCGATGGCGCGATGGTGTGACCAAGCTGGTGGTGGAAGGCGAAAAATGCGCCGATGCAGCGCACCGGCTGGACGAGTATGACGCGGTGACTTGGCCGGGGGGCGCCAAGGCCGTGGATAAGGTGGATTGGTCGCGATTTGGCGAAGGCGACAAGGTGCTGCTCTGGCCCGATTGCGATGCGATGCAGGATAAGGATGGGGTGTTATTACCCGCATCGCGCCAGCCGGGTGTGGCTGCGATGGAGAAGGTCGCGCAAAAGCTGATGGAGCGCGGTTGCAAAGTGCGCATCGTGGCGATCCCGGCATCCGGAGAAAAGCCGCCCGGCTGGGATATTGCCGATGCGTTTGCGGATGGGATGTCTGATGGCGACATCCGTGCGTTCATCAAGTCCAACCAATATTCGCCGGTCGCAAAAAGCATTCCTGCCGCTACCAGGGCTGCCGCCGAGGACTGGGATTTGCATATGTTCTTGAAGAACGGTGCATATCGGGAGTGCCGCGAGAATGTCTTCCAAGTGCTGATGAGTCATCCCGATTGGGTCGGTTGCCTGGCGATGGATGAATTCGCGAATGCTATCCGTGTGCGGCGTGATACGCCGACGGGCATGCGAAACGGCGATCTGTGGGATGAGGATCAGGATTTCAGGCTCGGTTTGTGGTTGGCGCGAAATCTGCATTTGTTTATCAAGTCCGACTCGATGTTGTCTCAGGGTGTCAGAGCTTCAGCGGTGGCCAACGTATTTCATCCGGTGCGAGAATGGCTTGATGATCTGAAATGGGATGGCACGTCGCGTTTGGGCGATTGGCTGAGCGATTTTGCCGGTGTGCAAAAATCAGAATATTCCGTGCGGGTCGGGCGGTATTTTTTGATCGGCATGGTGGCGCGTATCTATCGCCCTGGCTGCAAGATGGATACGGCGTTGATCCTGGAAGGCCTGCAGGGCGAAGGTAAAAGCACTATCGCGCGGGCGCTGGCGGGCGAATGGTTCTCCGATACGACGTTCGTGATGGGAGACAAGGATTCATTCCTTGCGTTGCGCGGGAAGTGGGCTTATGAGCTTGCCGAGCTGGATTCTTTTAACCGCTCGGAATCGACTCGCGCAAAGGCGTTTATTTCATCTTCCACCGACAGTTATCGCGCACCTTACGACCGAATTTCAAAAGACTGGCCACGCCAGTGCGTCTTCATCGGGACAACCAACCAATACGAGTATTTCAAGGATGCGTCGGGCAACCGGCGTTATTGGCCGGTGCTGTGCCTGGATGGGTTAAATGCCGCAGGTTTGCGTGATGTGCGCGAGCAGCTTTTTGCCGAGGCGGTGAAGCTGTTCCGCGACGGCGAGCGGTGGTATCCATCCAAGGACGAACAGGACAGATTGTTCACGCCAGAGCAGGAAGCGCGCGAGATTGCAGACCCGTGGGAATCGGCAATTTTCCAGTGGGCTAAGCATTGCGCGGAGAACGAGGTCACGTCCCTCGATGTGTTGGTCGGCGCATTGAAAATGGAGGTGAGCAAGATTGATGGAGCCAAACAGGCGGCGATGCGTGTAGGGGTTTGCATGCGCAAGCTGGGGTGGCTGAAGAAGCGTCGCAGCGGTGGTGGGCGCGAGTGGGTGTACGTTCGCCCAAAAATCAATAACGGGGAGCAAGATGATGCCTATCCGTTCTAACCAGGGATCGCAAAAGGTGCGCGCAGGTGTCCAACCTCGTCCAGCCTTCGCGGAAAAGGTTGGACGGCTAAAAGCCCCGTCTTTATTTGGTTCGTCTAACCGTCCAACCTCGTCCAACCTCACCGCGCACACCCGCCCGCGCACACCCGCGCATATACGCGTACGCGCGCGCCCCTGTGTGTGTATTTTGGTTAGACAGGTTAGGAGGTTAGACAGTGAATTGATTTTGTGCGGTTTTTTCCGTCCAACCTCGCGGCGTGAGGTTGGACGGATGAAAGGAGGTTGGGCGTGAGCGACATCGATGCGAAACGCGCGGCCAACCGTGCGGCGTTCCCCGCCGTGGCCAAGATCGTGGATGAGTTCCGCGCAGTGTTTGGGGACGCTGTGGTTGTGGAGGGGGGGGCGGAAAATGGGCGCGAGTTTGGTGTTGTTTCTGATCGCTGGGAACGCTGCGCGAATTGTGGTGCCGGAATCGGCTGTGAAAATCTGAAAGTGATTTGCGGACATCGAATGGTGTTTGCCTCAAATCGTTCGGGTGCGAAGAAAGGCAAGCGATGAGCGCGCTCCCGAAACGGTTCTACGGTGATCCGTCCGAGTGTGTTGATGAGATGCGGCGCATGACTGAGCGAGCCAAACGTGATGCGGCTCAGATGAGGCGAAACAAGAGTTTGCGGATTCAGGCTTTGGTGCGAGTGGTAATGAAAAATGGGGGCGGCAAGAAGAGCAAATGATCATGAGAAAGGATGAATACCGTGGCATTTAATACATACATCAACAGCAGGCTCAATCTATGGGCATTGTGGTCAGCTCAACGTACCAGCGGTGGATTGGGGTTTCCTCGTGAATGTTCATATACAAGATTGGCCGCACGAACTTCCTCTGGATTTATATCTCCGAACTTCAACGAGGACGCGTGGCTCGTTGAACAGGCGGTGCAGTCGTTGCCTGACTACCTGAAGGAAACAGTCAAATCGTTCTATCTTGAGCCCGGAACGATTGACCAAAAAGCCAAAGCCCTGCACTGTGGTCGTGCTACGATCTATTCACGTATCGACCGTGCGCATAGTCAGATCATGGATTGGTTGAACGATGAAGCATGCGGAATAAACGTACCTGATTTTAAAATCGCTTGACGCGGTAAGACAAAGTCTATATAAATCGTGCAAACTGTGTTTCATTGTCACTTCATAAAACCCGCAACCGAAAGGAAGCGGGTTTTTTATTGTCATCAGCCTTGTGACAGTGCAGATGTCTCAAGGCTTGACCGCAGGATGCTCTTAAAAAAAGTGGGTCCTTCCTGGAGGGGTAAGCGTCGAGGGCATTGCGCACCCCGAGATTTTTCTAGTGGGTGAATTATTGGTTAAGTGAAATTAACTAGATTCGGTGAATTGGTTCAATGGAAGGTGAAATCTCTTATCTGAGCAAGTCGGCATTCGCGGCAAAACAGGGTTGGAGCCCGAGTTATGTCACTAAGCTCAAAGATCAGGGCCGATTGGTTCTGAGCAAAGACGGAAAACAAGTTGATGTCGATGCAACTTTGATGTTGCTGGGACACACGGGTGATCCTGGCAAAGAAGGTGTGCGGCAACATCATGCGACTGCTCGTATTGATCAGCATGTGGGTTCGCAGATACGGGCAAATTCTCCGAATGAACCTGATGCAAACGGAAAGGCTGATCCCAAATATTGGGATGCCAAAGCTCGCCGCGAGGATACGCTGGCAGAGCTCGCTCAATTAGAGCTGGCGAGACAACGAGGCAACTTGGTGGTGCGTCAACGAGTTGAAGCCATGTCTTTCGCTGCGGGCCGCATGCTACGCGACACGATGTTGGGCGCACTACCAACTCAATTGGCTCCCGAATTGGCTTCTATGACCGACCCTTTTGAAATCGAAGTCAAACTGCGCAACGCATTGCGTCAGATACTTTTGGACATGTCCAAAATGACAGCTGATGATTTGGATAAGGCTATGGAGCCTGCACACTGATGAATGCAGTCGCTGATGGCGGCGTTGCTTATCTCGATGGATTCGGTAAAGGACTCATGCCCGATCCAGATCTCTGGATCGATGAGTGGGCAGACGAGTACCAGCGCATCCCCCCCGGCAACGGCCCTGAGCCTGGTAAATACCGCACAGCTCGCACGCCGTTCGCACGGGAGGTCATGCGATGTCTTTCGCCCGCACATCCCGCCAAGCGTATTGCGGTCATGGGAGCGTCGCAACTGTTAAAGACACAAGTGGCGATCAATTGGATATCCGCATCTATCCATCAAGCGCCAGGCAACATATTGGCGTTACTGCCAAGCGGCAATATTGCAAAACGCGTGTCTACCCGGATCGGGAAGACGATTGACTCAGTGCCTGAGCTGCGCGAGCGTGTAGCTGCGCCGCGCTCGCGCGACAGTCGCAATACCATCGATACAAAAGAGTTCATCGGCGGCACGCTGTATATCATCACAGCGGGTTCGGCAGCCAACTTGGCCGAGATACCGGCGCGATATGTATACGGCGATGAAATCGATCGATGGGAAGTTTCTGTCGACCAGGAAGGTGATCCGGTCGAACTTGCCGAAACGCGGACCAGCACATTCGGCAGAAATGCCAAGATTTATTATTCCAGCTCGCCGACGATCGAGGGGGCGAGCAGGATAGCGACGCTGTTTGCACAGAGCGATCAGCGGTATCACTATGTACCATGCCCGCACTGCGGCGAGTTCCAGATTTTGGAGTGGGAAAACCTGTGGTGGTCGCCCGACTTCAGTTCCGTCGCATACGTCTGCAAAGATTGCGGCGCACACATCGACGAAAGCCACAAGCGTGAAATGCTCGCGCATGGCGAATGGAGATCGCATGCAGCCGGTGATGGCGAAACCGTAGGGTTTACCATCTCGGCACTCTATGCCCCGCTGGGTTGGGTGTCATGGCTGTCGTTGGCGAAGCAATACGTCAAAGCAAAGGATGCGGACGACAAGGGTGATCCCGAGCCCATGCAGGTGTTTTATAACACCCGATTGGCGAAAACTTGGGACAACATAAAAGAGCGCACTCAACCTGAAGAACTTCGGCAGCGTGCAGAATCGTATTCGCTGCGCAGCATCCCGGATGGTGTCGTGCTTCTTACTGCTGCCGTCGACACGCAGGATAACCGTCTCGAATTGAAGATCATGGGCTGGGGCGAAGGGATGGAACGCTGGCTGATCGATTACCAGGTCATCCATGGAGATCCAGCGGATCAGTCAACTTGGGATGCGCTGGATGAAATACTCCAAACGCCATTACGTCGCACGAATGGCCTGAACATGACCATTCGTGCGACCGCGATTGACTCGGGCGGACATTGCACACAAGAGGTTTACGAGTTCACTCGGCGACGGAAATATCGCATGGTTTTTGCGGTAAAAGGCGCAAGCAAACCGGGTCGTCCGATTATTGCGGCAACCCCAAGCAAGGTCGATATCAACCGGCGCGGCAAGATAGAAAAAGGCGGTGCAGAATTATGGATGGTCGGTACCGATACCTCTAAAGATTGGTTGCATAGCCGATGGAAAATAGCGGGCGGTCCGGGGGGGATACATTTTTCAAGCGACCTGCCGGAAGATTTTTACAAACAACTCTGTAGCGAACGGCGGTTGATAAAGTACGTCAAGGGCCATAAACGCACGGAATGGGTAAAGTCAAAATCCGACCGCAATGAGGCACTCGATCTGGCTGTATATAACCTCGCGGCCGCACATCGGCTCGGGCTGCATAAGTGGCGAGAAAACGATTGGGCGCGCGAACGGCTGAAGGTTAATCCGCCGCAAACAGATTTATTTGTGGCGATATCTAAAGATAACGAGCGCACAAAAACGGACAGGACTACCGACCGGTCGGATCAAGACTCAAACAAAAAATCGATAACCCGCCGTCTGGCATAGGTGCACACGTCTGCAATGTTCGATATCAACATCAAGACCAACGTCAGGGAAATCGAAAGAGCCCTGAACGACTTTGCTTATAAGCAAATGCCTAAAGCGGTGGAAGCCGCGACCAACAGCGTGGCCAAAAAGATTGCGGTGGCCCAGGTTGCGAACATGCAAAAAGTGCTGGATCGCCCCACGCCATTCACCTTGAAATCGGTGGGCGTGCGGCTGGCGCGCAAACAGAACAACTACACGGCGACCATCTATATCAAGGATCTGGCGGCCTCATATCTTGAGCCGTATGAGTTCGGCGGGGTGAATAAACTCAATGGCCGCGCACTGTTGGATCCGGTTGATGCCAAAACAAACCAATATGGTAATTTGCCCAGAAATATGCTGGCCCAGCTGAAAAACCGCAAGGACATCTTCATCGGAGTGGTCAAGGGCAAGAACGGGCAGCAGATTAACGGTGTATGGCAACGTCCTTTTATTCGAAAAAATCAAAAGATTCGCGGAAAAAGCATTGTTCCAAAGGGATCGAACACAACTGGGCACTTAAAGCTACTGATTCGATTTGAAGATGCGCATCCAGTCAAGCAACACTTAGGATGGCGCGCTCTGGCGGCTGCCATGGTGAAGAAGCTAATGAACCGAGAGATCGGCACGGCCTTGGCCCGTGCGATTGCTATAGCGAACAAATAAACGAGAAAAATGTATAACACGCAAACATCCATCCTTGCCGGCATGTCAACGGCCGCGTTGCAAACGGCACTGGCCAATGCACAGCAAGCCTACCTGGATCTGTCCACCGGCGCGAAGGGAGTCAGTTTTTCCTACGCGCAGGGAGATGGTACCAAGACGGTGACTTACTCACCTGCCGAGATCCACAACCTGACCGCGCTGATCAAGCAGCTGCAAGTTCAGCTTGGCATGATCTCCAGACCGCGCCGTCCCGTCCGGTTTAATTTCCGTTAAATGGAAAATCTAGTATCCATATTAGGGGCCAACGGACAGCCCCTGAAGCCTTCGCGCGCCTCGATGTTGAATGGCGGCGGCGGAGCGCCTTACGACGCGGCGGATATCTACAGCGGGCACATGGCTTCCTGGCGCCCTTACCTGTGGTCGCCGGATGGCGAGCTCAACATGTACCGCGACCGCATCGTGTCGCGAGTGCGCGACATGGTGCGCAACGACGGATGGGCGTCCGGTGCAATCACGCGCATTCTGGACAACGCAATCGGCGCGAGCTTCCGTCCGATCTCAAAACCGGATTATCGCGCCCTGGCGCAATATACCGGCAACAAGGCGTTCGATTCCAAATGGGCGGACGAATACGCCCGTGCAGTCGAAGCGAACTATCGCAGCTGGTCGAACGATCTCGGTCGATACTGCGATGCCCAACGTAACCTGACCGTATCGCAGCTGATGCGCCTCGCGTTCCGTCACAAGCTGATAGATGGCGATGCACTGGCCATGCTGTACTGGAAACCCGAGCAGGTCGGCATCGGCCGCGCGCGCTACGCGACCAGCATCCAACTGGTTGATCCGGATCGTCTTTCAAATCCGCAACTGCAATTCGATCAGATGACGATGCGCGGCGGTGTCGAAGTGGACGAATACGGTGCCGCCACGGCTTACTGGATACGGCGCGCCCATGCGGGTGACTGGTTCAATGCCGCAAAAGCGATGCACTGGGACAAGATCCCGCGCGAGACCGACTGGGGCAGACCCATCATCGTGCACGATTTTGACCATGACCGTGCTGGACAGCATCGCGGTGGCGCAGGAATTCTTGCGCCGGTGCTGGAGCGTCTGAAAATGCTGGTCAAATACGATAGCACCGAGCTCGACGCATCGATCATCAATGCAATATTTGCGGCTTATATCGAAAGCCCGTTTGACCACCAATTCGTCGAGAGCGCACTGGGTGGCGACGGCGAAGAACTGAATGCCTACCAGCAAGGCCGTGCCGAGTTCCATACCGATCGCCGCATCACATTGGGCGAAGCCAAGATGCCGATCTTGTATCCGGGCGAGAAAATCAACGCCGTTTCGGCGGCTCGCCCGAATAGTAACTTCCGCGACTTCGAAGGTGCCGTATTGCGTAATGCCGCATCCGGCATGGGTATCTCCGCACAACAGCTCAGCCAAGACTGGTCCGATGTGAATTACAGCAGCGCGCGCGCGGCCATGCTCGAAGCCTGGAAGACCATGACGCGCCGCCGTATCGATTTCGCACACGGTTTTGCCCAGCCCATCTTCGGTGCTTTCCTCGAAGAATCCATGGAAGTCGATGATCTCCCGTTGCCCAAGGGTGCGCCCGAGTTCATGGAATGCCGCAGCGCCTATGCGCGTGCGGAGTGGATCGGCCCGGGACGGGGCTGGGTCGATCCGGTCGCCGAAAAGAAAGGCGCCGTGCTCGGCATGGATGCCGGGCTCTCGACGCTGCAATCCGAATGTGCGGAGCAGGGGCTGGACTACGAAGAAGTATTGTTCCAGCGCAAAAAGGAAATCGATCTGTTCAATTCCTTGGGGCTGAAAGTCCCAGAATGGGCGGGCATGCAGGACAAAACCGCCGATCAAATTATTCAAGACCCGGGGATCGTTTAATGTCATTCGCACATCTGAGCCAGCGCCTGTTTAACGTACCGCTCGCCATCCATCCGCGCAAAGCAGAAGTCGTGATGGCCGCATTGGCCGAACGTCTCGGCATCACGCATATCGTGCGTGCCACTGGAGAAAGCATGAACCCGTCGGCGCTGATGGATGATGACATGGGCAGCTATGATCGCGACGCGAACAACCCGCGCGGCGGCTACGACATTGTCAACGGCGTGGCGATCATTCCGATCTGCGGCACCCTGGTGCAAAAACTCGGCACTCTCCGCCCATTCTCCGGCATGACAGGTTATGACGGCATCCGCCAAAACTTCCTCATGGCTCTCACCGATCCGGAAGTTAAGGCCATCATGTTCGATATCGACTCGCCCGGCGGTGAAGTTGCCGGATGCTTCGACCTGGTCGATGCGATCTATCAGTCGCGCGGGAACAAACCGATCTGGAGCATCCTGAGCGAATCGGCATATTCGGCAGGCTATGCCCTCGCCAGCGCCGCAGATCGTATCATCGTACCGCGCACCGGTGGTGTGGGCAGCATCGGCGTCATCTGCATGCATGTAGATTGGTCTAAAGCGCTGACCGATGCCGGGTTGAAAGTCACCTTCATCACCTACGGTGAGCGCAAGGCTGACGGACATCCCGAGATCCCGCTTTCGCCCGAAGCGCTGAAACGCTTCCAGAGCGACATGGACGTGATGGGCGAATTGTTCGTGGTTACTGCCGCGCGCAACCGGAATATGGCGGAACAAGCGATCCGCGATACGCAAGCCGCAACCTACCTTGGCGATGCGGGTGTCAAACTCGGCCTCGCCGATGCGGTGATGTCACCTGATGCCGCATTCCGGGCATTGTTGGAAACCCTGAGTTAGTTTTTCCCGAATCAACTTTTATAAGGAGTATCAAACATGGCTAAAAAAAGCCTTACGGCATCGTTCGCCCATCTGTTGGGCATCGGTCGTGTTGTTGCCGAAGACCAGACCGACGACGAAAAGAAACAAGGGGCAGATGAATCCGATGAGGACTATGCCAAGCGCATGAAAAAACTGGAGGAGGATGATCAGAAAAAATCCGCCAAAGCTAAGGCCGACGACGATTCGCAGGATGATGATGACGAAAAGAAACAGCGTCCCGACGAGTCCGATGAAGACTACGCCAAGCGCATGAAAAAGATGGAAGAAGAGGGGGACGATGCCGAGGCCGACGATACCGATGAAGAAATGAAGGGCAAAGGAACAGCTGCAGCAGCCCGTAGTCGCGAGCGCGCCCGGTGTTCTGCCATCTTCGCGTCTAGTGCCGCCGCCGCTCGCCCCGACGTGGCAGCGCATCTGGCGTTCAACACCACCATGTCGCGCAAAGAAGCCGTCGGCCTGCTCAATTCGGTTGCGGCAGGCGGAGCATCCAAAGGCAGCGCGTTGGCCTCGCGCATGACAAGCATCAAGCTGCCCATCGTCGGTTCTGATAATGCCTCGGCACCCGCCGCTGGGAGCGCCGCAAGCATCGCCCAGCAAATTATCGCCGCAGCTGCCAAAGCTCGCGGCGATAGCAAATAGTCTTTACCCAACCACCACAACTAAGGAGACCTACCCATGCCACTCGCAGTCAATAATATTGGGGATAACCCCCAAATACCAGGCATCGCAGCCGATGCCTATATTCCGGATCAGCTTATTGCCGGCAATCTCAAACTGGTCAGCGATTCCATCATGCTGACCGGAGGCGCGGCTCTGCAACGTGGATCTGTGCTGGGCAGGGTTGCCTTTGGCGCAATAGCAGCCAGCACCGGCAAGACATTCGCCAGTGGCAGCATTGCCGTCGGCGCGCTGCCGCTGGCGGGCGATACGTTGACGCTTAACGGCACCGTCATCACATTTGTGGTGGCCAATCCGGTCGGTAACCAGGTCGTCATCGGTCTCACCACGGCTCAGACTGCGCAGAATCTGCTGGCCTTCCTGTTGGGTTCGTCCGATGCCAACCTGATCCTGTTCACTTATTCGCTGAACAGCTCGACCCTCACTTTGACGGCGGCGGCTATCGGTACCGTCGGCAACGCGCTGACCCTGGCCACGTCGGACGCGGTGGCCTTCACCGTTTCCGCTGCAACCCTGACAGGCGGCACGGCCAATACCGGCAATGCCACCGTCGGCACGCTGTCCGCAGGCGCGCAGATCAAACCCGGCAACTACACCGCAGTCTGTGCTACCGCAACAACGGCCAACGTATTCGATCCGTCGGGTAACGATCTGGGCGTGGCAACTTTCGGCATCCAATTCACCAATGCTGAAATCAGCTTCCTGATCACCGCAGGCGGCGTGGCTTGCGCGGCTGGCGATACATTCGCGATCGCTGCCGCTTCGGGCTCCGGCTATTACAAGCTGGCCGCCAGCAACGCGGTGGATGGCAGCCAGAATCCGGTCGCGATCCTGGCAGACTACGCCGATGCCTCGGCTGGCAATGTTGCCACCGCGAGCTACATCATGGGCGAATTCAACTTCAACGCGCTGACGCTCGGTGCCGGTATGACGCTCGCCTCCATCAAGGCCGCGCTGCGCCCGCTGGGCATTTTCATCAAGTCTTCCGTCAGCGCCACCGATCCCGGCTAAACAACTCGCTCGCTCATCCATTAAGCCAGCCCCTGGGTTGGCTTTTTTATTGTTCTCAACAAAAGGAAAAAATCATGAAATTGAAATCCAGTTTGTTCCGCGTCGCCATGGTGGTGTTTGCGGTGATCTTGGCCGTTATCGGCAGTCACTATCTGGCTCCGGTTCAGCATACCGACCTGAGTGTCGCCTTTCTCGGCATCACGGCCAACGGTTTTATCTTCGACACCAACGTATTGATCCAGACGGTGCCCAACTTGAAGCGCGCACAAAAGTTCCTGCTCGACAAATTCTTTCCCAATATAGTCACGAGCGATACGGAATATGTGTCCATTGATGTCGATGTCGGAAAGCGTCGTATGTCGCCCTTCGTCTCACCGCTGGTCGAAGGCAAGCTGGTCGAACAACGCCGCATACAGACCAACACATTCAAGCCCGCGTATATCAAAGACAAGCGTGCTCCCGATTTGCGCAAACCGGTACGCCGCATGATAGGCGAGCGCATCGGCGGTGACATGACCGGCCAAGAACGCGAAATGGCCAACCTCGAATTCGAAATGGCGGACCAGATCGACATGCTCGATCGCCGCCTCGAATGGATGGCTGCTCAGGCATTGATCGGCGGTTCCGTCACGATCACCGGCGAGGGCTTCCCGACCGTGGTGGTAGATTTCGGCCGAGACGCTTCGTTGACGGTAGGACTGACTGGCGCAGCCAAGTGGAACACGACTACCGGCACGCCGACGGCCAATATCGAAAGCTGGCAACAGAATATCCTCAAGAAATCTGGCGGCGTGGTTACCGACATCGTGTTTACCGTTGGCGCATGGAATGCCTTCTTGAGCGATCCCGAAAAGAAACTGCTGAATGCCATCATCTATCCGGCCCTGAACCCGTACAGCGGTAACGCCATCAACCCCGGCGCGCAAATCACCCGTGGTGCGGTATACAAAGGCCGCTGGGGCCAGTACGACCTGTGGCTATACAACGACTGGTATGTCGACGACAACAACATCGAACAGCCGATGCTGCCCGACGGCACCGTCATCATGTGCGGCCCTGATCTGATGGGTACGCGCAGCTTCGGCTCGATTCTCGATCCGGCATTTAATTACACCTCGATGCCTTATGCGCCTAAGACCTGGGTAGAGAATGATCCCGCCCAGCGCTTCATCATGATGCAATCCTCGCCTATCATCATCCCCAGCCGCGTCAATGCGTGTCTGGCCGCGACTGTGATCTGATCATGGCAAACGAGGATATCAAGCCAAAAGTCAAGGCCGTCGTTGCCGACGGTCACACGGTGGATGACGGAGATGGGGTCTTCGGGCCCGGAGAGGAAGTTTCCCTGGCCGCCGCCGATGTCAAGCAGCTCCGTGCATCCGGGCACTTGGTCGATCCGGCGGTCAAACCGCCAGAAAAATCCAACGGCCCTACCTTCACGCCCGATGGTGGCCCCATGGTCAAAGTTGCCGCGTGATCGACTGGGATAAAAATGTTATTGGGCCCACGGTTGGCGTTTTTGGCGAGCCGGTGAGCTATGCACCAAAAGTGGGTGCAGTATTCGCGCTCAATGGCATCTTTGACGAAGCCTATCAGGAGGTCGATCTGTCGGGCGGCACGGCAGTTATGAGCGTCACTCCGGTGCTTGGGGTGAGGACGGCAGATTGTCTGCAGCCGCCAAAACAGGGTGACCATCTGACCATTCTGCGCACCGGTGCAACCTATGTCGTCAAGAAGCCGGAACCGGACAGTCACGGCTCTATTTTGCTGAAACTGAATTATCTGAGCCCATAACATGACCGCACCATTGCAACCGATGCTCGCTCGCCGTCAGCTCAGGCTGGCGGCATTGGCGGCCATCAATGGCATCAAAACAGCAGCGGGAATAGTCACCGTAGATTCGCCCGGCGACTGGAGCACACCGCCGGAAGCGATGCCTGCGGTATTGCTGCGCAACAGTCGCGATCGCAAGGATTCGGTCAACAAAGGCATGCCGGAATTCACGACGACAATCACGCTGGAGATCGAGGCTCGTGTGGAGGCAGTTGATTCATCCACAGCTCAGGACAATATCGAGGCACTTGTTTACAACATCGAGAACGCGCTCTTCACAGATTACAACGTGATATCGATGATCCAGCAGATCGCTTCGGTAGATTCTGAAATCGAAATCACGGCCGATGGCAGGCGGCATCTGGGCGGTGTGAAAATGTCTATCGTCTTCGAAATGTTCGAAGCGTTTGATCCGGCAGCACCTTTGCCTGTCTTGAGCCAATGGCCGGTGGTTCAGCCCGCAACGACGGGGCTTACCGATGTCGAAATAAATGTGGACCTGATTCAACCATTCGATGCGAATGGCACGTATGCCAATCCGCCGTTCCCCGCTTCTGTATTGCCCGCGCCGCGCACCAGCGGGCCGGATGGCCGCAACGAAGGCGGCCTTTCTATCACGTTGCCACAATAGGAGAAAACCATGTTTGTCAAACCTGCGGATGGACTCAGGATCGTCGATCCTGATTTGAATGGTTTCTTGCCCGCAGAGGGCAGGGAAGTGCCCGATTCAGACTATTGGCATCGCCTCTGGCTGGCTGGCGATGTCGTCAAAGCGGATGCACCACAACCAGCTGTTCCGCCGTCTCAATCAATTCGCTCTTTTGCAGCAAAAAGCGACGATACAACCGATTGATCCACCATTAACCGCTTCCAAAAAACCCGCTTCGGCGGGTTTTTTATTGGGCGCAATCCGGAGATAAAAAATGTCCGTTCCTTTCAAGCAAATTCCCGCCAATCTTCGCGTGCCGCTGTTCTATGCGGAGCTCGATAATTCTCAGGCGAACACATCGCAAAACAACCAGCGCGCCCTGATCATCGGCCAGATCAATGGCGCGGGTCTGCCCAACAGTATTCCCGCCGGGCAGGCCGCGCCCAATGTGCCCATCATCTCGCAGGGCGGCAGCGATGCGGCGATTCAAGGCGGCCCCGGATCCATGTTGCATCTGATGACCAACGCTTACCGGCTGAACGATAACTTCGGCGAGGTGTGGTATCTGCCCTTGGCGGACGATCCGGCCGCCGTTGCCGCAACGGGTAGCATCAATTTCACGGCCCCCCCTACCGCAAGCGGCGTGTTGTCGCTCTATATCGCCGGCGTGAAAATATCCCAAACCGTATTGTCCACGATGACGGCCGCCCAGCTCGCAACCGCGCTGGCCGCGACCGTGAATGCAACGCCAAGTTTGCCTGTGACCGCGCTTGTCGATGGCGTAACGCTTTCCAAAGTCAATTTCACGGCCCTGAATAAAGGCCCTGCAGGTAACGACATCGATCTGCGTGTGAATTATCTCGGCACTCGCGGCGGCGAAGCGTTGCCGGTCGGGTTGGCCTATACCATCACCGCGATGGCGAGCGGGGCGACCGCCCCCAGCCTTACCACCGCGCTTTCCAATCTGGGCAGCCAGGCCTTCGACTTCATCGTATTGCCGTATACCGATGCGACCAGCCTCGCCGCGATCGCAACATTGCTGGCCGATACCACAGGCCGCTGGAGCTGGGCAAATCAGCTTTACGGCCATGCCTTCAGCTCGGCACGCGGCACGCTGGGCACGTTGCAAACCCTGGGCTCAGGTCTGAACAACCAGCACACGACCATGCTCGGGTTCAACGATAGCCCTACACCAAACTGGGTGTGGGCCGCCGCGCTGACCGGTGCCGCCGCCCCCAGCCTGCGCGCCGATCCGGCCATGCCGTTGCATACCCTCACCATCGCGGGTGTTCTGGCTCCGCCTCTGCAGTCGCGCTTCCAGCTCACCGATCGCAACACCTTGCTCTGGACCGGCATATCCACCTTCACCGTGGCCGATGACGGTACCGTCGCCATCGAAAATCTGATCACCACCTACCAGAAAAACGCATTCGGCAATGCCGACAACAGTTATCTGCAAGTGGAGACGCTGTTCAACCTGGCTTATGTGTTGCGCGCGTTGAAAACCGTCGTCACCAGCAAATATTCGCGCGTCAAGCTGGCTGCCAACGGCACGCGCTTCGCCCAAGGTTCCGGCATCGTTACGCCAAACATGATCCGTGCCGACCTGATCGCGCAATACCGCACGATGGAATATGCGGGTGAGGTGCAAAACGGTGATGTGTTCAAAGCCGGATTGATCGTGCAGCAAAATGCGGTCAACCCGAATCGGGTGGATGTGCTCTATCCCGGCATCCTGATCGACCAGCTCAACATCTTTGCGTTGCTGATGCAGTTCCGCCTGTTTTAACAACCCGGCCAGCCTTTCCAGGCTGGCTTTTTTCATGAGGAATAAATTATGAGCGATACCACCAATCGTCTCGCGGGGATCGCGTATATCTCCGTCGACGGCGTGAGTTATATGCTGTCCGCCGATGCGACCTACAAAGTCTCGCGCGTCGAACGCGAATCTTTGACAGGGCAGGACAGAGTGCACGGCTATTCCGAGAAACCTATCCCCGGCATGATTTCCGCCACATTGCGCGACGCGGGTGGGCTCTCCGTTGCGGCATTTAATGCCATGACCAACAACACCGTGACGCTGGAGCTGGCCAATGGCAAGACCGTCGTCGGCCGCAATATGTGGACAGTCGAATCGCAGGAAGTTAAAACCGCCGAAGCCACTTTTGAAGTCAAGTGGGAAGGCCCATCCGTCGAGGAGATTTAATATGGAATTCGTCG
>JABEVF010000122.1 GCA_013043965.1 Gallionella sp. | reverse complement strand
TAGTCCGAGCCTGTTGCGTATCCAGGCGCACCCACCTTCACCGTTCGCACGCGCCATGTTGTACTTGCTGTTGCTCTTGGTGTTTTTACTCCTCATCTGGGCAGCGTTTGGACGATTGGATATTGTCGCCACAGCCGAAGGTAAACTCATCCCGCAGACCTACGTCAAGATCGTTCAGCCCTCCGAGCAAGGACTCATACGCGAAATCTTGGTAAGCGAAGGCCAGCAAGTTAAATCCGGGCAAGTGCTCATGCGTCTAGACCCCACGCTCTCCGATGCGGACGGCAAGGCCATTAATGCTGATTACCTCAGCAGGCAGATCACGTTACGTCGAATTGATGCCGAACTTGCTGGCAAAGCCGAATTCAAACGCAAACCGAATGACCCCGAAGCACTCTACAGCGAAGCCTTAGCCCAGTTCCATGCCAACCGTTTGGCTCACCAATCCGCGCTCGCCGAAGAACAGAATACCCGCGACAAAAGCATGAGTGATCTTGCTGCGGCAAAAGAAGCGCGTACCAAACTTATCCAAACGATGCCGCACTACCAACAACAAGACCAAGCCTATGCCGAGCTCGCCAAGGATGGTTACGTTAGCAAACTCGCCGCGACCGACAAAGCGCGCGAGCATATCGAAAAAGAACAAGACCTCAAGGCGCAAGAACATCTTATCGTCAGTGCCCAAGCGACACTCACCTCATCCAGTCGCAAACTCGAACAGATCACTGCGGGCTACCGCCAGAAGCTCCAGTCCGAACGGGCCGACAACAGCGACAAACTGGACAAGGCTCAAGCCGAACAGACTAAGCAACAATATCGCCACGAACTACTCGAACTTAAAGCCCCGCAAGACGGCATCATCAAAGATGTCGTCACCCATACCATCGGTACCGTCATCAGTCCCGGCACGATAGTGATGACGCTCGTGCCGCAAGACGAAGCGGTAAAGGCCGAAGTGTGGGTCTCCAACGAAGATGTCGGATTCATTCATACGGGGCAGGCTACCAAGATTAAATTTGCCTCTTACCAGTTTCAAAAATACGGCATGGTCGATGGGCGAGTGGCGCACCTGTCTGCTGATGCGACAGACAACAGCCAACAAGGGACAGGGTCATCCTCGCAGCCCAACAACAAGCCGAACGGCAATCAACCCTATGCCTACCGCGCGCTGATAACCCTCAATACTCAATCATTGGTTGCCAATGGCGTACGCCATAGCCTCGCACCGGGGATGCAAGTCACAGCTGAAATTCATCTCGGTACCCGCACCATCCTTGAATACCTCCTCTCGCCTGTGATGGGTGCATTTCAGGAGGCGGGACGGGAGCGGTAACGCAGACTGAACCCTCCACACCCCTTCTATCTCTTCATGTAATGCTCAATGGGTATCGTCCGTACCGGGCAGAAACTCGTCTGATAGTGATATGCGCCTATAAAAATACATAGGCCATTTTATCTGTACCAATTAGTTTTTAATTGTGCAAGAATTAAGAAAGGATTGTGTAAGTATAATGTATGAGTTATGACTGCTCGTTTTGCACAAAGATAGTGCGTCAATAAGCGTGACTTACAGACGGGTCAGTTACATCAGCATCAAAACCCAGGTTCAAGCAAGGCAAGCGCGGCTTGTAAATTTGTCTGAAACGAGCAGATTAAATCACTTGCAATGAGTTGACCTGTGTATCCAGTCGCACAGAAGTAGTTGTATCGTGAACTTAGGGAACGATATGCAATGGCTGTGGAATATTGGACCAACCCAGGCACACTTGCGCAACGCAGGTAGGGAGGGTGTGTGCAGTCTCATTTGGCACGGTACGATAACGATCATTGAGTTTTTGCGTCATTGGATTCCGCGCGTTGTGCATTGTCTGCACAGCCCACACTCAACCTACTACACCCCCCAATACACCGCCATCGACGACGGCAACGGCAACGGCAACATGGTTGACGTGCTCATTGCCTACGACGTACTCGTGGATGCTAACCGCAATCCCACCGAAGCGGGTGGCTCGGAACGCGCCGACACCCTGTACGCCACCACCGCCAACGACCACCTGCAAGGCATGGGCGGAATCGACATCCTCACTGCCAATGGCAGCGACAACGGAGGCAACGACATGCTCTCCGGAAATGACGGGAACGACACCTTGATTGCAACCTACTTGAGGAGAAATAAAACGAGCGGCGCGCGATGCGCCGTTTTGTTTGGGCGAAGCAAGTGTGATGTGGCGAATGATTCTGCATGGAGGGTAGCAGCATGAGAACCCATCAACTGTGGTTAAAGCGAATTACGAAACTTGGATTGATTTTTATGGTGGGAGTGAGCATGAATACTAATGCTGGGCTATTTGGATTTGGCGGGGATAGTTGGAAGGAAGAAGTGCTCTTGCACGATGGGCAAAAGATCATTGTTAAGCGATCGCAAAGTTACGGTGGACGGCACGAGATCGGGCAAGGTGGATCAATTAGCGAGCAAGACATTACATTCACAGTGCCGAGCACCAATCAAACCATCACATGGACAAGCGAATACAGCGAAGACGTAGGGCGGGCTAACTTTGAGCTGCTGGCCCTGCACATTAAGGACGGCATCCCCTATATCGTTGCCACGCCATTCCTTTGTCCTTCCTACAACAAATGGGGCAGACCCAATCCGCCCTACGTGATCTTCAAATACGACAGCAAAGAATGGAAGCGCATCCCATTGACAGAATTGCCCGCCGAATTCCAGGAAATCAATGTGGTGATAGACACCCGGGAATACGATTGGAAAGTGGCTAAACGTTCCATCATTTCTGCTGAAGGTGTCAAGAAGTTGAACAGCAACCTGACTCAGCAGGAATACCACTCCATCCTGCGGGAGCCGTTGAAGCACGCTGACAGTCAAACGAATTGCCCAATTTCAACAACGATGTCGGGAAAACTTATAGCTCCCGAAGTGGAAGGAAAAATTCTTTATTACAACTGGTGGCCTTTAGCGACAGATTGGCTCAAAAGTAAGTACGGTGAAAACAAGTAGCGCTTACCCACGAATGCAATTTTCTCAAGGAGAAAAATCATGGCAACCACAATTGAATACGCACTAATGGCAGGTCGGGCATATCAAACAACACGTTTCGATATCAATAAGTTCCCAACTCCAGATGGGTGGTTGGAGATTGCGCATGTGCCAAATAATCCGGACCACCCGATGTTCACAGGGTCAGCAGGCTTTGAAGCCACTTCTTTCCAAAGCCAATGCTCAAACGAAGTCGTCATTTCCTACGCAGGCACTTACGACAAAGATTACACCGGAGATATGCTAGCTGACGCAGGCCTTGCAACGGGCGGTGGCTCGGCTCAGCTGACACAAGCGGTGGATTACTACTTGCAAGTCAAAGCTGCTAATCCCGGTGCGACCATTACTTTAACCGGACACAGTCTAGGCGGTGGGCTGGCCGCATTGGTTGGCGTATTTTTTTGCGTGCCTGTCACTGCCTTCGACCAGGCTCCGTTTGCCAACTCCGCGCAAGATCCCTCGATCACCGCCTCGCTCAATCCGCTCAACTTCCTCTTCGGTGCGCCGGACATTGCGGCGAACCTGAAGCAATATCTTCAAAACAAAACCTTCGCTACGGGAACGCCAGCAGCCATCGCACGCGACAGCATGGTGCAACAGATGGATAGCTTCCTCACACAACGCCAAGGCGGCGGCATCCCTAACTCCAGCTTAGTCACAAATATCCGAGTAGATGGCGAATTCCTATCTTCTTTGCCCATCGGTTTTTACGACACCATTGGCAACCCCGCGACTGTCATTACTCACGGCCCGCACTTCTCTCCATCAATAGACCTCCATGCTCAATCGCTGCTCACCGATTTTCTGATGAGCGATGCGACAGCGACTACCAATGCCGTCGGACAAAAGCAATCACTCAGCGAAGTCACTAAAAAATTGACCGACCTGTTAGGGATGCTTTTTGATGAAACATTATTTGCGCATCGAACCGATACCGATAAAGAAAATATTCTCGAACGTTTAGTCAAGCACGAAGCGGGTACAGGTGCGACAGCAACGACTGTCGCTATCATTTCAGATGCCATGGTCACCCGCTTCACCGCCGACCTGTGGAAGATCGCCCAGGACGGCGGCATGACGATGAACGAAGGTGCGTGGTCTAACTACAGCAACTGGAACAACATCAGCAAAGCCCTGACGGCCTTTGCCATGCAGTTC
>JABEVF010000121.1 GCA_013043965.1 Gallionella sp. | reverse complement strand
TATGTTTTGTTGGTGTTGTACCGTTATCGCCTGCACCAGAAATGGATGTTCTTTGAAGTCAGCCCGCAACTGCATTATCCGCAGCTAAAAAATTATCAACCCAGCCCCATGTTGAGCGTGCGCCTGGAAATGCTGTTTGATGGGATCAAGTAGGTTGGATGCCACGCTTTCCTAGTACACCTTCGTTAGTCCGTGCTTCTTTGGCGGACTTAGCCAGCGTCGCCCCGAATCGTTCCCGCAGCCCAGTCGGCTTCCATCTCGTCGAAAAACATGGTTGCCACGAGGCGGCACTTAACTCTTGCTGTTCAAATAACGGGGCCCGTTAAGTTTAATTTAATCCTTTGCTGTTTTAATTGCCACGTAGGTTGAGCCACGAGCAAGAAATCAAAACGCATAAGCTGGCAGTGCGCCACATTGGTTGTTCGGGTGGGTTGGCTCCTGTTCAGCAAGAGGAAGCGTCATGGTTGGTTTGCAGGAAACGCATTATCCACGGCATTTAGGTTGTGGTCATTTGGAGATAAAAATGAATCTTATCAAGCATGTAAGTATTTTCGACACCACGTTACGTGACGGCGAGCAAGCGCCAGGCTATTCGCTGACAATCGAGCAGAAGGTCGGGATCGCGGAAGCTTCCGAAAGGCTGGGCGTGAATACCATAGAAACCGGATTCCCCGCGTCATCGCCGAAAGACTTTGAGGCAACGCGGGAAATCTGCAAAGTTCTGAGCCGTGCCGTGCCGTGCGGTTTCGCCAGAACGGTTGTTGCGGACATTGATGCGTGCGCCAAGTCGATGGCAGTTATAGCCAACCCGAGGATCCAGCTGGCATCGGTGGGTTCGGATATTCATATAAAATACAAGCGCGGCATAACACGCCAGCAAGTCATGCAGGAGACGGTGGATGCGATCGATCACGCCAAGCGCGTGGGATTCAAAGACATTTCGCTGTTGTTGGAAGACGCGACTCGCAGCGATTTTGCCTTTATGAAACAGCTCATCGGTGCAGGCATCGAGCACGGTATCGCGTCAATTGTCGTACCCGATACCGTCGGTTATTGCCTGCCCGGCGAATACTATGCGCTGGTGAAAGACTTGAGGGATTTTGTCGGAGAGGACATCCGGATTGCCGCTCATTGCCACAATGATATGGGGTTGGCAGTGGCGAACAGTATCGCGGGTATCGAAGCCGGGGCCGACGAGGTTCAGGCGACATTGTGCGGTATCGGCGAGCGGGCAGGGAACGCAAGCATGGAGGAAATAGTCGCGATTCTTTGTCACAAGGGAGAGCAGCTGCATCGCACCCATGACATCGTGCAGCACCGTTTGTATGAGACTTGTTCGCTGGTCGCGAACTATCTCAATCTCACCATTCCGTTGCACAAGCCCATTATCGGGCGCAATGCTTTTTCGACCGAAGCGGGGATGCATCAGCAAGGGATGATGAAGTATCGGTTTACCTACGAGTTCATGCGCGCGGCGGACTTTGGTGCGGAATCCAGGATGATCATAGGCCGCCATAGCGGTCGTCATATCCTGCGCCAACGTCTGGCCGGCGCGGGCATCAAGGATATCGATCACACGGTGCTTGATCGTGTGTATACCGCGATCATGAGCGATGAGCACGCGGAAAAGTACAACGATCCCAAGCTTCTGATGGAGCAATATAAATTACTGGAATCGAAGGGGCTTCCAGCATGTGTTGATTATGCTGAAGCCGGTTTGAATTGAAAGGCGAACCCGCGATTCCATTTAATAGATTGAGCGCGTAAATTGCCCATGACCCGCGGAGGAACAGTAACTGACCCGGTTGCCAGCAAGCCCCAAGTTAACGACAGTGCTCGATTGTACCCGGGAGTAAAAAATCACTTCGTGTTAGGCGCGGTCCTGGTTTTTATCGCCGCCGTCGGCTTTTCGGCCAAAGGTGTGCTGGTAAAAATCGCCTACAGTCTCGGGGTCGATCCGGTCACACTGCTCGGGCTGCGCATGGCATTTTCCCTGCCATTTTTTGTGTTTATATTGGTATGGTTCCGGGGCGATGGGATGGGCTGGATGGAGTTGCTGGCGGCAAGCGGCCTGGGTTTCCTGGGCTACTACGTGGGGAGCTTTCTGGATCTGCTCGGCTTGCAGTACGTCTCCGCAGGACTCGAGCGGATGATCCTCTTTCTTTACCCTACGATAGTGGTGCTTTTGTCCGCGCTGATTTATCGGAAAGCCGTCGGGAAAAAGCAGCTGCTCGCGTTGTCTCTGAGTTATGGCGGAATCTTCCTGGCGTTTATGCATGACGCGTCGTTTAACGAAAAGAATATTCTGCTGGGGGGGCTGTTGGTTCTGGGAAACGGGCTCGCATTCGCCTGTTATCTGCTCGGCGGCGGGGTTGTTATTTCCAGGATAGGGGCGACGCGCTTTACCGCTGTCGCGATGACTTCAGCCTGTATCGCAAGCGTGCTCCAGTTCGTGTTGTTGCGCCCATTGGCGGTGCTGGACATGCCGCTGGAAATATACGAACTGGCTTTGGCCATGGCGATATTTTCCACGGTACTTCCCGCTTTTCTGCTGTCGGCGGGGATACGCCGAATCGGCCCGGAAAGAGCCGCATTGGTCGGTGCCGCCGGGCCAGTGATGACGATTATCTTTGCCTATTATTTATTGGGCGAGCCAGTTTCTTTGTTGCAGATCGCGGGCTCGATCCTGGTTCTTTCCGGCGTGTTGATCATCAGCTTGGAAAAATGATTCCGATGATGCCGCCCATATTTTTGTGCGCGCCGGACGAGTGCGCATAATTGCCTTTCGGCCGCTGATGAGCGGGGGAGCTTTTGATGGTAATTTAAGGATAGATTCTATGAACGGTTTTTCTTTTGCACAGCAACGCTACGATGCGGTTTCGCGCTTCTTCCATTGGACATTCTTGTTGCTCCTGACGGTGGAATTCCTGATAGCCTGGACTATGCCGGATATACACAAAGGAACGCTCCCCAAGGGGTTGATTTCCTGGCATCTGTTTCTTGGAACATTCATTCTTGCGATGGCCTTGTTACGTGTTTTATGGAGGCTGACCCATGCGGCACCGGCCAGCTTGCCGATGCCGCACTGGCAGGAATTGGCGGCAAAGATTACCCATGGGTTGCTTTACGTGATTCTGATAGTGTTGCCCCTCATGGGTTGGGCAAACGCTTCCTCCCGCGGGTGGGATGTGAAGCTGCTGGGTCTCCTGTCCTTGCCCGCACTCTCGCCGAAAGGATCCCCCTGGGGGCTGGAGATTGGTGATATTCACCAGGCTGTAGCGATCGGGTTACTAGTGTTGGTTGGACTGCATGCTGCTGCAGCCATTTTCCACCACTGGATTTTGCGAGACGGTACGCTTGCGCGGATGCTGCCGGCCAAAAAATGAGTCCTGGGAGCCCTCGCAAAAGTCCCTGCGGCGGATCATCACCCCAAACAAAGTGATGTCCTTAAGGTTAACGGATTGGTCGGATCTATTTTTCTAGCGGCGCGGCTATCGAGACTGGAAAATTCACCGTGACGACAAATCCGCTCGGTTGATTGTTCTGAAATGTCACGTTGCCACCATGCAGAGACAAAATCCGGCGAACGATCGAGAGCCCCAGCCCGCTGCCTGTTGTGGCTTCTTCTTCGGTGCGAAAAAAACGATCCCCCAGTTTGGGTAAATCGGCCGCTGGCACACCGATACCGCTGTCTAGAATCCGTACGCAGACAAACCCGGCTCCGACTTGAATGCTGATTTGTATGTAGCCATTGTGCGGTGTGTATTTGATCGCGTTATCAATCAAATTGCCAAACAGGATTTCAATCAAGGCCCCATTGCCTTGTACCGATACAGGGTAATCAGGTGCGTCCAGCGATAATTCTATGTGTTTGTGTATGGCATCCATGGCCCGATCAACCAGCTCCAATCGAACCAGTTCGTTGATATTTACCGCTGCCACATCCGTTGTCGTCAGGCTATCCAGCTTGGCCAGCATCAATAACTGGTTAATCAATCTGCTGGCACGAGTCACCGCCAGCTTGGCCTGGCTGAGCGCCAAATCCCGCGTCTCGGCGGTTTTCGCATCTGTAGCCAATTCCAGCAATAGTTGCGTGGATGCCAATGGCGTGCGCAATTCATGCGCGGCATCGGCAGTAAAGCGGCACTCGCGTTCATACATCAATGCCTGTCGTTTGAGGAGATGCGTCAGAGTGTCCATCAATGGCGCGACCTCAGCGGGCAATTTTGCCTCTGGAAACGGTGCGAGCGAATTCGGGTCACGCTGGGCAATTTCCAGACTCATGGCCTCAAGCGGCCTCAGACTCTTGCGCACGATCAACCATATCCAGCAACCCAGCAGCGGCAACATGACAAACAGCGGCATGAACAAGGTGTCGGCAAGTTCACGCGAGGCATCTTGGTGCTCACCAAGCGGCAGATATAGCTGCAACCACCGATTGTTTTCTTTCAAATCTCGAATATGCACACGCCAAGCATGATGGTTCTCTATCACGGTGCGATTGTTCGTATCGGAGAATTTTACGGTGGGCGCATGCGGGGAGCTGGCAACCAGCTGGTCTTGCGCATTCCACAACCGCCACTCCATGCCCCCGCTTGATGCTTCGACCGCCAGCTCGTCCAGCTCTTCGGTTCTCATTTCACCCAACAAACGGATGGTCCGACTCATCTGCCGGTCGCTCAATTCGTCATACTTGTGCATGGTTTGCTGATAGCCGATCAACGCCAGTGCAACCCAGGTCACACCCAGCGCGATGACTATGCGCAGCAGCAGTTGCCGGTTTAATGACCGCCCATGGTGTATCAAGGTGTAACCTCCAGCAGTACATAGCCTATGCCGCGCAAGGTCTGGATACGCTGGGCTCCCAGTTTCTTGCGCAGATGGTGGATGTGTACTTCCAGCGCGTTGCTCTGGATTTCCTCCCCCCAGCCATAGAGTGCTTCCTCTAATCTGCTTTTGGCGATCGGCCTATTGGGGCTGGCGATGAGGGTGTACAACACCGCAAACTCTTTGGCGGAAAGCAACACGCTCTGTCCCGCCAGTAGAACTTGCTTGCTGTCCGGGTTGACCTCCAGATCACCCAGCGTGATGGTGGTGATTGCTCTTCCCTGTGCCCTCCGCAGAAGGGCACGCAAACGTGCCAGCAGTTCCGGTAGATGGAACGGCTTCAACAGATAGTCATCCGCGCCCGCATCCAATCCGGCGACCCGCTGCTCGTGTGCATCTGCAGCGGTGAGAATGATGACCGGAAGATCGACACCGCTACTGCGCAAGGATCGCAGAACTGCCAAGCCATGTTTACGGGGCAGGGCGAGATCAAGAATCGCAGCGTCATATTGGTGGGTGGTCAAGGCCGTTTCTGCGGCAATGCCGTCTTTCACCCAGTCGACCGTATACCCCGCGTCTTTTAACCCCATACGAACACCCTCTCCAATCAAAGCATCATCTTCAATCAACACGATTCGCATTTAGTTAACCGGCCCCCTAAGTAACCGACTTATTCCGCCCTGGGTGTCTAAGAGCAGGTGGCCACGCGGTATCTTCAGAAGATGGCTCATGGAATCGCCAACCTTTTCGAGTAGAGATTTGTTGTCTTGGTGAAGCGGCTTGCAGCCATAGATGTAACGACGCGGTTCCATATCAAAAAATTGATTGCTTCAGTGGAGCGACCTCTGGTGAGAATTCGTATTCTTGAATGTAAATGCTTTGTCATCCGATGATAAACGTACCTGCCTGGGAATCCAAGGTGCGCATACAACCTACACCTCGGGGGAGTATATACGAGATATTTGCCTGACACGGAATCGTACGGTGATCGCCCAAATTTCCGCTTGTTTTCAGAGTAGGGTTATGTCGCCGCGGTTAAGCACTTTACTTTCAAACAAGTGTTTGATACGCTTGCCCTGTAATCCAAGAAGCAGTTGGTGGAGAGCAACAAAGGCCGCGAGTCGTGCGGCACGGGGTGTTTCAGGCCGGGGATTCTGCAAAATGCTCCAGATTGTTGGAAATGAGTGATGACCTTTTGCTTTGCTAGTAATGCCATTAACTACTGAGCCTCTTGCAAAACTCCCCGTGCAGTGAAGTCAACGTGAAGCATTGACGCTACGCAGGTCATTTTTTCGTTGTTTTCATCGGCTCGCTTTGTT
>JABEVF010000120.1 GCA_013043965.1 Gallionella sp. | reverse complement strand
GGAGAGATTGAACAACCGACCCAGAAAGAGACTTGGATACCAGACACCCAATCAGGTATTCTTCAAGTCAGGCGTTGCACTTCAAACTTGAACCCGCGTAAGTTAACTATGCGCGCCGTATTTAAAAATCCCCCACCTTCCGTGGTTGCTTTCATCCTGCAATTCGCTGCAGTGGTTATCACACTGTTATCGGTTAACGCTGTCGGTTGGCACGGTTCGCCGTTATTTATTGCCTTACTCTGCGGTATGCTTGCTGCCATGTTCAGTTTTTTTGCCGGGCTGGCGAAGTGGTGGCTGGTCATCGAATTGCTGTTCGCGCCAGCTTTGGTGTTGATGCTTGCTGTCGAGTTGCCCCCCGGTCTTTTTCTCGGTGCGTTTCTGCTATCGCTACTGGTTTATTGGAGCACATTTCGCACGCAAGTGCCGCTCTATCTTTCCAGCAGCAAGGTATGGCAGGCTTTGGAGCAATCGTTGCCGATAGCGCAGGTCGGCTCCAGTTTCTCGTTTATGGACCTGGGCTCTGGTTTGGGCGGGGTATTGACGCATCTTGCCAGCGCGCGCCGCGACGGGCGATATGGCGGTGTGGAGGCCGCGCCGTTACCGTTCTTATGGAGCTGGCTGCGTATCCGGTTGGGCGGTTATCGCAATTGCCGGGTGCAGTGGGGAAGCTTGTGGGACTGTGATTTGTCGCACTACGATGTGGTATTCGCCTACCTTTCGCCGGTGCCGATGGAAAAGCTCTGGCACAAGGCACGCGCCGAGATGCGTCCCAACACCCTGTTCATCAGCAGCACCTTTGCGGTTCTTGATCATCCCCCACATGAGACCGTGCAGGTCGATGATTTGCATCATTCAACCCTGTTCATCTGGTATATGTGATGTCGAGCAAAGAGGGGAGGGCGATGAGTTCTTCCCGCTTGCTTGGAAGATGATCTCAAGCCTGTCCGGGCGGCGCAAAAAAACCGGTGTCGAGCAATTCTTTGGTCAACGCCAGATAGTCGCCCGCCCCGGGACTGTGTGGCGCAAAAGCGAATACGTCCTGGCCATGCATCGGGCTGGTGGCTAGTGCGACGGTCTCACCGATGCGCGTGTTGCAGACCAGTGGGCCGTAACGTTCTTTGAGCTTGTCGTAGATGTCGTAGGAAAGTTTACGCCGCGAATCAAAGCGCGTGACCACGATACGCCGCTCGAAACTGCGTTGCAATTTTTTCTCCAGCACATCGAGCGCGCTGCCCAAACGATACACACCTTGCAGCGAAAGAAAATCTGCCGAGACGGGAATCAGTACCCGGTCGGTCGCCAGCAAAGCGTTCAAGGTCAGCACGCCCAGCATCGGACAACAGTCGATCATGATGGGTGCCCCCGTGAGCGATAGTTCTTCTCGCAAGCCCTGTTTTAGCAAGGTCGCCGCCTTCGCATCGCTGCCATATAGGGCGTCTATCTTGGCCAGCTCCAGTGTGGCAGGAATGATTTGCCAGCCGCGCGAGGTGGGGCGCAACAAACTATCGAGCGGCGTTTTCTGCTTAAAGAATGCTGCCATGCCGCTATCCGATGGCGTGCCTCTGATCCCGCTGGACAGGGTCAAGTGTGCCTGGGGATCCATATCCAGCGCGATAGGGTACTGCTGCGCCATATCCAGCGCGGCAGTCACATTCAGGCAGGTGGTGGTTTTACCCACGCCACCTTTTTGATTAAAAACGGTTATGACCGCCATTTGCCACCCCATGGTTTTTGCCAGGCGAAATCATCTCTGGCGTGAAGTTACTTTCAGTGTCTGTACAGAACGTCTTGAATGAACCGGAATCGGCCAAGCGAATTGCCTGATCGAGAGCGGATTGCGCTTGTTCGATGATGCATGCCCCGTCATGCTCCGCAGCGCGCACGATCAGGCGTGCGCTCAGGCATAGGCGTAGCGCATTCTTGCCCGCGCCGTAATTGACGGGCTGCCCGAGTTGGCAGCGCGGTTTGATGGTCGGCAAATTGCGGTAAATTCTTTGCGTCTCTTCGGTATCCAGGGCGTGTCTTGCGGATAGGTCGGTGCGGTAAAGCTGAAAGGGGAAAATCGTCTGGATTTGATCCCAGCAGGGTTCTGACAGTAATGCGCTGCGGTCAAGTTCGGGTACGGCAACGGGGGATAACGTCGGGTCGTCGGTGAGCCGAGCCTGAATTGAACCGGCAAAAGCGCGCAGAAAGCAAGCGATGTCCGCATCCGGAATCGCCCGGAACGCGCGTAACTCGTACAGCGCGGCTTCCCAGCGCAGCAGTAATCCGAAATTGCTGGAGGCTTCCAGTATTCCTTGCACGGGCCAGTTGTTCGGCCAATCCGCCACAGCAGAAAATGTGGCCAGTTCAGAGGGAAAGGGGAGTGTGCGTAACCGTGCGGCGGTCTCGGCGGGGATCAGCAGCACCCCGGAGAAGCTGGGCCCACCCACGAATTTTGAGCCGGTCAATGCAACGCTGTAGCCACGTGCCAAGCAGGCGCGCAACGTGGCGGGTGCAATGCGGAACTGACAGGCATCAATCAGCACGTCCAAATGCGTGCCTAGTGTCCGGTGCAACGCGGCAGTGCAGCCGTAGCTGGGAGCGATCATGCCAGTTTTCGATATATCCGTCTGAATCAACAGCACATGGTATCCGGCAGCGTAAGCTTGCTGAGCCGCCACGATAAACTCGGCATCGATGTCTTTTGCGTGGCGCGGTGTTCCGTCTGTTTCACGCAATGGCACGGTGAGCACCTCTATCCCCGGATGACTGTCGTTTATTGCCGCAAACACACCGCTACCGGTTTCTGATTCGTTCACCATGATCGCGAGCACGGGCCGAGCCGAGGCGGCTCGCGCGAGCTGTGCGGCGATCCGGTGCAGGTCGGTGCCCGAGGCGGCGAAAACGATGTCCGGATCGGGCAAGTCACCCAGCGCGCATAAACGCAACAATTCCTCGCGCAGGCGCGACAGTTCGCGGCGATAAAGCGTCGCTGGAGCCAGATGCGGGATGTCCTTTTCCAGCCGGGCGCGCAGATGGTCGGCAGCTTGAAATGCGGCGGCCGAAATGACTGATGCGGTGGAAGAGGCAAAATCGTGCAGCTCCGGATCGGAAGTGGAGCCGCAGCCGTAGCGATTCACTCCGCGCCGGGTATCGAGGGCGATACGCTCGTCGCCTCCCATGACCAATAGTTGCACCGTTGTGGGAAAAATATTCGGCATCGCTGGTGTCTGCGGTCAGGCAGTGTGTTTTTCGGTAGCGTGAGCCAGCAGGGTACGGAACGCGTTGAAGACTTTGCGCATCTGCGGACGCTTGTAAGGGTAGAGATCGACCGGATCCAGGGTGTGGACCACCGCGCTGTTGTCCACTTCAAACAGCAGCAGTTTACCGTCTTGCGTTTCGGCACAATCGAGCACCAGATAATCTAGCCCCATGGTTTGATAAATGGACTGCAGGGCGGTGGCGTGACGCGGTGCGAATGCGTCGTCGAACTCCAACATGAAGCGCGCTTCCTCGGCGCGTTTGCCCGCGCTTTCTGCCATACCAGCATTCATGTAATGGATCATCCAGTGCGTGGATATTCCCATGTGTGCCGCATAAGGTCGGCCTTCGATCAGCACCACGCGATATTTGCGGAACAAGCCATCGGGAT
>JABEVF010000119.1 GCA_013043965.1 Gallionella sp. | reverse complement strand
GCTGGAAAAATCACCGGAACGCGTCAAAAAATACTTCCAGGATCCACGGGTGAAATATGCCGCTTGATTCACGGATAAAAGTGGCCGGATCAATAAGTTCGCCGGTCTTGCGATCGCGCCCTTCAAACACGTCCTTGGCATCCGAGACCGCCTTCCACTCCGTGCCCATGTCGAGCAGGTTCACGAAGAAGTCGTTGGTCAGCGTCTCCGTCCGCTTGGTAAAGATGCCGTGCCGGCTCTGTCCGACGTTGGCATTCAGGGCGCGCATGCCACCCACCAGCGCCGTCATTTCGGGTGCTGTGAGCGTCAGCAACTGCGCCTTGTCGAGCAGCAGCTCCTCGGCCGAAACGGAGTACTTGGCCTTCTGGTAGTTGCGGAAGCCGTCGGCTATCGGTTCAAGCACGGCGAAAGCGTCCACATCGGTGTGTTCCTGCAGGGCATCCATGCGGCCCGGCGCGAAGGGAACCGTCACGGTGTGGCCGGCCTTCTTCGCCGCAGCCTCAATGGCCGCACAGCCGCCGAGCACGATCAGGTCGGCAAGCGAGACCTGCTTGCCGCCGGACTGCGCACCGTTGAAATCGTGCTTGATCCCCTCGAGGGTCTGCAGCACGTTGGCCAGTTGCGTCGGCTGGTTGACCGCCCAATCCTTCTGCGGTGCGAGGCGGATGCGGGCACCATTCGCACCGCCGCGTTTGTCGGAACCGCGGAAGGTGGAGGCCGATGCCCAGGCAGTGGATACCAGTTGCGCGACAGACAGGCCCGACGCCAGGATCTTGCCCTTGAGCGCGGCGATGTCCTGCTGATCGATCAACTTGTGATCGACCGCCGGGATGGGGTCTTGCCAGATCAGCACTTCGGCAGGCACTTCCGGGCCGAGATAACGTGCGAGCGGACCCATGTCACGGTGGGTCAGCTTGAACCACGCCCGGGCGAAGGCGTCGGCAAACTGATCCGGGTTCTCGTAAAAACGCCGCGAGATTTTTTCGTAAGCGGGGTCGAAGCGCAACGCGAGGTCGGTAGTGAGCATGGCTGGCGCATGACGCTTGGCCGGATCCTGGGCATCCGGCACAGAACCAGCACCCGCGCCACCCTTGGGCTGCCATTGGTGCGCACCGGCCGGGCTCTTGGTCAGCTCCCATTCGTAGCCGAACAAGTTCCAGAAAAAGTTGTTGCTCCATTTCGTCGGCGTGCTGGTCCAGGTGACTTCCAAGCCGCTGGAGATCGCGTCAGCCCCTTTGCCTGTGCCGAAGCGACTCTTCCAGCCCAGACCCTGCTCCTCGATGCCGGCGGCTTCTGGCGCGGGGCCCACCAGTGACGCATCGCCGGCACCGTGGGTTTTACCGAAAGTGTGGCCGCCCGCGATCAGCGCCACGGTCTCTTCGTCGTTCATCGCCATGCGGGCGAAAGTCTCACGGATATCCCGCGCCGCAGCGAGCGGATCCGGATTACCGTTCGGACCTTCTGGATTAACGTAGATCAGCCCCATCTGCACCGCAGCGAGCGGGGTTTCAAGATCCCGGTCGCCGGAATAGCGTTTGTCGCCACCCAGCCAGGTACTCTCGGATCCCCAGTAGACGTCCTCATCCGGTTCCCATACGTCCGCGCGCCCGCCTGCAAAACCAAAGGTCTTGAATCCCATCGATTCCAGCGCGACATTGCCAGTGAGGATCATGAGGTCTGCCCAGGAAATTCTCCGACCATATTTCTGCTTGACCGGCCAAAGTAGCCTGCGTGCTTTGTCTAGATTGACGTTGTCGGGCCAGCTGTTGAGCGGCGCAAAGCGCTGCTGGCCGCTGCCTGCGCCGCCGCGACCGTCGCCGGTTCGGTAGGTGCCCGCGCTGTGCCACGCCATGCGCACGAACAAAGGCCCGTAGTGGCCGAAGTCGGCCGGCCACCAGTCCTGCGAGTCGCTCATCAGTGCCCTGAGATCCTTCTTCACGGCCGCCAGGTCGAGGCTCTTGAAC
The DNA here is from genome assembly GCA_013043965.1 of Gallionella sp. Lineage (GTDB taxonomy): Bacteria > Pseudomonadota > Gammaproteobacteria > Burkholderiales > Gallionellaceae > Gallionella. The sequence goes on along the minus strand of JABEVF010000119.1, from coordinate 33,777 downwards.
GCTACGGCGTAGTTAAAACCCATATCCATAGGATCTGACAGGGACGAGTGTTGGTGCAGAATTTTCAGGTTGAGCTGCTCCGGCCACCAGTCATGATTCGATTTTCCAGTGGTCGCAGTGTAATGGAATGGGCATTTCGTTTCGCTTGACATGTGTTTCTCCTTTGGCTGCTTGAATTCAACGACACGGTCCGATTTATAGTTCGATTACCGGCCTTATGATACGCGGGACACCGTGAATATGTGTTAAGTGCCCACGCCCTTGGCGTGTACCACGCGCTCGTAGTTGAAGAGCGCCATCTTTCCCATCAACTGATAATCGGCCATCAGCAACGGGCCGCGCGGGTCGGCGGTCAGACGGCTCTGGCTGCCACCTGTTACATCTCCTGCAGCGGCGGTCATTACGGGGCATTTGCTCATGATGTTCTCCTGTGTTGGGTTGCGTGGTTCCTTATCCACGGACGCAATTTAGACGCAACCTTGTGATTTATCCAATTGATTGTTTGGTATGATTCGATCTATGCAGTCAATCAAAAGAAAGGAATAGCGATGACATTGCAGGAATTGCGTTATCTGGTTGCACTCGCCGATCACGGTCACTTCGGCAAAGCGGCAACGGCGTGTTTCATCAGCCAATCGACACTCTCGACCCAGTTAAAAAAACTGGAAGATTCTTTGGGCGCGAGCCTGTTCGACCGCAGCCTCAACCCGGTCGCGCCGACCGCGATGGGCGCTGCGGTCATCGCCTCGGCGCGGCTCATCATGGCGGAAACCGCGCACATCCAGGATATGGCGCGCCATGCCCATGAACCGATGGCGCGCACCGTGCGCCTGGGCATCATCCCCACGCTGGGGCCTTACTATTTGCCGCACGCGCTTGCGGTGGCGCACAAAAGCTTCCCGCAGTTGCGTTTGTTGCTGCGCGAACAAATGACCTCGCAGATCCTCAGCGATCTCGCCAACGGGCAACTCGATGCCGCGCTGCTGGCACTGCCTGTGGCAGACGATCAGCTCGATACTTTGCCGCTGTTCGATGAGCCGTTCCTGGCCGCGCTCCCGGCGCAGCATGCCCTAGCGCCACGCGCCCATCTCAAGCTGTCAGAACTGCAACACGACACCTTACTGCTGCTGGAGGAGGGCCACTGCTTGCGGGATCAGGCTTTGGTGGTATGCGGCGCACAACGGCAACTGGAGGAAGTGCGCGCCACCAGCTTGGAGACCTTGCGCCAGATGGTGGGCATGGGAATAGGCATTACCCTGTTGCCGTCATTGGCCACACAAACCGGAAGCAAACAGGCAAACGTCAAGATCGTGCCTTTCAAATCCCATGCGCCACACCGACGGATCGCGCTGGTGTGGCGCAAACGCGCGCCGCTGCCGGAGACCTTCACACGGCTGGGCGACGCGTTGCGCGACCATTTACCCAAAGGGGTCGAGCGGATCGCGCCTTAACCCTGTTTGCTAATGCCAACTTTTGGTTATATCAATATGACTATGCAATCATTGAAGTGGAATATGAATCAGGAGATAATCCGCGCCTATTTTGCCGAGGCGTTATGATGTCCGAATATCTCATGATCCTGATCGGCGCGGTGTTGGTGAACAACATCGTACTGGTCAAAATTCTCGGCCTATGCCCGTTCATGGGCGTGTCGAAGAAACTCGAAGCCGCCATCGGTATGGGCGCGGCGACGGCATTCGTGCTGACACTGGCCTCGGGCGCGAGTTATCTGATCGACCATTATCTGCTCGCGCCTTACGACCTGACTTATTTGTCCACTCTGTCCTTTATCGTGGTCATCGCGGGCATCGTGCAATTCACCGAGATGTATATCAAGAAAGCCAGCCCCGCCCTGTATCAGGTGCTGGGTATCTATCTGCCGCTGATCACCACCAACTGCGCGGTGCTGGGTGTGCCGCTGCTGATCGTGCAGAACGAGCTGCATTACAACCTGCTAAAGGCCCTGTGGTTCGGCTTCGGCAACGCGCTGGGCTTTACGCTGGTGATGGTGTTGTTTGCAGGCATACGCGAACGTCTGGAAGGCGCTGATGTACCTGGCATATTCAAAGGCTCGGCCATCGCGATGGTCACCGCAGGCTTGATGAGCCTGGCTTTCATGGGCTTCGCGGGGCTGGTCAAGCCATGAAGACTTATCCATGCTGAACGCCTTGTTGGTCATGTCCGGCATCGCCGTCTTGCTGGGCGCGGTGTTGGGTTATGCCGCGATAAAATTCCGCGTCGAGGGCAATCCGCTGGTCGATAAAATCGACGCGATCCTGCCCCAGACGCAATGCGGGCAATGCGGCTATCCGGGTTGCAAGCCTTATGCGACCGCGCTTGCCGCAGATGAAGCGGACATCAACCGCTGTCCGCCCGGCGGCGAGGAAGGCATACGCAAACTCGCCGAGCTGCTCAACAAGGAATTCATCCCCTTTGGCGGTGACACCAACGCGCCCAAACCCAAATCGGTCGCGCTCATCGACGAGAACACCTGCATAGGCTGCACACTGTGCATCCAGGCCTGCCCGGTGGATGCCATCGTCGGTGCGGCCAAGCAGATGCACACCGTCGTCACCGGCGAATGCACGGGTTGCGAGCTGTGCGTCGCACCCTGCCCGGTGGATTGCATCAGCATGATCGTCATCCAGGAAAAAATCACTAATTGGAAATGGAAATACCCGATCTACGCCCTGACTCCCGCGCAATGACTACGCTCTTCAAATTTCACGGCGGAGTACATCCGCCCACTCACAAGGCCGAGTCCACGCGCACGCCCATCGCGCAGATGCCGCTGCCCAAAAAACTGGTGATCCCTTTTCACCAACACGTCGGCAACATCGCCAAACCGCAGGTGCGAGCGGGCGACCATGTATTGAAGGGCCAAATCATCGGCCTGCCCGAAGACGGCATATCCAGTGCAGTACACGCCAGCACTTCTGGCACGATCACGGAGATCGGCATGCAGGTCGTGGCGCATGCCTCCGGACTGCCCGACTTGTGCGCCACGCTGGTACCCGACGGCAAGGACGAGTGGATAGCCCACTCCGGCATAGATTTTCGCGTAGCCACGCATGCCGATGTGCGCCAGATGTTGCGACTCGCGGGGGTGGTGGGCCTGGGTGGCGCGGTGTTCCCCAGCGATCTGAAACTGCGTCCCGGCACACACAAGATCGACACGCTGATCCTCAACGGAGCGGAATGCGAACCCTACATCACCTGCGACGACATGCTGATGCGCGAACGCGCCGATGAGATCATCAGAGGCGCGGAGATTATGCGCTGGGTACTGGGGGCCGATACGATACTGGTCGGCATCGAAGACAACAAACCCGAAGCCATCGCCGCGATGCAGGTCGCCGCGCAAACCAGCAGCGACAACATCCAGGTCATCGCCGTACCCACGCTATACCCCGGCGGCGGCGCGAAACAATTGATACGCGTGCTGACCGGCATCGAAGTCGCGGCGGGAGTGCGCTCCACCGAAAAAGGCGTGCAATGCTTCAATGTGGCGACCGCGCAGAGCATCTATCGCGCCGTGCAATTCGGTGAACCGCTGGTGTCGCGCATCGTCACCGTCACCGGCAATGTGTCCGACGCACAGAATCTTGAAGTGCTGATCGGCACACCGGTGAGCGATGTCGTCGCGTATGCCGGCGTGTTGCCGGACACCGACAGCTACATCATGGGCGGACCGATGATGGGCTTGCCCTTGCCTGCCGCCAGCGTATCCATCGTCAAAGCGGCCAACTGCATCATCGCGTCTTCGCCCAAGCTGTTTCCGCCCGCGCCGCCCGCGATGCCGTGCATACGTTGCACCCGCTGCGCGGAAGTGTGCCCCGCCGAACTGCAACCGCAGGATCTGTATTGGTTCGCCAAGGCGCGCGAGTTCGGCAAGGCGCAGGAGTTCAGCCTGTTCGACTGCATCGAATGCGGCGCGTGCAGCTATGTCTGCCCCAGCCACATTCCGCTGGTCCAGTATTACCGATTCGCCAAGAGCGAGATATGGGCGCGAGAAAGCGAAAAGAACGCCTCCGATGCGGCGCGCGAGCGCTTCGAATTCCGCGAACATCGCATCGAGCGTGAGAAGCGGGAAAAAGCCGAAAAGCTTGCCGCCAAGGAACAAGCCGCTCTCGCCGCCAAGCAGGAGGCTGCCAAAATCAGCGCGGCGCCAACCGAAACACCGGCCAGCGCGCCGATAGACGAGAAACAGGCCAAAATACAGGCGGCCATAGAACACGCCAAACAGCAGGCCGCGGCCATCAAACCGAAGAACACCGAACAACTCACGCCACAGCAGATGGCAGAGATCGCCGACATCGAGGCGCGCCGGGCGCGCATCCACGAGCTGGCCAAATCCGAAGCCGAACCTCCCAGGGAATAACACTATATGTCCGCATTTTTTTCGCCCTTTATAAGCAAGCCGGACAGCGTGTCGGCCATCATGCTCAAGGTGATACTCGCCCTGATACCCGGCATCGCCTTGTACGTGTGGTATTTCGGCCCGGCGATACTGGTGTCCATCACGCTCGCCAGCCTCACCGCGCTCGCCACCGAAGCGGCGATGCTGAAATTGCGCAAGCGCCCCATCGCGCCTTTCCTCAAAGACAACAGCGCGCTGCTCACCGCCTGGCTGCTCGCGCTGTCCATCCCACCGCTGGCACCGTGGTGGCTGATCGTCGTGGGCACGGCGTTCTGTATCGCCATCGCCAAACATCTGTACGGAGGGTTCGGCAACAACCCGTTCAATCCGGCGATGGTCGGTTATGCCGTGCTGATCGTTTCTTTTCCGGTGCAGATGACGCACTGGATCACGCCGCAGGGCATGGGGGCGGAGCTGGGTTTCGGCCAGCAATGGCAATACATCTTCTCCGGCATGTTGCCCGACGGTCTCACGCTCGATGCCGTCACGATGGCCACGCCGCTGGACACGCTCAAGACGCAGTTGCATCTGGCGCTTCCGGCGAATGAAATCCTCACCCAGCCGATCTTTGGCCACCTGGCTGGGCACGGCAGCGAAATGATCGCGCTGGGTTTCCTCATCGGCGGGCTGTATCTGCTGGCGGCGCGCATCATTTCCTGGCATTTGCCGGTCGCGTTCCTGGGCACGCTGTTTCTGATCGCGGGCATCTTCCATATGGTCGATCCGACGCATTACGTCGCGCCTGTATTCCATTGGTTCTCCGGCGCGGCGATGCTGGGCGCGTTCTTCATTCTGACCGACCCGATCACCAGTCCCACCACGCGCAAAGGCAAACTCATCTTCGCGGCGGGTGCGGGTCTGCTCACTTATTTGATCCGCGTGTACGGCGCGTTCCCCGACGGCATCGCGTTCGCCACCCTGCTGATGAACATCTGCGTGCCGCTCATCGATGCCTACACGCAACCCAAGGTATTCGGCAAGAAGGAGAAACAGTCGTGAGGCGCACGCTGTTCCAGGCTTCCCTGCACACCGCGATGAACGTGCTGTTCTTCACGGTGATCGGCACGTTCCTGCTGGCGGTCACCTATTTTCAGACGCACGACAGGATCGCGCAAAGCGAACAGGCAGAGAAACTCAAGCTCATCTCGCAGCTGATCCCATCGAACAGCTTCGACAACGACATCGTGGCAGACACACAACGCCTCGCGCCGGATGTGCTGCTGGGCACGACCCTCAGCAGCACGGCATATCGGGCGCGCTTGCACGGCCAACCGGTGGGCGTGGTGCTGGAAGCCGTCGCACCCGATGGTTACAGCGGCCGCATCAGCCTCATCATCGCCATCCGGGCGGACGGCAGCCTGGGCGGTGTGCGAGTGGTCGAACACAAGGAAACGCCGGGTCTGGGCGACTATATCGACATCGCCAAAAGCGCGTGGATCACCGGCTTTGACGGAAAATCGCTGGTCCCGCAGCGCGATGCCGATTGGCAAGTGAAAAAAGATGGCGGACAATTCGACTACATGGCGGGTGCGACCATCACCCCGCGTGCCGTGGTCAAGGCGGTGCACAAAGCACTGCAATATTTCGCGCTGCATCGCGACACCTTGTTCGCGCAAAACCCAAACCCTCCCGACCTCTCCTTGCCGGGGAATGGGTCGGGGGACCGGAAAAAGTGAAGGAAGACACAAAATGACCTCGCAAGAAATGAAAGACATTTTTTATAACGGCCTGTGGAAACAGAACACCGGCGTGGTGCAACTGCTGGGCATGTGCCCGATACTCGCGGTGAGCAGCTCGGTGGTGAACGGGGTCAGCCTGGGGCTAGCCACCGCCGTCGTGATGTCGCTGTCGGGCGCGGCGATATCACCGATACGCCAGGCCGTGCCGAACGAGGCGCGCATCCCGGTGTTCATCCTGATCATCGCGGTGCTGGTCACGGTGATCCAGTTCGCCATGAACGCCTATATCCACGCGCTGTATCTGGTGCTGGGCATTTTCATCCCGCTGATCGTGACCAACTGTATCGTGCTTGCGCGTATCGAAGCCTTCGCCTCCAAACAGCCGCCGTTGCAATCGGCCGTGGACGGCTTGGCGATGGGGCTGGGGCTGACCGCGGTGCTGGCGGTATTGGGCGGGCTGCGCGAACTGTTCGGTCACGGCACACTGCTGTCCGGCATAGACATGTTCGAGATGTTCGGCGCAACCAAGTCTATGGTGATCACCGTCGTGCCCGATTACCACGGCTTCCTGCTGGCGATCCTGCCTCCCGGCGCGTTCATCACGCTGGGCTTGCTGATCGCGCTGAAGAATCACATGAGCCTGCGCGCGGCCGCGAACGAAGGCAATAAGGCCACCCCGATCGCTGCAGCCGCCTAGCATGAATGCGGCCAAGCGACGCGTGATCTTTGAACGCCTGCGAACCGCCAATCCGCATCCCACCACCGAACTGGAATACCACACGCCTTTTGAATTGCTGGTCGCGGTGATGCTCTCCGCCCAAGCCACCGACATCAGCGTCAATCTCGCCACGCGGCAACTTTTCCCGGTGGCGAACACGCCGCAGGCTCTGGTCGACCTGGGCGAAGAGAAACTGCGCGAGCACATCCAGCGCATCGGCCTGTACAAGACCAAAGCCCGCCATGTCATCCAGACCTGCCGCCTACTTCTGCAACACCATGGCGGGTCGGTGCCACAAACCCGAGAAGAGCTGGAAGCCTTGCCCGGCGTGGGTCGCAAGACGGCGAACGTGATACTCAACACCGCCTTCGGCCAGCCCACCATCGCGGTCGACACGCATATCTTCCGCCTCGCCAATCGCATCAATCTCGCACCCGGCAAGACCGTGCTGGCTGTCGAGCAGAAATTGCTCAAGGTCATACCGGCGGAGTTCATGCGTGACGCGCACCACTGGCTCATTCTGCACGGGCGCTACGTCTGCCAGGCGCGCAAACCGAAATGCGGCGAGTGCATCATTGCGGACTTGTGCGAATACAAATCCAAAGAGCGGGTAGCTCGTAGCGGGTAGCAAAGGCAGTGCACAGATTTTGCTACCCGCAACTAAACTTAACGATTTGGAGCATTGATGCTATTCAACCCCACCCGCGACGAGGCGCGGCAATTTTTATTCGAGACCTGGCGCAAGCGCACAGATGGCGAACTGCTCACGCCGCTGGAAGACCTGACCGCGCAGCTCATCGAGAAACATCCCGAATATCACGGCTTGTTGGCGCAACCGGAACGCCATCTCGCACAAGACTACGCGCCCGAGCACGGAGCGACCAATCCCTTCCTGCACCTGATGATGCACCTGACCATAGAAGAACAGATATCCATCGATCAACCGCCGGGCATACGCGCGCATTTCGTGCGCCTCACGCGCAAACTCGAATCCGAGCATGACGCGCAGCACCAGATGATGGAATGCCTGAGCGAGATGATCTGGCAGGCGCAACGCCAACACACAGAACCGGATGCAACGGTCTATCTGGGCTGTCTGGCGGCCCATTAACCGCGTATCGCTGCCCTTACCAGTCCTGCCGTTGCCGCAGCTCGACCCGCTTGAGATAGGCCTCGCGGGCAATCCGCACGTCTTCCAGGAAGTACGGCAACTCTTTCAGCAGCATGGCTTGCGGGCCGTCCACCAGCGCCTTGGGCGGCGCGGGATGAAAATCCACCAGCACCATATTGGCTCCCGCCATCACGCCCTGGGCAGTGACGTGCATCATGTCGAGGATGCCGTCCGGCGAAGCGGCACGCGAGCCAACCGAATGCGACGGATCGATGCACACCGGCATGCGCGTCAGCCGTTTGACCACCGGCACATGCGAGAAATCCACGAAGTTGCGGTGCGGGTCGCCCATGTTGGTCTTCATGCCGCGCAAGCCGAACACCACGTTGCGGTTGCCTTCCGAAGCGAGGTATTCCGCGGCGTTCAGCGACTCGTCCAGCGTGATGCCGAAGCCGCGTTTGAGCAACACCGGCAACTCGGTTTGCCGACCCACGATCTTGAGCAACTCGAAATTCTGCGTGTTGCGCGTGCCAATCTGCAGCATCACCCCGGTCGGGTTGCCGGTCTGGTGCAAGGCCTCTTTTATCTCGTGCAAATGGGATTCGTGGGTGATCTCCATCGCGATCACCTTGATGCCGTACTTGCCGGCGAGTTCGAACACATAGTTCAGACAATATTTGCCGTGCCCCTGGAATGCGTAAGGGCTGGTGCGCGGCTTGTACGCGCCCATGCGCGTGCATACCTGACCGTTGTCGCGCACCGCCCTCATCATGATCTCGACATGCTCGCGATTGTCCACCGCGCATAACCCGGCAAACACATTCAGCGTGTCCTGGCCGAAACGCACGCCGTTGTAATCGAAATGCGTGTCGCGCCTATCATCCTTGTGCCGCCCCAGAATCCGGTATTCCTCGGACACCCGCACCACGCGCTCCACACAGGGCAGATTCTGCATATCGGCGATCTCGAGAGCCTTGGTGTTGCCGATCAAATACATCTCGGTGAGCTTCTGTTCATTGCCATGCTCGACATGCACACGTGTCTGTATACCGGGCAGTGCCGCGAGTTGCGCGAGCAGTTGCCGGTACTCGGCGGACTGCTCATCGACGTTGGGGTTGAGGATCAGAATCATGCTTATTCCTTGGGTTTATTTATTGAGTAAAACCGCTGATTGCGCGGGCCATTGCGCCAACGGTTCGCGGGTGAATCCGCTCTTGCCGAATTGCAGCCAGCGGCCGATCACGAAACACAGCAACACATTGGCGTGCGCGGAGATATCTTCCCCGGACACGGTGCGCGCAACGGCGGTGCGGGAAGGGGAAACAGGCGGCACCCCCGTTCCTGATACCGACACGTCCTGAACTTGGCCGCCCACCGCCTCGCCCATCTCGCCCTGGGTCACCGCCATGCGCAATGACTGTTTGAGCGTGGCTTCGATGCGGTCCAGCAACTGGTTGATGCGCAATTGCAGCCGCTCGTCCTCGTTCACCAGCGCGTCGCCGATCAGCACCCGCGTCATACCGCGATTCTTTTGCGCGAAACCCAACAGCATGGACACGATGGCGTCGACTTGCTTGAGCCCGCTCTTCTCGTCCTGGGTGATCTTGTTGATCAGGCCGAACACGGTCTGCTCGATGAACTCGATCAGCCCCTCGAACATCTGCGCCTTGCTGGCGAAGTGGCGATACAACGCCGCTTCCGACAGCTCCAGCCTGGCGGCGAGCGCGGCGGTGGTGATCTTCTCACCCTTGGGCTGCTCCAGCATGTGCGCCACGGTTTGCAGTATCTGTAGTTTTCTTTCGCCCGGTTTAGCGGCCATTTTCGTACCTCTTTCTCAATGCCCTCTCCCGACCTTCGGCCACCTTCTCCCTCAAAAGGGAAAGGGGTTGGGGGAGAGGATTTGTAATTAAACCAAGCGGCTTAAGACGCTTGGCAGCCGCATCACATCACGAATCTTCACATCGACACACGCCGTGTCTTGTAGGCCGACACTGATCCACACAGTGCGCATCCCCAACTTTTTTGCGGCGCGCAAATTTTCCAAACTGTCTTCCACCATCACGCATTGCGCGGCCCTTACCTTGTGCTTTCTCATCAAACACAAAAAACCGAATGCATGCGGCTTGGGGCGGTATCCGGTGTGCTCCACCGCCATCACATCGTCGAACAGATCGTCTATGCGCAACAACTTCAACACGGCATGCGCGTAGTGCTGCGGCGCATTCGAGAACAACACCTTCTTGCCCGGCAAATTCTTTAGCGCGTGGCGCAAACGCGGTTCGCGCAACACCATGTTTCCCAGATCGGGGAATTGATGGGTATGCCACAAAAAATGATCGGGGTCGGTATCATGGTGCCGCATCATGCCGCTCAAGGTCGCACCGTAGCGTTGCCAGTAAGCGATGCGCAACTCATTCGCCGCCGCCGCGTCGAGTTGCAGATGCTGCTGCAAGTAAGCCGTCATACTGCAGTTGATGTGCGGAAACACATGGGCAGAAGCATTGTGCAGGGTATTGTCCAGATCAAAAATCCAGACACGTTCCATTACTTGCTCTTGATGAGCGTCCCCACCCCTTCATCGGTGAGAATTTCCAGCAGCAAGGCATGTTGCACGCGACCGTCGATGATGTGCACCGAGCGCACGCCGCCGCGCGCGGCATCCAGCGCGGAACCTATCTTGGGCAACATGCCGCCGGACAACGTGCCATCGGCAACCAGGTCATCGATTTGTTTTGGGGTGAGCCCGGTGAGCAGATTGCCGTCTTTGTCCAGCACGCCCGGCGTGTTGGTGAGCAACACCAGTTTCTCGGCGCGCAACACTTCCGCCAGCTTGCCAGCCACCACGTCGGCGTTGATGTTCAGCGTCTCGCCGTCCGGCGACACGCCGATAGGCGCGATGACCGGTATGAAATCACCGGAATCCAGAAAGGTGATGATAGCGGGATCGATCTTGTTGATGTCGCCCACAAAACCGATGTCCAGCATCTTGCCCGGCTCGGTGCTGCTCTCCAGCAATAGCTTTTCGGCGCGTATGAACAAACCGTCCTGCCCGGTCAACCCCACGGCTTTGCCGCCGTAACGGTTGATGAGATTGACGATGTCTTTGTTGACCTTGCCCAGCACCATCTCCACCACGTCCATGGTTTCCGCGTCGGTGACGCGCATACCCTGGACGAATTCGCCCTGCTTGCCCACGCGCTTGAGCAACTCGTTGATCTGCGGCCCGCCGCCATGCACCACCACCGGGTTCATGCCCACCAGCTTGAGCAGCACCACATCGCGCGCAAAACTCTCCTGGAGCTTGGGATCGGTCATGGCGTTACCGCCATATTTGATCACGATAGTCTTGTCGAAGAAGCGTTGAATGTAAGGCAAAGCCTCGGCGAGAACCAAGGCTTTGACTTCGGCGGTGGCGGCAGACAACGGCATGTTCTTTCCTTGAAAACGGGGTAGGCAGGCATTCCGCCGTCAGGCGGAACGCTCGCAAAAATGTGCCGCGAATTCTACACCAAGGCAGAATCGAGGATTCGGGATTTAGTCAAACCCGTGCAGTGGCGTTGCCGAACCCTAGTGATGGTGATGCATGGGTTCGTTGGCGTCGATCACGATCTGAGGTTTCACTGTCGCGGCCGTTTCGAGCTTGATCGTTCTTTTGTCGGCCAGTTGTATCATCAGCGTCAATGGCACGGCGACACCCTCTTTGATCGGCTCTTTCAAATTCATCAGCATCAGATGGTAGCCTTCCTGGCCCAGATTCACCACCCGGCCGGCCGGCAACGGAACCTCTTTCACCTCGCGCATTTTCATCATGCCGTTATCATGCGACATCAGGTGCAGCTCGACACTTTGCGCGACCGGGGTCGTCACACCCACCAGGAGCGCGATTTTTTTGCTGGTGATGCTCAGATCGCCCATCGCGGTCTGCTGGCCCGGAGCCGTCGCACGCACCGATGCGGCCTCAATCCTAATATCCTCCGCATAGACGCTGGCACTCAACAAAATCGCCGCTGTTGCGGCTAACCACAGACCGAGTTTTTGCATGACGCTGTTCCTATTAGATAAGTTTCGGGAGCTCGATTATACGTGTTCATCTTTACCATCAGGTGCGTCAATTTGACGCACCTGTAATAGGGGTGTCGCGTTTACAATCGCGCCATGAATAACACCCTGCTTTCTTCTCTGCCCGGTCACGCTCAATTGCGTCGCCTGGCCGTCTTGCGCAGCATGGCTGTGGGCGCGCAACTGCTCACGCTGGCCTGCGTGTGGAAGTTTCTGAAAATGGAGCTGGACTGGCCGACCATGTTGCTGACCGTCGCCGCACTCGCGGTGATCAACCTGCTCACCTGGCTGCGCTTGCGCAGCGATAGGCCGGTAACCAATCCCGAGTTGTTTGCGCAATTGTGCGTGGATGTGCTGGCACTGAGCGTGCTGCTGTATTACGGCGGCGGCTCGACCAATCCCTTCATCTCGCTGTTCCTGCTACCTCTGGTGATCGCCGCCGCGACCCTGCCGCAACGCTACACCTGGGGCATGGCATCGCTCACCGCCGCGTGCTACAGCGCGCTGATGTTCTATTATCGTCCGCTGCCGCACAACCATCACGACCACAACAGCGCGTTCAGCACGCACGTCATGGGCATGTGGCTGGGTTTCTTTATCAGCGCGGTGGTGGTCGCCTATTTCGTGACGCAGATGGCTCAGGCGGTGCGCAGCCGGGACAAGATGCTGGCGCGGGTGCGCGAGAATATCTTGCGCAACGAACGTATCGTCGCACTCGGTATACAGGCGGCGGGAGCCGCACACGAGATGGGCACGCCGCTGTCCACGATGGCGGTGGTCATCGGCGAGTTGCAACACGACCTGGCAGAAAACCAGACCGGATTGCGCGACAGCCTGGCTATCCTCGACGAACAGGTGCGCGGCTGTAAACGCATCTTGGACAAGATTCTCAGCCATGCGCAGGACAGCGGCGATATCACCTTGCAAGCCGTGGACAGCCTGATGACCGAGGTATTGGACGAGTGGCAATTGCTGCGCCCCACTGCTAAATACCAATATTCCTCGGTTGAAACAGGTCGAGCAGGCAGGCTGTGCAGCAGCTCGCACACAGGGAAACCGGACGAGGTCTGGTCGGCGCAGCTCAACGTGGACACCACCTTGCGCGCCGCGCTGATGAATCTGCTCAACAACGCGGCGGATGCCAGCCCGCAAGGCATCGAGATCGTCAGCCGTTGCGATGCCACGCACTTCACCCTGACCATCGTCGACCACGGCGCGGGGCTGAGCGAGGAAGTCGCGCGCCAAGCCGGCTCGGCATTCTTCACCACTAAAAGCGCGGGGCGCGGCCTGGGCTTATTCCTCGCCAATGCCACCATAGAACGCCTGGGCGGCACGGTGCGGTTATCGAACAACCCGCACGGCGGCGCAAGCACGGAACTGGCCCTGCCACTGGCGGGAGCGCGCGCATGAACTGCAATTGCGAAGGACGCGCGTCGCTATTATTGGTCGATGACGATGCGACGTTCTGCAAGGTTCTGGGTTCAGCCTTGGGAAAGCGCGGCTACGATGTCACCGCAGCACACAGCGTGGAAGAGGCCGTCCCGCTCGCGCGAAACAATCCGCCCGAGTTCGCGGTGGTGGATCTAAAAATGGGCGGCGCGCCGGGGCTGGTTCTGGTGCGGGTGTTGCACGATCTGGACCCGAACACCCGCATCGTGGTCTTGACCGGCTACGCCAGCATCGCCACCGCAGTCGAAGCCATCAAACTGGGCGCGACCCAGTATCTGACCAAACCCGCCAATGCCGATGAGATCGTCGCGGCTTTCGCCCACGCGGCGAACAGCAACACGGCTATCAGCGTGCGGCCTACCCTGATAGGGAATCTGGAATGGGATCACATACAACGCGTGCTGCACGAAAACGGCGACAATATCTCGGCCACCGCGCGCGCGCTCAACATGCACCGGCGCACGCTGCAACGCAAGCTATCCAAACCACCCATTACCCGCTGAAGCATGCCCGGCCGCGTCAAGACATCGCCGGTCTTTAGTGCCTATGGCTCTTGAAGCAGATGATTGATTTTGGTCAGCGCCTGGACGATGTGCTGCATCGCCAGGCTGTATTCGTTTTTGAATATCGAGCCCGCCTCGGCTCGATCGCCTTGCTTGAGCCTTCTAATGATCTCCGCACCGAATTCATGGAATAGAGCATGGGCGGAGTCCAGTTCGCAATACGCCCGAGTCTCGCGCAACGCGTGCAACTCCGATCCTTTGATCCAGGCCCCCAGCTGGCATATCCCGCTCTGCCCCACCAGTCCGGGGTCCAAAGCCTCATTCAAATCCCCCTGTATGTGATGCCCCAAACGATTCTTCCACAGTAGATGCTGTTCGGCCGCACCCACCAGATTGAGCTGTTCGCGCATCTCGCTTTTGCGCAACACACCCACCGGGAAAATCGCTTGTTTATTCCATCCCATTCCACCTGAAGATTTTCTCATTACTGCACCATTAACGATTTCCCGATGCGGCTTTATAACCAGTCCGGAATGAAATAACCATATGCATAACAGCCTAGGCATTTCGGCCTAGGCCGACTCCGGTCGTCTCTTGCGGGCAGAGCCGCCCGACTGGGGGATTGTCACCACGCGACACGATGCACGGACTATAATCGCGCCTCGTTTAAGGTCTGCCCAACATGAAATTCATCGCAATTATTTTTGTCCTGCTGCTATCCCAGTCCAGCTTTGCTCTGCCCGCACCTTTGCTGGCGGCGCCGGGCCTCACTTCCAAAGCCTATGTGCTGTATGACTACAACAGCAACCAGGTATTGCTCAACCAGAACGGTGACGCGCGCATGGAGCCCGCCTCGTTGACCAAGCTGATGACCGCCTATCTTTCGTTTGACGCGCTGAAGCACGGCACGCTGGATCTGCAACAAAGCGTCAACGTCCCCGAACACGCGGCGCGCAATCTCAGCGGCGAATCGCTGATGCTGCTTAAGGCCGGCCAATCGGTGAGCGTGGACGATCTGCTGCACGGCTTGATCGTGCAATCCGGCAACGATGCCGCGATCACACTGGCCGTGAACATCGCCGGCAGCGAGGCGGGTTTCGTCGACATGATGAACCAAGAGGCGCGGCGGCTGGGCATGGTCAACACGCATTTCACCAACCCGGTCGGCTTGCCCGACCAGCAGCATTACAGCACGGCCTACGATCTGGCCTTGCTGGCCACCGCCATCGTGCGCGACTATCCGCAGTTCTATCCGCTGTTCTCCTTGCGCGAATTCACTTTCAACAATGTCACGCAAGCCAATCGCAACCGCCTGCTATGGCTGGATCCCAACGCGGACGGCATGAAAACGGGGCATACCGACAGCGCGGGATTTTGTCTGGTGGGCTCGGCCAAACGCGACCAACACCGGCTGATTTCCGTCGTGTTGGGGGCCAACAGCGACAGCTTGCGCTCGAACGAGAGCCAGCAATTGCTCAACTTCGGCTTCCAGAATTTCGACGCGGTGCGCTTGTATGAGAAAGACCAGCCGGTCAGTCCGGTGCGCCTGTGGAAAGGCACGCAGCGCAATGTGGGTGTCGGCTTCAAACACGACCTGTTCCTGAGCATCCCGAAAGGGCAATACGCCCGACTCAAGGCCACGCTGGAGACCCATCAGCCCATCCTCGCTCCACTCGATACCGGTGTCGCGATCGGCGTCTTGAAATTGTCGCTGGGCGGCAAACCGTATGCGGAGTTCCCCGTCTATCCGCTAGAGAACGTCGCGGAAGCCAACGTATTTTCGCGCGGCTGGGACAGCATCCGTTTGCTCATCCGAAAATACTGGCCATAAAAATGGGAATCTTTATAAATTCATTTTTTTGGCGAATCGCGGTGTCGCGTGCTCGCTCATTCCGAGTCTATCCATCTGATATGCCTGCGTCATTCGCTGGTAAAGCAACTAGCCATTCGACTAAGCCAGCAAGCTGGCAAGTCGCTGGTTATGCGCGGCTCCTTGCGCTTCATCCAAAAATTCTGAATTTCTATAGATTCCCTCATCAATAATGATTTATCTGAACGGACAGTTCATGCCGGTCGAGAAAGCCCAAATCTCGGTGCTGGACAGGGGCTTCATCTTTGGCGATGGCGTGTATGAGGTGATCCCTGTCTATGGCCGCAAAGCATTCCGCCTGCCCGGACATTTGAACCGCTTGCGACACAGCCTGGACGGCATACAGATGGCCAACCCGCACAGCGATGCGGAATGGACGCGCATCATCGAACAACTCGTCGCACTGCACACTGGCGAAGACCAATATCTTTACCTGCACATCACCCGTGGGGTGGCGGAACGCGACCATGCTTTCCCCAATCCACCCGTTGCGCCGACGGTGTTCGTGATGAGCAAGCCCTTAAAAACGCCGAGCGCGGCTTTGTTGGAGAACGGCATCGCCTGTATCACCGCGACCGACAACCGCTGGCTGCGCTGCGACATCAAAGCCATCTCGCTGCTGCCCAATGTGTTGCTACGCCAGATGGCGATAGACGCGGGCTGCGCGGAAACCATCTTGCTGCGCGACGACCAGTGGCTGACCGAAGGTGCGGCCAGCAACATCTTCGTGGTGAAAGATGGCACGCTGCTCGCCCCACCCAAGGACACTCTCATGCTGCCCGGCATCACCTACGATGTGATCCTGGAAATCGCCGCCGCGAATGATATTCCGCTTGAAGTGCGGCGCATCAGCAAAGCGGAAGTGTGCGCTGCTGACGAGCTACTGCTCACTTCCAGCACTAAAGAAGTCCTCGCCATCACCCGGCTCGATGGCCAACTCGTCGGCGCGGGCAGGCCGGGCGCGATGTACACCCGGCTGCATCGCCTCTATCAAGATTTCAAACGTGACGTGATGCGTGCCCCATGAAAAATCCGCCCGAAAGAACCGCGACAGTCAGGGAAATTAGCGACAGCCTGATCGAATATCCCTGCGACTTTCCGCTCAAGATATTCGGCCAGCAACAGGCGGGCTTTGCCCAGGCCGTACTCGAAGTGGTGACCAAACACGACCCCGGCTTCATCGCCGCCAGCATGGAAATGCGCGCCAGCAAAACCGCGCGCTACGTCAGCCTGACCTGCACCATACGCGCCACCTCGCGCGCGCAACTCGATGCCGTCTATCAGGATCTGTGCGACCACCCTATGGTGGTGATGGTGCTATGAGGATCGAGGATCGGGGATCGAGGATTGAGGGAAAAGCGGGGGCTGCGCTCGCGCCAGAATCTTCGCACTCCGATCCTCTCTCCTGGCTCGCCGAGCCTAGCTCTTCACCATTAGCTTCGCGCACTTCAATCCTCAATCTCCAATCCTCAATCCCCAATCCTGCTCTTCACAGTCTTGGGCTTGTTGAATACCAGCCCACCTGGGACGCGATGAAGCGTTTCACTGCCGAGCGTACCCCGGATGGAAAGATACCGGGAACCCGCGACGAAATATGGCTGCTGCAACATCCGCCCACCTATACCCAAGGCTTGGCGGGCAAGCCGGAACATTTGCTTAATCCGACCGACATACCTGTCGTCAAAATCGATCGTGGCGGACAGATCACTTATCACGGCCCCGGCCAGATCGTCGCCTACCTGTTGCTCGACATGCGCCGCTGGAAGATCGGCGTGCGCGAACTGGTCAACGTGATGGAGAATTCCGTCATCGATCTGCTCGCCGAATTCGGAGTCCATGCCGTACATCGCGTCGATGCACCCGGCGTGTATGTGAGCGGCGCGAAGATCGCCGCGCTGGGGCTGAAGATCAAACACGGCTACTGCTATCACGGCCTGTCGTTTAATGTGGACATGGACTTGTCGCCGTTCAACAACATTAACCCGTGCGGCTATCAGGGCCTGCAAGTCACCCAAGCCTGCGCCCTCGGCATCACCGCCAACCTCAACGAACTACAAGCCCAGCTCGCGCAAAACCTGATACACGGTTTGCAGCGGCATCTGGCTTCTGCGGGCACTGCGCATCAATAAGATTATTTACTACGAAGAGGAATCACATGAGTGATGCCGCAAACAAACAAACCGGCGCGGCCAAGACGGCGCGCAACCCGATCAAGATCGTTCCGCTGCAAGAACGCTTGCGCAAACCCGAATGGATACGCGTGAAGTCGGGCAGCGGTACCGGATACAGCGATGTAAAAAGATTGCTGCGCGAACACAATCTGCACACAGTTTGTGAAGAAGCCTCCTGCCCGAACATCGGCGAGTGTTTCAGCAAAGGCACGGCGACCTTCATGATCCTGGGCGATGTGTGCACGCGCCGCTGCCCGTTCTGCGATGTCGCGCACGGCAAACCGCTGCCGCCCGACGTGGATGAACCCGCCAATCTGGCGCGCTCCATCGGCCTGCTGAACCTGAAATACGTGGTCATCACCAGCGTGGACCGGGACGACTTGCGCGACGGCGGCGCGCGGCATTTCACCGATTGCCTGAGCGCGATACGCGCGAGCTCGCCCAACACGCGCTTGGAGATTCTGGTTCCCGATTTTCGCGGTCGATTGGATGAGGCCTTGGACGCGCTGGCAATCAGTTTGCCCGATGTGCTGAACCACAATCTGGAGACCGTGCCGCGCTTGTACAAACTGGCGCGACCCGGCGCGGACTACGCGCATTCGCTCAAGCTGCTCAAGGATTTCAAGGCGCGCTTCCCGCATATCCCCACCAAATCCGGCGTGATGCTGGGCTTGGGCGAGACCGACGAGGAAGTGCTGGAAGTGATGCGCGACCTGCGCGCGCACGATGTGAACATGCTGACCATCGGCCAATACCTGCAGCCTTCCGACGGGCACTTGCCGGTGCTGCGTTATGCGCCATTGGAAGCTTTCACGATGTTCGAGCAAGCCGCGCAAGCGATGGGGTTCAGCCACGCCGCCTGCGGGCCTATGGTGCGCAGCAGCTACTTTGCGGATGAACAGGCGCATCTGGCAGGCGTGATCTAATGAGCCTGGTCGATCCGCGCGCGGGCAGTGACTTGGCACCGGGTCAGCCTGACAAGTGCCATTTGATTTAAATCAAACAGCGCCAAATCAAACGTCTTATAGTGGGGCCGTGTTTGTTAACCACGGGGAGTCGGATCATGAAAGTTCGTTATCTTGCCGCAATGACATTGGCCTTAACGGTTTCTGCAGGCGCGTTGGCCGAAGATGGCCAGGCACTCTATAAAAAGAGCGGTTGCAGCGCTTGCCACGCGCTGAACAAGAAAAATGTGGGACCGGCATTCACTGAAGTCGCCGCCAAGTACGCGGGCGACAGCACGGCGCAAGCCCGACTGGAAAAGAAAGTGCGTAGTGGCGGTGCCGGTTCTTTTGGTTCGATGCCCATGCCGCCCGCACCCGCAGCGGTGAGCGACGACAGCATCAAGACCCTTGTGGCGTGGATCTTAACGCAGAAGTAAGCGTAGCAACTACCTACAAAGCCGGCTTGTGCCGGCTTTTTTGTTGCCCCCAGCCCCGTGTCCGGCCAGAGCCGAACTGTTATAATCCGCCGCTAATTTTTTTGCCGCGCGCGCCATGAATATCCTTTACGAAGAAGACGGCAATTTCAAGGTCGGCAGCATCATGACCGACAACACCAGTTCGCTACAGATCGAAAGCCTGTCCGGCAAGCGCAGCAAGATCAAGGCGGCGAATGTGATGTTGCGTTTTACCCAGCCCGTGCTGGGCGAATTCATCGCGCAAGCCGAGCGCATCGCCGAGCAGATCGAAGTCGAGTTTTTATGGGAATGCTGCCCGCCAGAAGAGTTTGGCTTCGAGCAGATCGCGGCGGAATACTTCGGTCACAACACACCGTCTTCGCTGGAGGCCGCAGCGGTATTGATACGCTTGCATGGCGCGCCCATCTATTTCCACCGAAAAGGCAAAGGCCGCTATCGCGCAGCACCCGCAGATGTGCTCAAGGCGGCACTCGCGGGTGCCGAAAAGAAGCGCCAGCAACTGGCGACGCAAGCACGTTACACGGAGCAACTGAGCAAGTTCGAATTGCCCGCCGAGTTCGCCGAACACATCCAGCATCTGCTCTACCAGCCCGACCGCAATACCCTGGAAGTCAAGGCCCTGGAAGCCGCCTGTGTGGCGACGCACCTGTCCGCCGCACATCTACTCCATCGCTGCGGCGCGTTGCCTTCCACCCACGACTTTCATTTCAATAAATTTTTGTTCGAAAACTTCCCCAAGGGCACGGGATTTCCGGCGGTGGAATTGAGCACCTGGGCAGAGTTGCCGCTGGCGACCGCGCAGGCATTCAGCATCGATGACGCGAGCACCACCGAAATCGACGACGCGTTCTCGGTCGAGAAATTAGCCAATGGACATTGGCGCATCGGCGTGCATATCGCCGCGCCCGCGCTCGGTCTGCCGCGTGATTCGGCGGGCGATGCCATCGCCGGCAGTCGGCTCTCTACCGTGTATATGCCGGGGCAGAAGATCACGATGCTGCCCGATTCCGTGGTTCAGGCCTTCACGCTCAATGCCGACCACGTCTGCCCCGCACTCAGCATGTATCTGGAAGTGGATAGCGGCACCCTGCTCATCACCTCCAGCGAGAGTCGCGTCGAGCGCGTGCACATCGCGGCCAACTTGCGCCATGACACGCTGGAGCCGCTGTTCAATGAGGAGACGCTGGCGGCGGGCAGGCTGGACTACGTTTACGCGCCCGAATTGAGACTGCTGTGGGACTTCGCGAACAAGCTGGAAGCCTTGCGCGGCAAGGCTTCCGACAACAGCACCGCGCAGGTGGATTACAACTTCAGCATCGTGGAGGATCGCGTCAGCATCACCACGCGCCGGCGCGGATCACCGATAGACAAAGTCGTGTCCGAGCTGATGATCCTGGTCAACAGCACTTGGGGCAAGCAGTTGGACGAACACGGCTTCCCCGGCATCTACCGCACGCAGAACAACGGCAAAGTCAAGATGAGCACGGTCGCAGCACCCCACCAGGGCCTGGGCGTGGCGCAATACATGTGGTCGAGCTCGCCGCTGCGCCGCTATGTGGACATGGTGAACCAGCGCCAGATCATCGCCATGCTGAACGGCAACGAGCCGGTGTACCCCAAGAACGATCCCGCGCTGTACGCCGTGGTGCGCGACTTCGAGACTATGTACGGCATCTACAACGACTTCCAACGCCAGATGGAGCGCTACTGGTGCTTGCGCTGGTTGCAACAGGAAAAGGCTGCGGTTGCCCTTAGCCACCCTATCGGCGAGGGTGCAGACGCATCGCTCAGCGAGCTTGTTGTTACTGGTATCGTACTGCGTGAAAACCTGGTGAAACTCACCAGCATCCCGCTCGTCTTCAAGGCCCACTCGCTGCCGGAACTGGCGGCCAACAGCAAAGTCACGCTGGCGGTGGGGGAGATCGACTTGCTCGATTTGAATATACACACGCGCTTTGTCAGGGCAGAAACACCGGCGGAACTCCCGACCGAGGAAGCAATTTGCTAACCAGACTGCACATGAACTTGTCGGCGGCTATGCTGGGTTCCATCGTGCTCCATGCGTTCGTGCTGTGGGGTGTCGTACTGGTGTTACCCCGCCCGCATCCGGCCGTGAACGTCATGCAACCGCTGCAAGTGGTGCTGGTGAATAGCCGATCATTATCCAAACCGCAGCACGCCGACGCGCTGGCGCAAGCCAATCTCGACGGGGGCGGTAACACCCCAGAGGATCGCCAGGCCACAACGCCGTTACCCGCGATGCAAGACGATCCGCGCTTCACGCCCGAGCAGAACACAAAAAACCTTTCCACCTTGGAAGAAGAATCGAAAAGACTGCTGACACAGCCCAAAAACGATCGCAGCGTGGCGCAACCCGAGCTTGCCAAACAAACCAGCACAGCCCCCATGACCGGTGAAGACTTGGTGCAAAAGAGCCTGGAGATCATTCGTCTGGAAGCGCAGATCAACAAGAACCAAGAAGCGTATCAACACATGCCCAGGCGCACATTCATCGGGGCACGCACCCAGGAATACCGCTTCGCGCAATATATCGAAGACTGGCGGGTGAAGGTCGAGCGGGTCGGCAATATGAATTATCCCGAGCAAGCTCGCCGCGAGCAGATCTACGGCAAGCTGCAACTCAGCGTGTCCATCAAAGCCGATGGCAGCATCGAAAGCGTCGAAGTCAGCCGTTCATCCGGGCAACGCGTCCTGGATGCGGCCGCGATGCGTATCGTCAGGCTGGCCGCGCCCTACCCGCCGCTGCCCGCCGATATCCGGCGTGACACCGACATCCTCACCATCACCCGCACTTGGTCTTTCACCCCGTCCGACAAACTGGAAAGCGAATAAAAAAGCAGCCCCCGTGGCTGCTTTTTTATTCGCTTCGTTTTCGTGGCCATAAAGGCCTGGGGCTATCAATAACGAGATGGGCGGTCTGGCGTTTTCTGACGCTCATCGCCCCGCTTCAGGGCCGACACTTGTAGATTTCAAAAGTCCGTTTGCCGAACTCCGACGACTCACCCTTCACGACCGTATCGGCACCGGCATCCACAGCATCATTGACTGCCAGTTGATACAAATTGGCCTCCACATCCTCGGCGCTACGGGTAATAAATCCGACTTTGGCAAGTACGCTGACGGTGATTTTCCCCTTGGACTGACAGCTGCCGACCTGCTTTTCATCCGCCAGAGACACCCGGTCAGATCCCTTACGCACGTCAATCATGTTGCTGGCGCATCCGCTCAACCCAACAATCAGCGGCACTACGGCGGTGACGACCCACATTCCTTTGAAAAATCGCATGGCAGCTCCTAAGAAAATTATTTTGTCTGCCGAGTGTACTTCATATTCACGCCAACTGCCATCTGCAAAAACCTGGTGCGGCTCCCTGTGTCGGCATGCCTTGGCACGTCCGCTCTGTCGAACCCTGGATGCCCCGCCAGCCTCGGAAAATGTGCGTGAGCCGACACCAGACAACCAATGCCAGCTTGCATTTAAAGCCCGGACGATAGATGATCGCGCTCGATGAACAGATCGAACCAGAAAATAGAGATGCATCCCCTGCAGATACAGCAAATGCTTTCTGCCAGTCACACGTCACTGATTATCGGTGTGCTGCTCGCGATGATTCTCGCCTATATGCAGCGCGTGGTGGTTCCTTCGGCGGTAATTATTGCCTGGCTTACCCTGACTGTGTTGATCGCGCTTTCTCGGGCCTCTCTGCTTGTTGCTTACAAACTCTCCCCGGCGGATGACTATTCTGTCATTCGCGCCCGCCTGTTGAAGTTTCGTATTGGCGTTCTGGTTGCGGGTGCCGTATGGGGTTCCGCCAGCTTTGCCATGATCCCGGCCCACGATCCGCAGCATCAGCTTTTCTTTGTCTTTATGCTGGCCGGATTAACGGCTGGCGGGGTAGTCTCATTCTCAGCCGATTTTGTCAGCGCGGCCGGTTATGCCCTAGCCACGCTCATACCTGTCGCGATCAGTTTGTTTATTGCAAAAGACGATCTGTCGGTGGCGATGGGCATATCGGTGATGTTGTACCTGGGCTTCATGATCATCATCCTGCGCTACCTCAACAAAAACCTGACCGAGAACGTCAGGTTGCGTCTTGAAGCCGTTGCGCGCGAGGAGACAGTCAGGGCAAGCGAGGAGCGCTACCGTTTACTGCTGACCCATTCGCCCGTCGGGATTTTCCATTACGACACCGACCTGGTTATTACTTATTGCAATGACCGCCTTGCCGCTATCTTGCGCAACTCGATTGAGCATATCACCGGCCTCGATATGAAAACGCTCAAAGACCAGTCTATACACCATGCGTTGAACAATGCCATAGCAGACAGAATAGGCTCCTACGAAGGCCGGTATTGGGCCACCCACAGCGACTCAAATGCCTGGATAGATATGACCTGCGCGCCTTCCCGCGATGAAAAAGGAAGGATCGTTGGCGGCATCGCCATTGTCCAGGACATCACCGAACGCAAGGTCGCCGCCGATGCGATCCAGAATCTGGCATTCTACGACCCGCTTACCCTACTCCCCAATCGCCGCCTGCTGACGGACCGGCTCCAGCAAGCATTAGCGTCTAGTTTGCGTAACGACAGGGCGGGCGCACTACTGTTCATCGACCTGGATAACTTTAAGAGCCTAAACGACAATCTCGGGCATGACATAGGAGACCTGCTCTTGAAACAGGTCGCGCAACGCCTGACTTCCTCGGTGCGCGAAGGTGATACCGTCGCCCGGATCGGCGGCGATGAGTTCGTGGTGATTCTGGAAGACCTGAGCAAGCATCCCGTGCAATCGGCCGAACAAACCGAAGCCATCGGCAAAAAAATACTCGCCGTGCTCAACCAGCCATACCAGCTTGTCGCGCACGAGTACCACACCACATCTAGCATCGGTGCCACGCTGTTCCACGACCACGAACTGGGCATAGAAGAGTTGATGAAACAAGCTGACATCGCCATGTATCAGGCCAAGAAGGGCGGCCGCAATGCGCTGCATTTCTTTGCTCCCAAAATGCAGGACATCATCAATTCCCTCGCCTCCATCGAAAGCGATTTGCGCAAAGCCTTGAGAGACCGGCAGTTCCAGCTGCATTATCAAACCCAGGTGGATGACTCGAATCGGCCGTATGGGGCGGAGGCATTGATACGCTGGATACATCCAGAACGCGGCATGATACCTCCCCTCCAGTTCATTCCCCTGGCCGAAGAAACCGGACTGATATTGCCCATCGGCAAGTGGGTGCTGGACACGGCCTGCGCCCAGCTCAAAGCGTGGCAGCTCGATACGCTGACTCGTGACCTCATCCTGTCTGTGAACATCAGCTCCAAGCAATTTCGCCAGGCTGATTTCGTGGCCCAGATACAAACCGCCGTGTGGCAGCATGCCATCGACGCGACCCGGCTCAAGCTGGAAATCACCGAGAGTATGTTGTTGGAGAATATCGATGGTGTCGTTACCACGATGAATGCACTCAAGGCTATCGGCATCAGGTTCTCGCTGGATGACTTCGGTACCGGCTTTTCATCGTTGCAATACCTCAAGCGGCTACCGCTCGATCAAATAAAAATCGATCAGTCGTTCGTGCGCGACCTTACCATCGACAGCAATGACAGGGCGATTGTGCGCACCATTATCGCGATGGCACGAAGCCTGAAACTGGATGTCATCGCCGAAGGGGTTGAGACCGAAGAACAACGGCAACTGCTATTGAACAAGGGCTGTTCCCATTTTCAGGGCAATCTCTTTGGCGAACCGATACCGATTGAACAGTTCGAGGCATTACTTATGGATCCCGCCATTACATAGCGATGACAGTCAGGTGGCCCGCTTATTTGCCACCATCCGCCCAAAAGAACTGCCCGCGCCCCGCCTCCTTGGCCCGGTACATCGCCTGATCGGCGGCAAGCAACAAATTCTCTGGCACGCAACCCCCGTCACCCTCGGCGATACCGATTGACGTCCCCAATCTGCACGATCGACCGCGAATGAGGAACGGCTCCTGAAAAACTGTCTGGCATTTGATCGCGACCACCTCCGCCGATTTTCTGGCATCTCCATTCAAGTCGGACAGCAGAATGACGAACTCGTCACCGCCTATTCGCGCCAATGTATCTTCGCCGCGTATTGTGCCACGCAGGCGTTCTGCCACTTCGCGCAAGGCATCATTTCCGGCCTCATGGCCCAATCCATCATTGATCAGCTTGAAGCCATCCAGATCCAGAAACAGCACGGCGACTTTCCCGTGTCTGCGTTGCGCACGCGCCAGCGCCTGCCGCATGCGATCAGCCAATAATTGGCTATTGGGTAACCCGGTCAAGGTGTCGTGGTGGGCGATGTGAGTTAACTCGGCGCGACTTTCCAGCAGCTTCGACAGGACGCGATTGAACGCCGCGGTCAGATGTCCCACCTCGTCATTACGCACCACCGGTAGCAGTTCGAGAGGAGTCTCACCCAGCGTCATCCGGTCGGCGTGTTGCGCGGCACTCATAAGCGGCTGCATGACGCGGCGCATAAAAAGCACCATGATGAGCAGGAAAATGGGAACGATAACCAGCGTATTGCCGATAACGAAATGGCGCAAGCGGGTGACCGTGCTGAATGCTTCGCTGGTTGGCAGACTCGCCATGACAAACCAACCGCAGCTGGGCACTGAAGCGAACGCCGCCAACTCTTCGACGCCTCGCGCATCGACCGTGATCCCCGCACCGCGAAATCCACTCATGGCCTGATCGTGCAGTTTATCGACACCTTCATCCGGCGTGGGCTTAAGCGTAATGCTTGCATCGGATGAACCGATGAATAATTTATCGCGCGGGGAAACCAACAACAAGCCGCCCGTGGTACCGATGTGGGTGTCGTACAAGTTCTCCATAAAACTCGGGGAATTGAGTGCCGCTACGCCTACCAGAACGGCCAGCACTTTTCCCGCACCGTCGCGCAAGGGTATGGCCATCGGCAAGACCGGCACATTGGCGGCCCGGCCGATGACGGGGCGACCAATCGCGGGCTCGCCCTTCATCGCTTGCTGAAAATAATCGCGATCCGCGTAAGACCGACCGACCCGATGAGGCACCGAGGGATAGTCGGCCAGCACGATTCCGGTGCGATCAAGCACGAACATGCCCAGCGCGAATCGCCGGTCCATGTCGTGGTCTTCGTCTAACCACGCCTGCAACTGCTTTTGCTTGTGCAGCACGGCCGAAGGGAGCCTCGCCGCAACACGTTCCAGAAATTCCCGTCGCTCGAGGATGTCGTGATCGATATCCTGCGCAACATAGTTCGCCATGGTCAGAAGATGGGCTGAAATCAACTCGGTCAAGTCTTGGCGCAGGTAATCGCCCAGGATGAAAATACGCCCGAGCGCACCGGCAATAAAGAGCGTCATGCCGAACAGGATCAGGCGAGTGGTGAGACTGTTCAGCTTGGGGTGAAAAATCATAGGGGATGCCTAGCTTAAAATAATTTGAAGCACGTTAAAGTCCGGGCTGCTTTTTATGCTTCGGCGGTCACAAACAATCAAGCCCGCCGGAACACTTTTTGATTCTACATAGCGGCATCGGGCCTGCCAATTTCTACAGGAAATCGGCGCATCAAAAATCCCAGACCGAAACAGAATTCCAATGAAGCCACTCGACTAAAACATCAGCGATGTTTTTTCAACACGATAGGCCGATAGCGGAGACAGCTGAATACCGCCGGTCAAAATTCGAGGCCGACAAGCAGTCCGACGAAAATGTAATAATTGACTTCTGACTTCTGGTTGCAGGGTGTTCCGATCATAGCGCTAGGAGCGGTTACATCACACGAGCTGGACATGAAGAATTTCCCGATATTGACCTCGGGCATGATCGAAAATTTGCTGCCTTCGATTGTGATCCGATCGCCAATATCGATGTTCAGTCTCGGTGAAGTATGGCTTGCCTTCCCCTGCCATTGGCCCGGTGTACTTTCGTATTGGGTGAACGTCTGATCCTGGTTCCAGTATCCGATGGTCCCACCGACAAACAAACCCTGCATGCTGCCGGCCGGATAGTACCTGGCCCCGACGTCCATACCCCGCAGTCTCCCATCCTCCAAATACCGCCCATTATCGTACCTATAACTGACCCCGCTGCCACGCGCCAAGAATGCCGTTGTCGTGGTCAGTTGATGTTCGTATTCGAGCATCAGAACCTGGGCACTGCAATGTGCCATAGGATTTAACCCCCCGAATCCGAGGTTAATGAATTCGGCACTCGATGCCCCCGAGGAAAACATCCCGACACTGATAAAGACAAGGCATTGCTCGAAAGAATTTTTCATATCCACTCCAGCATGAAAGTAAGGTTGAGCCTATTCCATCGCGTTGCAGTTAATTCTTGCCAGTTGCCATTATCCGCCTTCAGGCAGTTCAATATCAAATCGTGAAGACCATGCTGCAAAAACGATTGCAGCATGCTGACGGACTCTGTCAGATCAAGTCTGGGCGGCTGCATATTAGAACATTATCCTCGGCAATAACAAACCGGCAATTTCCATTAAGCAACGCGACTAAAATATCAGCGGGGTTTTCAACTCCATAGGCAGTGAAAACGGTCGTTGGCGGGTAGAATGCTCAGATGGCATAAGCCTGCCATTTAGCTTCCAATAACCTGGCACTAAAGCCACGCGCGGGAGATTGCAGGGTCACTCGCGCGCCCTGATGAAAAAATTGAGCTGCCATGAAGATAGCGAAATAAAGCGCCAGCTCATGCCGCAATCACAGACAGATTATCTCAATGAGATAATCTGTCTGTGATTACTCAAGCAGTTTCATTGCTCAAGCAAAAGAGGATTTTATGATAGTTCGTGGCAGACCTTCCGGGTTCAGATTGTTTTTAGTTTTTCGCGGTTCGGTGCTGCATCGAATCTGGGGCGTACTGTTAGTCAACATCGCGATTGCCACTGTGGTTACGTTGAATCACGGAGACCTTTTTAGGTTAAAAATCACGCTGACCTCCATTCCATTTACGCTGATCGGCTTGCCGTTAGCCATCTTTCTCGGCTTTCGCAATAGTGCAGCTTATGATCGTTACTGCGAAGGCCGCAAGCTGTGGGGAGAAATCGTGTTACAGAGTCGGAATTTTGCGCGCCAATGCCTGACCTTCATTGAGCACACCGCGCCACTCAAGGCCGATCTGGGATTGAACGATGTACGCGTCAGGATGATATACCGCACCATTGCCTTCTCACATGCACTGCGCCACCTGTTGCGCAATACGGATGCCCGCGCCGAACTAAAACCACTCCTCGTACAACACGAATGGCAAAGAATCGCCCATACCTCCAACATTCCCGACTATCTGATGCGCCAGATGGGTAATGATTTGCGCCTGTGTCTGGATGAGGAACGGCTCGATGGCTGTCTTGCGGCTGCCATCGATGCCAGCATGTCCGCGATGACGGCAGCCGCTACATCCTGTGAACGAATCCAAAGCACACCCATCCCGTTCTCCTACACCTTGCTGCTGCACCGGACGGCTTACCTGTACTGCTTTTTGTTGCCTTTCGGTCTCGTAGATACGATAGGCTTTATGACACCGTTTGTCGTAGGCATAGTTGCTTATACTTTCTTCGGACTGGATGCGCTGGGTGATGAAATCGAAGAACCTTTCGGCAGCTCGCCCAACGATTTGGCACTGGATGCTATCTGCCGCTCGATTGAAATCAACCTGCGTGACTCAATAGGGGATAAGCACGAGTTGGTACCGCTTGAGCCGGTAAATTATTGTTTGATGTAGAACCAGCATGCCGGAATACCTCACGCCCGGCAGATTTGATAGAAAGAGCCCGTTCTGAGATTTCCCTGATTCTATAACTGAAGAAACAAATGCTGCGAATTCCGGAAGTGCCCAGCCATCCTCGTGCGATCGCGGGTATGAATAAAATCGTTTTTTCCGGCAGCTGGCCTCGTTGAGACTCGATGCGCAATTGATCGCGCGCTTGATTTCACGGCGCTTGTTTTACTAAGTCTGGATTATGTCAGATAATCAAAATGGCTCCTTCCGAGGAGATGATTTGAAGTTCGCTCACTATTCCATATCCATGATGAAACATTATCTAACCATTGCTCTCTTGTTTATTAGCCTCGGTGTGCATGCCGAACTTAACAAATGGGTGGATGCCAAGGGCAAAGTGCATTATTCCGATGAACCGCCCCCCGCTAACGCCAAAGTGGAGCCACTGGACATCCCCAAAGATGATGCTGTTTCTGCATCCGCCGCATCGGCAGTCAAATCAATTGCCGAAATTGAAGAGCAATTTAGAAAAGAGCGGAAAGCCAAGGAAGCTGCGGCACAAAAAGCCGCTCAGCAACAGGAGGAAGCTCGTGCCAAACAGCGGAACTGCGATACTGCGCGCAACAACCTGAAAGTACTGGAGGACAGCCCGCGCATCACCGTTTACGATGCCAACGGAGAACGCGGCTATATGGATGATGCCACACGCAAACAGGACAGCGAGCAAGCACGCAAAGACGTCAGCCTTTATTGCCGTTAGCCCAATAACCGGCCCATTGTTTCCCTGGGCATGCCGCCGGGTGTTCTGAACGTGAATTTCCCGCTATAGGCATGCCTTCAGGCTTTAAAACTGTGGCACAGGAAATGTTTATTTACCGTCGATATACCTGTAAGTTCTGCTGCGGTTTGTTGGAACGATGATGGGTGTTTTTTGCACACCCAGTGCTGAGGCACAATCCGCCCCTCCGGTGCAGTTCGGGTTCCCGCCTCCGGTCATGAACGGAACCGGTGTCATTACGCCACCGATATCAATATTGACGATCCCGGAGACCGGTGAGGGGGGAAGTCCGCCCCCGTTGAACACAACAGATTTGTAGGTGCCAGCAAAAGGGGAGAGTTGGTACCCTCTAGCGGTTCCTAAATTTCCATTACATGCATCGGCACTGGGCACGCTCGGCTGGTTGGTACCCACATACACAAAACCCGCAGTTGCCAGTGGCGCATTGACCACCTTCTCATTAATGCCAAGGGTAATAAAATAGCCATTCAATGTGCCATCCCATGGATTGACTGTGGCATTGAACAAACTGCCCATCGTAGTGGTCGCCATCCCAGTAGCATCGCTACCGATGTAGATATCCTTAATCAGAAACAAGTCGTTGTAACGCTCGTTTGAATTGTAGAGCGGATGTTCCCGGTCACCGCTACCGGCGATAACCGAATCATAAGGGGCGGTGTTGGTCGCGGTAATGACTTCTGGTGGGTAGAAGAACTTGCGTTGTGCAGGAGAAACAGGAAATGCACACGCGCCACTGGAACAACCCAATGCAGCCAATTGGTATATGCGCCAGTAGTTCGGCGTGGCATTACCACTGGGCTCAAGATCAACACGCCAGATATTGCCTCCCGTGTCCGCCGCGTACAGCCGATCGGTGTAGCCGTCAGAATCGCGATCCACCAAGGTGATATCGGCAGGGATGCTGTAATTCATCCCTGCTACCAGCGCGCTAGCCGCTGACGTATTACCTGTATATGCGGTGGTTCCGCCAGACGAATATGTTGCACTCCACACTTTGGCGCCCGTCAAGGCATCCAAAACAAATATCCCGCGCCCACTCGCATCTGCATTGGCGGGTGGGTCGGTATCTTCGTTGACATCATAGCCCGCACCGAAGATCAACACCGGAGAGGGTCGATTGGTGCTGCTGCATGCGCTGCCTCCGCAATAACCCTGGACTGCAGTCACCTTAGGCTGTGACCAGGTTTGACCAAGCTCGGACATCCCCGTCGAGGTGTTGTCCACTCTCCATAGCATGATCGGATTCGTCGGGTTGGTAACGTCTATAGCATAGATGAAGTTTCCACCACGGCGCATGGACAGATAAATCACAGCCTTGACGGTATTTCCGCCGCCGTCTACTACCTGATAGAACCCGGTTGTACCATCGACAAAATAATCCTTGTATTGTGG
Source organism: Gallionella sp. (assembly GCA_013043965.1). Taxonomy (GTDB): domain Bacteria; phylum Pseudomonadota; class Gammaproteobacteria; order Burkholderiales; family Gallionellaceae; genus Gallionella. The sequence continues at coordinate 2,412 of JABEVF010000119.1, read as the reverse complement.
TGTAGGCGTAATACCGGATGGTGTGGATGGATAAAGTACCTGCGGACTATCGGACATCAAGCGGTTAAGTTTAGGGAAGAACTCCTTCGGGATAAATCCCCATATTTCGTTGCCTGGAGGGACGCCGCCAAATGCGTTCATTTGGTTGCCATTGACAGCATGGAATACGCCACCGTTGTCCCCGTAGAAAACCACCACTTTGGAACCGACCGAGGCGGTTTGCCCACCTGCCGCACCGCAGTTCGTATTTGGATAAGTAAACGTGGTAGTTGATGTAATCGTCACCAAACAGCCCTGTCCGTTGGCAAACGTGACCACGGGCGTTACAACCGAGGTTGCAATAGTCGTTACATCGGCTGCCGACGCGGTTGCGGTACGCGTGGTGCCAGAATCTGCGGTTGCCGTGATAGTGATTGGGTATGCTCCATAGTTGATTACCGTCGGGCGCGAATGCAAGACATCCCCATGCAGCGAGGGGCGGACAGTTACAGCGGGGTTCGGGCAATTACCTGATCCTGCGGTTGAATTTACGCCCGACGAATTGGGTGGACAGAGACTAGATTCATCCCCGACGTTATCGTCACCACGCACCCAGTTGATTAAGTCAGTTGACGTGGCGGCTTTCCCGCTAGGCATGATAGTGGTGAGCGTGCCAAACAAGCTGCTGGTGAGATTGGTATTGCTCGTAGAGAATGGATTGGCGGACAGGAGTTGATTCGTTGTGCAGCCGGTACCTGTCGGACACCAGGTATAAAGATTGCGCGGGTTGCTCGTTGATCCAGCGGACGTAGTGTAGCTATCTGTCAAGTTGCTCTGGCGCATCTGCTGTGCAATTCCTCCTCTTTCCACGCGATCACCATCCGGGAAATCATATCCCCGCGCCAAGGCAAGGGTACTGCCCGGATTGTTTGCCCAGAAACCATTGGGCTGCGTGTCGGGACATCCTTGTTTGTCTGCCGTCAGCAGGGCTATCTGCGCTGATGTCAGGTTTGCCGGGGTGGCGGTCAGATAAGGGTTGCTGGCCAGATTGGCGCAAGTCCAGAAGCTGATCGCGTTGGCCGAGATAAACCCGGTGCCGGCCGAACTGATTGCCCCATTGCCTATACTATCGCCCAGCTCCACACTGCCGGTGGTGGCGTTGTAGATGTACTGGTATTGCTTCAAGTTACCCAACCACCTTGGATTGCCGTTGGGATCGGGGCGGAACATACCCATGAATACCTGGTTCAAGAAAGTGCCCTTTGCGTTCACGCTGACCGGCAAGCTGGATGAGGCGAACACGCTATTCACCGAGTTAACTTCGTTGAATATTTTCAGGATGTCATTCTGGAGGACAGAAGGATTCGTTCCGGCCGCAAAATATTTACCGCCGCCATACAGGGCAACATCCTGTATGTACGTCTCCATGGTCCAGCCCGCGCCGGTATCGCCCGTCGCGACCGCATAAGTGACGATATTCTGAGTGCCGATTGAACTGGTCAGATCGTAGTTATACATGAATCTGGACCACTCAATCCCGTAGCCTGCTTCAGGTTTGTTTGGGATGGTGCCGGTATAACCCGTTGCACTGGGGTCTAGTGCCTGCAGTTGCGTGGCCGTAATCTTACCCAGATGCAATGCATTTTGTGCCGAGGCATCAAGGTAGGGTAATTCTCCATTGTCTTGTGCATGGCCAGCGTTGGCTTTCACGTTGCTCAGGAAAATGGTGTAATTTTTGATACAACTTGCCGCAACACCCGGATAAACGGTTCCCGAAAGTGATCCCTGCGCCGTATTGATGCTTCCATAAGTGCCATTGCCACCCGTGTAGTATGCCCACGTTTCTTGTAGCTCTGTACCCTGCCCAGACTTACCAGCCGTTTGGGCTATTGCCTTGATAGCGAGAATGATCGCCTGCCGGTTAGTGGTTGCGGCAGGTATGGTGACAGAAACTCCTGACACTATTACCGGGTTAATCCCGGTGTAGGGGTTGTCGTCTACCGGTGTAAGCCGGAAGTTAACCCCGCTCATGGTAGTAAAACCCAAGTTGAGCAAGGCTACGCCGCCAGGCTGCGTAGCCATGCTGTGCACGAGATTAGCGAGGGCACATTGATCCGCCCCTAATGCCGTGCTGCCGTTGCTAGGGACAGTACCATCCCAATAGGTGCAGGCTGCCACGGCGTTATTCTGGCTGGAGGGGTTATCTACGACAACCATGATATTGGGGATGGTGGTCGTGCTGTTCAGTCCACTGTAAATGTCGATATCCTGCGCATGAATCGACATCGACAGGCTTAATAATCCCGCATATAAACCGATCCGAAAAATATTTTTAATAGAGCCTCTTGCAAAACTCCCCGTGCAGTGAAGTCAACGTGAAGCATTGACGCTACGCAGGTCATTTTTTCGTTGTTTTCATCGGCTCGCTTTGTT
>JABEVF010000118.1 GCA_013043965.1 Gallionella sp. | reverse complement strand
TGCTGGAAAAATCACCGGAACGCGTCAAAAAATACTTCCAGGATCCACGGGTGAAATATGCCGCTTGATTCACGGATAAAAGTGGCCGGATCAATAAGTGTAAGCCCTGCGGTTAAGACCTACGCTGCTTTGTGCAATGCAGGCGAGTTGTCGTAGTAGAACTCATCGGGCGTTTTGTCGTCAAGCGCCGTGTGCGGACGGATCTGGTTGCACTTCGTGAAGTAGTCGTGTAATCCGGCCTTGGCTGCGCTGACCGTTTTATAGGCATGCAAGTACACCTTTTCGTATTTGATGCTGCGCCAGGGCCGCTCCACAAACACGTTGTCACGTCAGCAGCCTCGTCCATCCATGCTGATCTGGCTTCGTCGGCTTGTCAGGAATAGTGGTTGAAACCGGATAGTATTTTGATTCTGCGCGGTTGCTAAAAAGATCCAACAAGTTAGATTCTAGGCAACGTGAAAATGCACCAATGCGATAACCCGCGTGCGCAAATGGTGCAGTGATACTAACCTCGGGGGCTATAAACATAGCGCGTTGGGCTGACCTCTGCGAATTTTACCGAACGTGTTTCGAATGTCGCAGGCAGGATGCCAAAGTCGACTTTCAAACTCAAACACAGCAACACCAGATCCTCGTCGTTACTCCCCTCCAGTTCACTCAGCAACTGATTGGCATAACTGCGGTCCGTCAGCAAACGGTTAAAATCCAGTTTGATCGTACCTTGTTTACGCGCTAACACGCCTAACTTGGCAACCTTCTTCAGAATCTCGTTATCCACATCGGCCACCATAAAGAATTATCTGGGATTACCATCGAGCAGGAAACATGCCAGTCAAAGATGGGAGCTGATTGAGCGCGGCAAAATAACGCTTGGGCGGGGCGTGTTTTCGTGGCCAATGCAGCCTTAAGTTGTATGTCCGGATGTTCCCAGGGGGTGAGGGATTGGTGAGATGTGAATCCGCCCAGTCTTATTGTGCAGCACTTTGTCCCTGTGTCACGCCCGCCCCCAGCGCGGGCTGGTCGTCAGCTCCCCAGCCGCCGCCCAAGGCCTGGATCAACGCCACATTGGCGGTGAGTTGCTGGCCTGCGATTAGTAGTGTCGCGTTGTGTGCGGTATAGGAAGTGGTCTGTGCGGTAATCACATTGAGATAGGTCACGACGCCGGCTTTATATTGGTTGGTGGTCAGTCGCAGTGATTCATCGGCCGCTGCCACGGCTTGTACCTGCAACTGCGCTTCCTCCGCGAGTGCGGCGAGTGCGGCGAGCTGGTCCTCTACTTGCTGCAAAGCCTGCAGGCTGAGTTGCCGATATTGCGCGACCGCCTGCTGGTAAGTGTTGCGGCTTTGCGCGACCAGTGCCCTGCGTGCCCCGCCGGCGAAAAGCGTTTCCGCAAGAGATGGTCCGAGCGACCAAAACGCATTGGGTGAGGAAACCAGATTAGTAAAAGCAGAACTACTCCAGCCGCGTTGTGCGGAGAGCGTCAACACTGGAAAAAAAGCCGACTCGGCCACACCGATTTGGGCGTTGGCTGCAGCGACTTGCCGCTCGGACGCACCCAGATCGGGTCGCCGCAATAATAGCTGCGAGGGCAATCCGGCAGGGATAGCGCGGGGCGGGGGCAGGCTGGGCATGGACGGCAGGCTAAAGTTGGCCGGGGCTTCGCCGATCAGCACGGCGATGGCGTGCTCCAGTTGCGGGCGCTGTACGTTGAAAGCCGCAAGCTGCACCCGCGCGTTTGCCAATTGCGATTGTGCCAGAGCGACATCGGCTGTGGTGTCCACACCGGCAGCGTAGCGGTTCTGGGTGAGTTGCAGGAATTTCTGATAGGCCGACACTGTGCTTTGCGCCAATGCGATCTGGCTGTCTATCTGGCGTATCTGGAAATAGTCCTGCGCCAATGTGGTTTGCAGGCTGAGTTGGGCCGCAAGCAGATTGTCCCGACTAGCTAGAGCGCTGGCTTCATCGGCCTCGACTTGGCGACGCACTTTCCCCCAGAAATCGGGTGCCCAGCTGGCATTGAAGCCGAAGGTCTTGCCGGTGATGATCGGTGCTGCGCCTCCCGCGCCGAACCCGGTTGCAGTGCCGTTTGCAGGTGCGTTGCCGTTGCCGGAAGAAGAGCGTGTTGAAGAAATGCTGGTACCCAGCGTGGGAAACTCGGCGGCCCGCGCCATATCGGTGAGGGATAGAGCCTGCTGGTAGGCGTAATACGAGGCGCGCAGACTCTGGTTCGCCTGGGCCACACGGGGTTCCAGCGTATTCAGTGTCTCGTCATCAAAGATCGACCACCAAGCGCCTTGCGACAGCACCGTGGAGGCCGCTTGCACCCAGCCCTTGTTTTCCTTGAACTGCGCGGGAGACTCTATCGCCGGGCGCGCATAGTCCGGCCCCACCGCACAAGCGGACAGCAGCATGCTGATGCCGAGCATGAGTGGTTCGCGCGACGGTATCGCGCGCGCGGCCCGCCGCTTCAGAATACGTTTCGTAAAAGTCTTGATCGGGCTCATGTCAGGTTCCTGTGACGATTAGCTTTGCGCCGCATGACGGTTGCGGGCTGCCCAGCGGCGACTGCTCCAGTGGCGGAACTTGTCGAGTTGCAAATAGATCACCGGGGTAGTGTACAGCGTGAGCAATTGGCTGACGATCAGCCCGCCGGCTATCGAGATACCCAGCGGTTGGCGCAGCTCAGCACCGTTACCGCTGATCATCGCCAGGGGCAAAGCGGTAAAGAGCGCCGCGAAGGTGGTCATCAGGATGGGGCGCAGGCGTAGCAGGCAGGCCTGGTGTATGGCCACGCTTGGGCTGGCACCGGTGTCGCGCTCTATTTGCAGCGCGAAATCCACCATCAGGATGGCATTCTTTTTGACGATACCGATCAGCAGAAAAACACCGATCAGCGCGATGATCGAAAAATCGGTATGGAACAACATCAACGCGATGATTGCACCTATTCCGGCCGAGGGTAGGGTGGACAGAATCGTGAGTGGATGGATCGTGCTTTCATACAGCATCCCCAGCACGATATAGATCACCAGAATGGCGGTGAGGATGAACATGGGCTGGTTCTTGAGCGTGTCCTGGAAGAGTTTGGCCGTGCCCTGAAAGCCGCTTTGTATGGCGCTGGGCAGGCCGATCTGCGCCATCGCTATCGCAATGGCTTGCTGGGCTTGACCGAGCGATGCGCCTTTTTCCAGATTGAACGAGATCGTCGAGGCGGCAAACAGTCCCTGATGGTTGACCACCAGGGGCGTGGTGTCCTGTTCAAAACTGGCCAATGCCGATAGCGGCACGCGCTGACCTGCGGCGGAGATCAGGTAGATATCGTTCAGTGCGTCGGGGCGCTGCAGGTATGCTTTATCCGCTCCCATCACCACACGGTACTGGTTCAGCGGCTCGTAAATGGTCGAGACAATACGTTGGCCGAAAGCGTCGTTGAGGGTTTGGTCTATGGTGTTCACCGAAATCCCGTAATAGGCTGCCGCTTCGCGGTTGATGCTCATCTGGATTTGTAAGCCCTTGCTCTGTTGGTCGGTGTTCACATCGGTGAGGATGGGGATATGGCTGAAGGCCTCGAGCACACGGGGCTCCCAGGCGCGCAGCTCGTTCAGGTCGCCGCTCTGCAATGTGAATTGGTAGAGCGCGGGCGAAGGACGTCCCCCGGCGCGTATGTCTTGCACCGGAGCCATATATACCTGGGCCCCGGGCACGACGGCGAGTTTTTTTCTTAGCCGGGCGTTCAATGTTGTCGCGTCGACGCGTTGGTTGTAGGGCTGCAGGCTCAGAAACACGAATCCGGCGTTGGTGCTCCCGCCGCCGGTAAAGGCCACCACGTTTTGCACCCCGGGTTCGTGCCGGATGATATCGACGATACGTTTGAGTTTTTGCGACATGGCTTGGAACGAGATCGCCTGGTCCGCCTGTATGGTACCGAACATGACACCGGTATCCTGGGTGGGGAAGAAGCCTTTTGGTACGATCATGAACAAATAGACATTCAATGCGATGGTACTGAAAAATATCAGCAGCATCAGGCGGTGATGCTTGAGTGCCCAGGTCAGGCTGCGGCCATAACCGCGCAGCAAACTTGCGTAGCCGCGCGCACCCCATGCCGCGATGCGTCCCGGTGTACGCCCGGTGTGCCGCTTGAGCAAACGTGAAGCCAGCATGGGTGTCAGGGTGAGCGAGACCAGCAGCGAGATGAAGATTGCTATGGAAAGCGTGGCCGCGAATTCGCGGAACAGTCGGCCGATGATGCCGCCCATCAATAACACCGGCAAAAATACCGCCGCCAGTGACAGGCTCATCGAGACTACCGTAAAGCTGACTTCGCGCGCGCCGCGCAGCGCGGCTTGCATGGGCGCGACACCTTCCTCGACGTGGCGCATGATGTTCTCCAGGACCACCACGGCATCATCGACCACGAATCCGGTAGCGACGATCAGCGCCATCAGTGACAGGTTGTCCAGGCTGTACCCCAACAAGTACATGGCGGCGAATGTGCCGACCAGCGAGATGGGCACGGCGATGACCGGGATCAGCGTGGCACGCCAATCGCGCATGAATACCAGCACCACCAGCGCGACCAGTATCACCGACAGTATCAGCGTGCTTTCGGAATCATGCAGTGAGGCGCGGATGGTGATGGTGCGATCCGACATCAAATGTACTTCTACCGCTGCCGGCATCGCTGCCTCAAGCTCGGGCAGGGCAGCTTTGATGGCTTCCACCGCATCGATGATATTGGCTCCCGGCTGGCGAAAGATGATCAGCTGTATCGAAGGTTCGCCGTTGGCCATTCCCATGTTGAGTATGTTCTGGCTGTCGACACTGACATGCGACACTTGCTGGAGCCGTACCGGTACGCCGTTAAGGTAAGCCACCACCAGTTCGTCGTATTGCGCGGGGAGCTTGAGCTGGTCGTTTGCCTGTATCTGCCAGTGTTGCCGGGTATCTTCGACCGCTCCCTTGGGGCTGTTGTTATTGCCGGTGGCGATAGCCTGCCGGACTTGTTCCAGGCTCAACCCCATGTTGTTGAGCTGATTCAGATCCAGATTGACACGCACGGCTGGCAGGGCTCCGCCGCCCACGTTCACCTGGCCGATACCGGAGATCTGGGAGATCTTTTGCGCCAGTATGGTCGAGGCGGCATCGTAAAGTTGGCTGAGCGACAGGCTTTTTGAAGTGAGCGACAAGATCATGATGGGCGCATCGGCCGGATTGACTTTGCGGTAAGTGGGATTGCCTATCATTCCGCTCGGCAACAGTGGCAATGCCGCATTGATAGCGGCCTGCACGCCGCGCGCCGCATCGTTGATGTTCTTGGCAAGATCGAACTGCAAGGTGACATTGGTCGAGCCGAGCGAACTGGACGAGGTCATTTCCGTGATGCCGGAAATGCGTCCCAGCGTGCGCTCCAGCGGGGTCGCCACGGTCGCCGCCATTACGTCAGGGCTGGCTCCCGGCAGGCTGGCCTGCACATTGATGGTGGGAAAATCCACTTGAGGCAGGGGCGATACCGGCAGCAGTCGGAATGCGATCGCGCCGAGCAAAACCACGGCCACCGCCAGTAGCGTCGTCCCTATCGGGCGGCTGATGAAGATAGCGGAGAAATTCATCCCGGCCTTCCTGATGCGGCCGGGCTAAAGCGCGCCCTCCAGAGGGTTTCCAGACGATCGAACGCGAGGTAGATGACGGGTGTAGTGAACAGCGTGAGCAGTTGCGACAGCAACAGTCCGCCGACCAACGTGATACCCAAAGGTTGGCGCAGTTCGGCCCCCATGCCGCCGCCGACGATCAACGGGATCGCGCCGAACAGCGCGGCGAAAGTGGTCATCAGTATCGGTCGCAGCCGCAGTTGCGCCGCTTGCAGTATGGCCTCTGTGGGCGGCAGTCCCTGTTGCCGCTGCGCATCCAGCGCGAAGTCCACCATCATGATGGCGTTCTTCTGCACGATGCCGATCAGCAGGATGATGCCGATGACGGCGATCACCGTCAGACTGTTGCCAGACAGCATCAGGGCCAGCAACGCGCCTATACCAGCAGACGGCAGCGTGGAGAGGATAGTCACCGGATGCACGAAACTTTCATACAGCACGCCGAGCACGATGTACATGGTCGCCACCGCTGCCAGCAATAGCCACAGCTGGTTAGTGAGCGCGGCCTCGAAAGCCGCGGCCGCACCCTGCATCTTCAACGGCACCGACGCGGGCAGATGCAAAGCGGTCTGCGCCTCGTGTATCGCTTCCACCGCTGCGCCGATCGACACGCCGCGTGCCAGATCGAACGAGATCATCGTTGCCGGGAACTGGCCGAGGTGGCTGATCTCCAGCGGCCCGCTACGCTGCACGATGTGTGCCACTTGCGATAGCGGCACGGCCTGGCCGCTGACCGATGGCAGGTAGATGCTGCTGAATCCATCCAGCCCTTGCCTGTCTTTGGGTTCAAGCTGAAGCACCACACGGTACTGCGCCGACTGGGTGAAGATGATGGAGATCAACCGCTGGCCGAACGCGCTGTATAACGTGCCGTCTATGGTGGCCACGCTGATGCCCAGACGCGACGCGGCATCGCGGTCGATATCCACGAATGCTTGCAAACCGTCGTTCTGCAGACTGCTGGTCACGCCGGTGAATTGTGGCAAGGCGCGCAACCTGGCTAGCAGTAAGTTCGTCCACTTGACAAGCTCCTCCATGCTGGTCGAGTCAAGACTGAACTGATAGGAGCTGCGGCTTACCAGGTCGTCTATAGTCAGATCTTGTACCGGTTGCAAAAAAGCCGCTATGCCCGAGACTTGCGCGGTCCGTTGCTGCAGGTGGGCGATGACAGCCCCGACGCGGTCACCGCGCTGCTCCAGCGGTTTCAGGTTGATGAGCATGCGGCCGCTATTCAGCGTGGTGTTTGCGCCATCCACCCCGATGAAAGACGAGATGCTCTGCACGGCGGGGTCTTTGAGCAGCGCGTCGACCAGGGCCTGCTGGCGGCGGTTCATTTCCTGGAACGAAGTGCTTTGCGCTGTGACCGTGATGCCGCGTATCAGTCCCGTATCTTCGACCGGAAAAAAGCCTTTGGGGATTGCTAGATACAGCAGCACGGTCAGCACCAGTGTGCCAAACGCGACCAGCAGGGTCAGGCGCTGATTGCGCAGCACCCAGCGCAGCGCGTTGCCATAAGCGCTGGTCAGATGGTCGAACTGGCGTTGGCTCCAGCGCAGCAACCGCCCCTGTTCTTCTTCAGGCACATGCCTGAGCAGCCGTGCGCTGAGCATGGGCGTGAACGTCAGCGACACCACCGCGGAGATCAGGATCGCCACCGCCAGGGTGATGGCGAATTCCCGGAATAGCCGGCCGACCACATCGCCCATGAATAGCAAGGGGATCAGCACGGCGATCAGCGAGAACGTCAGCGAGATGATGGTGAAGCCGATCTGCTTCGCGCCTTTAAGCGCCGCTTGCAGGGGCGGCTCGCCCTGCTCGATATAACGGGCGATGTTTTCGATCATCACGATCGCGTCATCGACCACGAAACCTGTCGCGATGGTCAGCGCCATCAGCGTGAGATTGTTGATGGAAAAGCCCGCCAGATACATCACACCGAAGGTGCCGACCAACGACAGCGGCACGGCCAGGGCCGGGATGAAAGTGGCGCGCGCGTTGCGCAGGAACAGGAAGATCACCAGCACCACCAAAGCCACCGAGAGCATCAGTTCGAATTTCACATCGGAGATCGCCGCGCGTATGGTCACGGTGCGGTCCGACAGCACTGTCAGCTCGGTGGAGCCCGGCAAACTTTCCCGGAGTTTCGGCAGCAGTTGCTGGATGTGGTCGACTACCGCGATCACATTCGCGCCCGGCTGGCGTTGTACATTGATGACGATGCCCGGCTTGTGGTTGACCCAGGCGGCAAGGAGCGCGTTCTCCGGCCCCTGCTGCACGTTGGCTACCGCACCCAGCCGCACCGGCGCGCCGTTATTATAGGAAACGATGAGATCGCGATAGCCCTGCGGCGACTGCAATTGGTCGTTGGCGTTGATGGTCAATGCCCGGTTCGGGCCATCGAAGCTGCCCTTGGGCATGTTGACGTTGGCCGCAACGATCGCCGCTTGTACGGCGGCCAGGCTCAGCCTCTGGGCGGCCAGCATGGGGCCGTTGACTTGCACCTGAATGGCGGGACGTTGGCCGCCGCTCAATGTCACCAGACCTACGCCCGTGACTTGCGCGAGCTTTTGCGCCAGCCGGGTATCGGCAATGTTCTGTAATTGGGTGAGCGGTAGCGTGTCGGAAGTCAATCCCAGCGTGATCACCGGCGCGTCAGCCGGATTGACCTTGGCGTAGATAGGCGGCGAGGGCAGGTCGGTCGGCAGGAAAGTGGTGGCGGCATTGATCGCCGCTTGCACTTCCTGCTCGGCGACATCGAGCGGCAGGTTGAGATCGAAGCGCAGGGTGACGACCGATGCACCGCCACCAGAGCTGCTGGACCACATCTGCGACAGTCCGGGCATCTGCCCGAATTGCCGCTCCAGCGGCGAGGTGATGGATGAGGTGATGACCTCCGGGCTGGCCCCCGGGTAAAACGTGGTGACCTGAATGGTCGGATAGTCCACTTCCGGCAGCGCGGACTGCGGCAACAAACGGTAGCCGACGAAGCCCACCAGCAGCAATGCCAGCATCAGCAAGGTGGTGGCGATAGGCCGCAGAATGAACAAACGCGATGGGCTGGGCTCGCCGGCTGTCGATGCTGCGGGTGGCTCGGTGTTGGGCCGCGTTAGGGTTGCATCTGAAGGGGAGGTGGGAGCCGTTCCGGAAACGCCGGATTCCTCCGGCGAGTCGCCGCCACTCATGGGCTAGTTCCCCGCTTGTGCTCCGGCCCGCGCGATGCACGGCTTTGTTGATCGGTGTGACTGGACGCTGTGCCGGGTGTCGTGTTCGAGCCGTACTGCGCGACGATTTGGATGGTGTTGCCTTCTTTCAGGCGATCGAGTCCATCGGTGACGACGCGCTCGCCGACCTTGAGCCCGGCGCTGATGGCCGTGTAATCCTGATCACTGACAGCCGTCGTGACAGCCCGTACCGACACCTTGCTGTTGTTGTCGATCACATAGACATAACTGCCGGACGCGCCCGTCGCAATAGCCGACGAGGGGACGACGGTCGCAGCGTCCAGTGTATCGACGAGCATCTTCACATTAACGAACTGGTTGGGAAATAATGTCATGTGCGGATTGGTAAACAGGGCCTTGATCATCACGGTCCCGGTAGCGGAATTGATCTGGTTCTCCACCGCAATGACTTTCCCGCTGTCTAGCAGCGTGGCACGCCGCTGATCCCAGGCCTGCACCGGCAATGTCGCGCCGCGCATACGCTCGAACACCCTGGGCAAGTAGATTTGCGCAATGGCGAATATCACGGTGATCGGCTGCACCTGGGCGATGGTGACGATGGGGGTTGAAGTCGACGCGGCACCGGTGAGCGAGGTGAGGCCGCCACCGATTGCACCGGTCGTCCCCACTATATTGCCCCGGTCGACCTGGCGCAGGCCGGTGATGCCGGATCTCGGCGCCGTGATACGGGTCCAGTCCAGCTGTAACTGCGCGTTATCCAGTGCGGCCTGGTCGGCAGCGACCGTGCCTTTCAATTGTGCAACGATGGCACGCTGATCCACCACCTGTTGGGCCGAAATGGAGTCTTGCGTCAGCAGCGTCTCATAACGCTCCAGATCCGATTGCGAGCCGGCGAGTTGCGCCTGATCCCGCATCAGTTGGGCCCGTGCCTGTTCGACCAGTATGCGATAAGGTCTGGGGTCTATGGTGGCCAGTAATTGCCCTTCTTTCACGGGCTTGCCTTCCTGATAGTCCACGCTTTGCAGCAGCCCCATCACACGCGGCATGACGATGACATAATTGCGCGGGATGACAGTACCCTGTACATCCAGCCACACCGGCATCGATTGTTGTCGCGCGGTGGCCGCTGTTACAGGGGTGGGCATATTTGCCCCCGGCCTGCCATCGCCTTCTTTGGCGTGGGCGTGAGACAAGCCGCACAGCGTCAGCACGATGCCTGCCGCGACCCGCAACGCGGGGTGGCGAATGGACCCGGCTTGATTTTGTGGGGGCTGTAAGGTTGCGGAGTGCCGGGATAGTAGTGACATAAGCAGATCAATTGCCGGGCGTGCTGTTAATGTTGTTTGATTATACGCAAGAATTTTCGCGCCACCCATCCGAAACAAACGCTTACAAATTCAGCGCGGATGCGAATACTTTACTTACAGCTCCCGCTTAGGATACATCCTGTCTGCCGCAAAGTAAGGCGCACAAAATCATACAGGAGATAGTCAATGAACAGCACGCAAAAATCCCTCGGTATCTTGTTGGGTTTTGGCTCGCTCGCCTTGCTGGGTAACAGCGTGTTGGCCAATGAGCTGGATAGTACAACAAAAAATGCAAGTGTTCATTCCGCGAGCGCAGCACAAACGGGCTGCCATGAGCGTCATTTTGAGAAGCCGATGGCGGCACTGCATACCGCACTCGCTCTGTCGGCCAGCCAGGAAGCTGCATGGGCCGAATTTGCGAATAAGATGCAGCCGGCCGAAATGCATATGCGCGCCGGACCGTTTTGATCAGCATGCTGAAAAACATCAAATCCCGTGAAAAGAATATGGCCGAACATGCCGCGGCGGTACGGACGTTTTATGACACCTCGACTCCAGATCAGAAGAAAAAATTTGACACACATTTTCAAGCGCGTCTCTATAATCATAACTCGCCCTGCCGCATGTCAAACTGTGAGTCATGACGAGGAGAGATTGTGAAGATTATTAAACGAATGCTGATTGTCAAGACACTGGTTGTTGCGGTGTTGATCGCCGCATCGATACCCGCCATGGCCGACCGCGGCGAGGGCGGCTGGCGGGGCGGCGGTTGGCGAGGCGGTGAAGGTTGGCGAGGCGGTGAAGGTTGGTGGAACGGTGAAGGTTGGCGGGGCGGTGACATCCGGTATTTTGACCGGGGAGATATAGGCATCTGGCGCGGCGGCAGGTGGATACACGAAATACATGAGGGCAGGTGGGGTTGGTGGTGGGTCGCGGGGGGAATGTGGTATTTTTATCCTCAGCCGGTTTATCCCTATCCCGATCCCTATACTCCGCCTGTTGTCGTGCAGCCCAATGCTGCGCCGCAAGCTGCGGGACAGTTTTGGTATTATTGCCAAGCTAACAATGGGTATTATCCTTATGTGGCGAGCTGTCCGAGCGGCTGGAGCACGGTCCCGGCAACTCCGCCCGCTGCTCCGGCTGCAGTGCCCCCTGCGCCGCCAGGTGCTCCGTCTCAATATCGATAGAAAGGGGAAATGATCATGCGGAAAATTCTTATTTGTTCCATGGTTGTGATTGGCGTGGCCGGGTGCGCCTCGACCCCCATGGGTCCCAGGGTAGCGGTGATGCCGGCACCGGGAAAACCTTTTGAGGTGTTTGCCGAGGAAGACCAGATTTGCCGCCATTTTGCGGCGCAATCTATCGGCACGTCCCCTAACGATAGTGCGACCCGGAGCATGGTCGGTAGTGCTGCGGTCGGAACGCTGATCGGGGCGACCGCAGGAGCACTGAGTGGCGGCAATGAGGGGGGCGGAGCGGCAGCGGGACTGGTTGTCGGCACGATGGCGGGCGCCGGTCAAGGTTCTTACTCCTCGCGGGATACGCAACGGCGCTACGATATCGCTTACGAACAGTGCATGTACGCCAAGGGCAACCAGATACCCGGCTATGCCTCGCCTATGCGCTATGTCCCTCCTCCCGCGCCAGTTCCGTCTAACGCCGCGCCTTACCCGCCGCCGCCACGTTGAACCCAGTGCGTTTACGGTTCAATTCCACACGGGGATTTAAGCGTAAATTTGCTACAATTCGAGACCCACACCATTGGGATTAGCCGAGTGCTAATCCCTTTTCTTTTGCGAGGCGATTTGAGTTCTGTTTTGTCTGTGAGTGCGCAGCGTCGCAAGGCGCGATTGGAATCACTCCCCGCGATCGAGTTTCCGTCTGACTTGCCCGTGGTCGGCAAGCGCGAGGTGTTGGCGCGCGCCATCGCCGAACATCAAGTCGTCATCGTGTGCGGCGAGACGGGGTCGGGCAAGACCACGCAGTTGCCGAAGATATGCCTGACGCTGGGGCGCGGTGTGTTGGGCTGCATCGGCCACACCCAGCCGCGCCGGGTGGCGGCGCGCACCGTGGCGACACGCATCGCGTTCGAATTGAAGACCGAACTCGGCGGTGCGGTCGGTTTCAAGGTGCGCTTCCACGACAAGGTCTCTGCGGATACCAGCATCAAGCTGATGACAGACGGCATCCTTCTGGCCGAAATACACAGCGACCCGCTGCTCAAACATTACGACACGCTGATCATCGACGAGGCGCACGAGCGTTCGCTCAACATCGATTTCTTGTTGGGCTATCTCAAGCAATTGCTGCCGCGCCGACCGGACCTCAAACTCATCATCACTTCGGCCACGCTGGACGCGGATAGGTTCGCCAGCCATTTTGGTGCGAAGGTGATCGAGGTGTCGGGGCGCAGTTATCCGGTCGAGACGCGCTATCGCCCCCTGCAAATCTCCGAAGAAGGCGAAGCGCAAGATGTCCCGCAAGCCATCAGTAGTGCGCTGGATGAATTGGCGGCAGGCGGCTTGCGCGGCGATGTGCTGGTGTTCCTGCCAGGCGAGCGCGAGATACGCGATACGGCGGAAGTGTTGCGTAAACACAACCCGAAAGGGATAGAAGTGCTACCGCTGTATTCGCGCCTGTCTGCGGCGGAACAGGACAAGGTGTTCAGGACCGGCAATCAGCGGCGCGTGGTGCTGGCGACCAACGTCGCGGAGACCTCGCTGACCGTGCCCAACATCGGTTATGTGATCGACTGCGGTCTGGCGCGGATGAATCGCTACAGCATCCGCCAGAAGGTCGAGCAATTGCACATCGAAAAGATCTCGCGTGCCGCCGCCAACCAGCGGGCGGGGCGGTGCGGTCGCGTGATGAGCGGCGTGTGCGTGCGCCTGTACGACGAGGCGGATTTTTTGCAGCGCGACGAATTCACCGATCCCGAAATATTCCGCGTGTCGCTCGCCACAGTGATCTTGCGCATGAGCGCGTTGGAACTCGGAGAAATTGCAGAGTTCCCGTTCCTCGATCCGCCCACGCCGCGCATGATCGCCGACGGTTATCAACTGTTGGGCGAGCTGGACGCGATAGACGATGCGCGACAACTCACCGGGCTGGGACACGAGCTCGCCAAGCTGCCGCTAGACCCAAAAATCGCACGCCTGTTATTGGCGGGTCGGCAGTATCACTGCCTCACCGAAATACTCATCATCGCCAGCGCGCTGTCGGTGCAAGACCCGCGCGACCGTCCGCAGGAGCGACAAGAGGCGGCGGATGCGGCGCATAAGCGGTTCGCCGACGAGCGTTCGGATTTTCTCGCCTACATCAAAATCTGGGCGTGGTACGAACAGGCTTTGGCGCACAAACAATCCAACCGGCTGATGGCGGAAGAATGCCGCAAGAATTTCCTGTCGCCGCTGCGCTTGCGCGAGTGGCGCGAGCTGCATCAGCAGTTGCACACGCAAGTTGCCGAGATGGGCATGAAGAGCAATGAACAACCCGCCAGCTATGAGGAGATACACAAAGCCCTGCTGTGCGGCCTGCTCGGCAACATCGGCATGAAAGGCGTGGAAGGCAATGAATATCTGGGCGCGCGCGGCATCAAGTTCGTCATCGCCTCGAATTCGGTGCTGGCGAAAAAAGGCACTAAATGGGTGATGGCGGGCGAACTGGTCGAGACGCACAAGCTGTTCGCGCGCTGTCTCGCGCGCATCGAGCCGGAGTGGCTGGAAGAAGTCGGCGCGC
>JABEVF010000117.1 GCA_013043965.1 Gallionella sp. | reverse complement strand
GTGGGGGCGGGCGGATCGGGGATGCGCGCCGCGTTGCAGTTGGCGCAAGCCGGGCTCAAGGTGGCGGTGTTGTCCAAGGTGTTTCCGACCCGCTCGCATACGGTGGCGGCACAGGGCGGCATCGCCGCATCTCTGGGTAACGTCACCGAGGACAATTGGCATTGGCACATGTATGACACCGTGAAGGGATCGGACTATCTGGGCGACCAGGATGCGATCGAATTCATGTGCCGCGCCGCGCCCGAGGTGGTGTATGAGCTGGAGCATTTCGGCATGCCATTCGACCGTCTGGACAGCGGCAAGATCTATCAGCGCCCGTTCGGCGGACATATGCAGGACTACGGCAAGAACCCGGTGCAGCGCGCCTGTGCGGCGGCGGATCGCACCGGCCATGCCTTGCTGCATACCCTGTATCAGCAGAACGTCAAGGCCAATACCAACTTTTTCGTCGAATGGATGGCTCTAGATCTGATACGCAATGCAGAGGGCGATGTGGTGGGCGTGACCGCGATGGAGATCGAGACCGGAGAGACGATGATCTTCCACGCGCGCGCCACGCTGTTCGCCACCGGCGGGGCGGGGCGCATCTTCGCTTCCAGTACCAACGCTTTTATCAATACCGGCGACGGCTTGGGCATGGCGGCGCGTGCCGGCATCCCGCTTGAAGACATGGAGTTTTTTCAGTTCCATCCCACCGGTGTATACGGCGCGGGCGTGCTGATCACCGAAGGTGTGCGCGGTGAAGGCGGTTATCTGGTGAACAAGAACGGCGAGCGTTTTATGCCCAAGTACGCGCCGAATGCCAAAGACCTGGCCAGCCGCGACGTGGTGTCGCGCGCCATCACCGTGGAGATCAACGAGGGTCGCGGCTGCGGCCCGCATGGCGACCACGTGATGCTCAAACTCGATCATCTGGGCGAGGATGTGATCAAGCAGCGTTTGCCCGGCATACGCGAGATCGCGCTGAAATTCGCTCACGTCGATCCCGCCAAGGAGCCTATCCCCGTGGTTCCCACCGCGCATTACATGATGGGCGGCATACCCACCAACTATCACGGGCAAGTCGTGGTTCCCTATAAGACCGGGCCGGATGAGGTTGTGCATGGGATGTATGCCGTGGGCGAGTGCGCCTGTGTGTCGGTACATGGCGCGAACCGTCTGGGTTGCAATTCGCTGCTGGATCTGTTGGTGTTCGGTCGCGAAGCTGGCAGGCAAATCATCGAAGACCTGAAGAGCAACCCTCACGTCAAACCGCTGCCCGCCGCTGCGGGAGACTTTTCTCTCGGTCGTTTGGCGCGTTTGGAGAATCAGAAAAACGGCGAGAACGTCGCCGAAGTCGGTAACGCGATGCGCAAGGTCATGCAGAAACATTGTGGCGTGTTCCGTTTTCCCGAGTTGATGGCGGAAGGCGTGGCGCAAATCAAAACAGTCGCCGAGCGCGTGGCGCGCACCGAGATAGGTGACAAGAGCCGCGTGTTCAATACCGCGCGCATCGAGGCATTGGAGCTGGATAATTTGATCGAGGTGGCGCAGGCCACGATGATCGCCGCCGAGGCACGCAAAGAGAGTCGCGGTGCGCACGCACGCGAGGATTACCAGTCGCGCGACGACGTTGTTTGGCTCAAACACAGTCTGTATTTTAAAGCAGGCCACCGACTCGACTATAAACCCGTGCGTCTCAAACCCTTAACCGTGGACTCGTTCCCGCTCAAGACCCGCACGTATTGAGCCGCTGGTTTGTAGCGGGTAGCCAGCCCGGATTTCGCTACAAACTACAAGCTACCGGCTACTAGCTTTAAGGAACTATATGAAATTTCAAATCTACCGCTACAACCCAGATACTGACAACGCGCCTTATATGCGCGACTACGAACTGAACCTTCCGTCTGGCGGGATGATGTTACTGGACGCGCTGGTGTTGCTCAAACAGCAAGACGATAGTTTGTCCCTGCGCAAATCCTGCCGAGAAGGGGTGTGCGGTTCGGATGCCATGAACATCAATGGCCGCAACGGTTTGGCCTGTATCACGCCGTTGTCGTCATTGACACAACCGGTGGTGTTGCGGCCCTTGCCGGGGCTGCCGGTGATACGCGACCTGATCGTCGATATGACGCAGTTCTTCAAGCAATATCACTCGATTAAGCCCTACCTGATCAACAACGACCCGCCGCCCGAAACAGAGCGACTGCAATCACCGGAACAGCGCGCCCATTTGAACGGTTTGTACGAATGCATCTTGTGCGGATGCTGCACGACCGCCTGTCCGTCATTCTGGTGGAACCCGGACAAGTTCGTCGGCCCAGCCGGGCTGTTGCAGGCGTATCGCTTCATCGCGGATACGCGCGATCAGGCCACAGCTGAGCGCCTCGATGATCTGGAAGATCCCTATCGTTTGTTCCGCTGCCACCCAATCATGAACTGCGTGGATGTATGCCCCAAGGAGTTGAACCCCACCGAGGCGATAGGCAACATCAAGGATCTGATGGTCAAGCGTATGGTATGAGAAACAGGATTGAGGATCGTGGATCGAGGATTGGAAAAGCAGGATCGAGGAGCGATAGTGAGGGTTGAAAAGTCAAAAGCGAGCGGCGAGGATCGCAGCATGGAGAGCACGGCGGACGGTTTGCTCGATCCTCAATCCTCGACCCCCAATCCTGCCGTTCTAAAGCGCATGCAATGGCGTTGCCGGCGCGGATTGTTGGAGCTGGATATTTTTCTGCAACCCTTTGTCGCACGGCATTATGCGACATTAAGCGAGGCGGAATTGCGGATATTCGATGCGTTGCTCGATCTGCCCGACAACACGCTCTGGGATATGATGTCGGGCAGACAGGCAGTCGGCGATGCGGCACAGTCGGCTTTGTTGGAAAAAATAAAATCGGCTTGACAGGTAAGCAATAAAAATAGGGATTGATATGGAAACGAAACGTGTGGCAACTCTGACTTTGGATGATGGACGCAGTATCGAATTACCGATGATTTCCGGTACGCTCGGACCAGATGTGATCGATATACACGGGCTAAGCGCGTTGGGCGTTTTTACCTACGACCCGGCATTTTTTTCCACCGCGAGTTGCACCTCGGAAATCACTTTTATCGATGGCGATGCCGGTTTGCTTTACTACCGTGGCTATCCGATCGAGCAATTGGCCGAACAGCCCGATTTTCTCGAGGTGTGTTATCTGTTGCTGAACGGCGAGCTGCCGAGCGCCGCGCAAAAGCAAGATTTTGTCGAACATGTCACCAAACACACCATGGTGCACGACCAGTTGGCGAGATTCTTTAGCGGTTTCCGCCGCGATGCGCATCCGATGGCCGTGATGGTGGGTGTGGTGGGCGCCTTGTCGGCGTTCTATCACGACTCGCTGGATATCAATAATCCCGAACATCGAGAAATATCTGCCTTCCGCCTGTTAGCCAAACTGCCGACGATTGCCGCGATGGCCTACAAATACAATGTCGGCGAGCCCTTTATCTACCCGAAAAACAAATTCAGCTATGTGGAAAACTTCATGTACATGATGTTTGCCACTCCGGCCGAAGACTATGTGCCCAATCCAAAGTTGGTGCGCGCCTTGGAGCGAATCTTTATTTTGCATGCCGACCATGAACAGAATGCGTCCACCTCCACGGTGCGTTTGGCGGGTTCGAGCGGTGCTAATCCTTTCGCGTGCATCGCATCGGGCATCGCCGCCCTGTGGGGTCCCGCTCACGGCGGAGCGAACGAAGCCGCGTTGAAAATGTTGGAAGAGATCGGCGATGTGTCGCGTGTCGCGGAATATGTGCAAGGCGTGAAAGACAAGAAATACCGGCTCATGGGGTTTGGTCACCGGGTATACAAGAATATGGATCCGCGCGCATCGGTGATGCGCGAGACGTGCTATGAGGTGCTGCAAGAGCTGGGGTTGGAGAACGACAAGCTGTTCAAGCTGGCGATGGAGCTGGAACAGATCGCTTTGCACGATCCGTATTTCATCGAGCGCAAGCTCTATCCGAATGTGGATTTCTATTCCGGTATCGTGTTGCGCGCACTGGGTATACCGACCAATATGTTCACTGTGATTTTCGCGGTGGGACGCACCGTGGGCTGGATCTCGCAATGGAACGAAATGATCGCCGAAAAAGGGCAAAAGATCGGTCGCCCACGCCAGCTTTATACCGGTGCCACGCGGCGCGATTTCGTGGCGGTGGACAAAAGGTGAACGAGCCCCATAATTTTTTGCAGCAAATGCGCGACAGCTCATTGCTGTTCGGCGTCAACGCGCCCTTCATCGAGGAGTTATACGAACGCTATCTGCAGGATGCCGCCAGCGTCCCCGCCGAGTGGCATGCCTATTTTGACCGTTTGCAAACCGCAGTCCCCGGTGCACCGGATGTGGCACATGGTGCTATACAGCGCGCTTTCGAGGCTTTGCCCAGGGTTGCAGCGGCGAAACTGATCGCGCCCGAAGCCGAGCATGAGCGCAAGCAAGTCAAGGTGCTGCAACTGATCAATGCCCATCGTTTTCTGGGACTGCGGGTGGCCAACCTGGACCCGCTGAACCGCCATGCCAAGCCGGTTGTCCCCGAGCTTGATCCGGCTTATTACGAGCTGGGCGCGCCCGATATGGACAGTACTTTCGAGACCGGTTCTCTGGTCGGTGGCGCGCGCATGACCCTGCGCGAGATACTGAAATTGTTGCGCCAGACCTATTGCGAGAGCATAGGTGCGGAATACATGTACATCAGCGATGTGGTGCAAAAACGCTGGATACAGAATCGTCTGGAAAGCGTGCGCGGCGTGGCCGGGTACGACGCGGCACAACGCAAGCGTATTTTGCAGCGCATCAGCGCGGCAGAAACCTTGGAGCGTTATCTGCACACGAAGTACGTCGGCCAGAAACGCTTTTCCCTGGAAGGCGGCGAGACACTGATCCCGCTGCTCGATAACTTGTTGCAACGCTGCGGCGCGCAAGGCGTGCAAGAGGCCGTGATCGGCATGGCGCACCGCGGCCGCCTCAATGTTCTGGTGAATATTCTGGGCAAGCAGCCGTCCATGCTGTTTGCGGAATTCGAAGGCATACATGCCGAACATCTGACCTCGGGCGATGTGAAATATCACCAGGGATTTTCTGCCGACATCGAAACGCCGGGCGGTGAGTTGCATGTCGCGCTGGCATTCAATCCTTCGCATCTGGAGATCGTGAACCCGGTGGTGGAAGGATCGGTCAGAGCGCGCCAGCAGCGGCTCAAAGATCACGATGGCATGAAAGTGTTGCCGATCTTATTGCATGGCGATGCGGCATTTAGCGGGCAGGGCGTGATACAAGAGACGCTGGCGATGTCGCAGTTGCGCGGCTTCCGCACGGGTGGCACGGTGCATGTCATCATCAACAACCAGATTGGTTTTACCGCGTCGGATTCGCGCGACACCCGCTCTTCCAGTTATTGCAGCGATGTGGCGAAAATGATAGACGCGCCGATCTTTCATGTGAACGGCGATGACCCAGACGCGGTCATGCTGGTTACCGAGATCGCGCTGGATTACCGCATGCAATTCCATCGCGATGTGGTCATCGATATGGTGTGTTTCCGCAAGCTGGGGCATAACGAGCAAGACGAACCCCTGGTCACCCAACCTTTCATGTATCGCTATATACGCAAACATCCCGGCACGCGTGCGGTGTATGCGGAGCGTTTGGTCCGTGAGGGCGTGATCAAAGTGGAGGAAGCCGAGGAAATGGTCGCTGTCTATCGTCAGGCGATGGATCAGGGGCGCAACTCGATCCAGCCTGCTTTGGAAAAAAGTAGTGGCAAGATCACCACCGACTGGAGTGCTTACAAGGCCGACATCCACTGGGATGTGCCAGTCGATACCGGCGTGCCATTGGCAAAGTTGCAGCAGTTATCGGTGCCGCTGACGACTGTGCCGGAAAACTTCGTGCTGCAATCGCGCGTGCAAAAAATCGTCGATGATAGAGTCTCGATGGCGCGCGGCGAATTGCCGCTGGATTGGGGTATGGCGGAGAATCTCGCTTATGCGACTTTGTTGAGCGAGGGTTATCCGGTCAGGTTGTGCGGGCAGGACAGTCAGCGCGGCACCTTCTTCCACCGCCACGCGACATGGCATGACCAGAACCGTACCGTGTGGCACGAAGGGGCTTATACCCCGCTGCAACATCTGTCCCCCGATCAGGCGAATTTCACCGTGATCGATTCTTTTTTGTCTGAAGAGGCGGTGCTGGGTTTCGAATACGGCTATGCCACGGCAAGGCCGAATTCATTGGTGCTGTGGGAAGCCCAGTTCGGGGACTTTGCCAATGGCGCGCAAGTGGTCATCGATCAATTCATCGCCTCGGGGGAGGTGAAGTGGGGGCGATTGTGCGGACTGGTGCTGCTGCTGCCGCACGGCTACGAAGGCCAGGGGGCCGAGCATTCCTCGGGGCGCATCGAACGCTATCTGCAACTGTGCGCGGATTACAACATTCAGGTCTGCATCCCTTCTTCCGCGGCGCAGATGTTCCATTTGCTCCGCCGTCAAATGCTGCGGCCTTTCCGCAAGCCGCTCATCGTGTTCACCCCCAAGAGCCTGTTGCGCAGCAAGGATGCGGCCTCCCCATTGAGCGATTTCACGCAAGGCCGTTTCCAACCGATTATTCCTGATTGCGATGTAGGAGCCCAATTCATTGGGCGATCATCAGATGTCGCGCAGCAGGCTGCGCTCTTGCCCAATAATGTCCGCCGCATTATCGCGTGCAGCGGCAAGGTGTATTACGACTTGCTTGCCGCCAGGCGCGCCAAAGGGATCAGCGACATGGCGATCATCCGCATCGAGCAGCTCTATCCTTTTCCTCATGACGATTTTGCCGCGCAGGTCGCGGCATACCCGAACGCCGGCGAATTCGTCTGGTGCCAGGAAGAGCCGGGCAACCAGGGCGCGTGGCATCGTATCCAGCATTATCTGCTGCGGCATTTGCGCAAAGACATGCGGCTGGATTACGCGCTGCGCCCGTCATCCGCCGCACCCGCCGCCGGTTACCTGGCGGTGCATCAGGAACAACAAAAAGCTGTGATCGAAGCGGCGTTCCGCGACGATCTCGACGATAAACCTCATCCAGGAGCTGTACACCATGAGTAACGTTCAATCCCCTTTGGTTGAAGTCAAAGTCCCGCAACTTTCCGAGTCTGTTTCCGAAGCCACGCTGCTCACCTGGCACAAGCGGGTCGGCGATGCCGTGCGCGAGGGCGAAAACCTGATCGATGTGGAAACCGACAAGGTGGTGCTGGAATTGCCCGCCTCGAAAAGTGGCGTGCTCAGCAAGATCATCAAGGCGGATGGGGCGAAAGTCGGCAGCAACGAAATCATCGCGCTGATCGATACAAGCGCTGTCGCGACTGGCACATCCGCTGCTGCTGCCGCAACGAGTCAGTCCGCTGCCGTGTCGCCCTCGGCGCGCAAATTGGCGCATGAGTTGGATGTCGATGCCAGCCGACTGGAAGGCAGCGGACGGAATGGTCTGGTGACTAAAGAAGATGTGCTACAGGCCATGCAACAACCCGTGGCCTCGGTTGAAACGAATGTCCCTGTCATCGCGCCGCCCGGCAACCGTCCCGAACAGCGCGTGCCGATGACGCGCATCCGGCTGCGCATCGCGGAACGCCTGCTGCAATCGCAGCAGAACGCCGCGATCCTGACCACCTTCAACGAAGTGAATATGCAACCGGTGATGGACTTGCGTAATCGCTACAAAGACGCGTTCGAGAAAAAACACGGCGTCAAGCTCGGCTTCTCCTCGTTCTTCGTCAAAGCGGCGGTGCTGGCGTTGCAGAAGTTTCCGATCGTCAATGCCTCGGTGGACGGTACCGATATCATTTACCACGGTTACTTCGATATCGGCGTCGCCATCGGCAGCGAGCGCGGGTTGGTCGTGCCTATCATCCGCGATGCCGACAAACTCTCCTTTGCCGACATCGAAAAACAAATCTCTGATTTCGGCGCGCGAGCCAAGGTCGGCAAGCTCACCATGGAAGAGCTCACTGGCGGCACGTTCACTGTTTCCAACGGCGGCGTGTTCGGCTCGATGCTCTCCACGCCCATCATCAACCCGCCGCAGAGCGCGATACTCGGCATCCATGCTACGAAAGATCGTCCTGTTGCCGAGAACGGGCAAGTGGTGATACGGCCGATGAACTATCTCGCGGTGTCCTACGATCATCGCATCATCGATGGCCGCGAAGCGGTGCTGTTCCTGGCGACGATCAAGGAGGCGCTGGAATATCCGGGGAGGGTGTTGCTGGATTTGTAAATAAGGAGCCGTTCGCCCTGATAACCGGCGACTAGGCTATCGTTGTTTGATAGCCTAGTCGAATGGCTATGTCGAAGGGTGAGCGTACCTAAAATCAAAACAAAACCGCCGGGGGTAGCCCGACAGCTAGTCACTTTTTCTTGCTTCGCCAAAGAAAAAGTAACCAAAAAGAAGGCGACCCCGGTTTGCCGCCGCTGCGCGGTACCCTCGATCAGCCGCAAGCAAGCGGGGCTGCGCAACTCGCACGATCCGCTACGCGGCCAGGTGCTCAAACAGTGCTCGCCCAACCTCACCGCTCGTTTGCGTCTGGTCGAGGCGGCGCACAGGGGAATAAAAGCGAAGAGCGAAAACGAAAATCATGGTGGGCAACAAGTTGCCCGCCATATTGAAGCAGATAGGCAAGGCAATTCAACTCCGGTACATTGTGGCCTCTTAAGTTTGATAGGTATTTCCACTCATGGCTGAAATTGCGAAATCCGAATTGCATGAAGTATTTCGAGCACTGTCGAACGATGCCAAAAAATATTTTACTGCCGCTGCTTCGACGGTTCCAGAAGAGGAGCCGGGGCCACACTTCCTCTCGGATTTTTACACGGCCGATCAATATTGGAATAAATTACCAGACGCACTACAGTCAACTGCAAACTCCTTGATCGGTCGGCTCCTCCCACTTTGCGCGGAACTTGCGGATCAGGCGCGTTCGTCACCACTTGCCGGCTCGGAAGATCTGCAGGAAGTCAAAATTGCTACCAAAGCGATGCGAGCCGCTCTCAGGCTTCGCCTGTATAGCTATCATAGGCCGGATGTCATACATGATGAAGGCGCCGTGCTTGGATTTCGCCCCGCAGAGCAATCAGAGAGCTTTGGCCTTACGCCCAAGGCTGCAGAGGACAAATTCTTTGGTCATTTG